>JBDGRJ010000055.1:0-1853 GCA_042218115.1 Minisyncoccia bacterium | reverse complement strand
AAACTCTTCGGGAGTTTTGGATTTCAATGAGACCTATCTTAATAGCACGATTGATTCTAGGTCTAACGGAAGCACTAATTTCTGGAATCTTTCATCAGGAGACCTTTATCCGGAAAACTCTAGTTATAATGTTTCTTTGGGTACAAACAAAACTTACGGAAATAGGTTGCAAGTCAATGGTTCAATAAATGCTTCAGGAAATATTACAGCAGAAAACTTTGTTGATAGTGACGGCAATGTTATTAGTGGCTCTAGTGGAGGGGCTGTTCCTTCTGCTGTTAATCTCACATCCGGTAAGTATACAGGAAATATCACTAATGGTTCTCTGCGAGGGTATGCTGCAGCAAATCAAATTTGCAATCAAGAGTATTCCGGAAGCCATCTCTGCAACGAATTTGAGATTTCAAGAGCTTACGAATCTGGTAATGTGGGCTTAAATGGAAAATATGCATGGATAATAGCAGGAGGGTCTAAGTATCCTTCCGGTAATCCGGTTAATGATTGCGATGGATTTACTAGTGAGAGCAGTGGTTCATCAGCACCACAAGGGAATTATTGGTATTTCAACTCAAGTACTGGAGGAAATGGAGCTGCAACCAGTTGCGCGTCTCCCGAACGTCATCTGGCATGTTGCAGCTATTAGTAAAGAAAAGAATTTAAATCGACGAAGTTTTGCCTTACAGAATGATGAGCGAAAAGAGGAAAAATGAAGTTTTTTCATGTTTGGTATTAATGTTTTCGATAGCTTTAGCCTTAGCTCTTTCTGCCTCTTTTACTGCCGCTCAATTAGACCCTAGTACAGACGACTATTATGTAGGTGACCCTTCTCAATGTGCTAAAGAAGCAGGAGCCTCTTCTTGTAAGCCAAGTAATTTTTGTGGTACAAGTACTACCCAGTGTTTCCCTACGGCAGATTTGGCCAACAATACTCTGGATCCTTCCTCCAACACAACAGCTTATAGTAATTCTTTTAACATAAGGGATTCTAACAATGGCCCTGGTTATGTTGTTAATTGTTTCAGCGATGATGGAGGGAGCAACGAGCCTTTTTGTGACAATAACGGTAATTATTGGTGTCAAACCAACTCTACTTGTGATGGATGGAACAGAAAGACTAAGTGTTTAGCAGGGAAGTTTGCTTATGAGTCCAATTCTGCAGAATGTACCACTACATGTAGGAATGGCTATACTTCTTGTTCGGGAAACAGTAGCCAAGACACGATTTCTGGTACAGAGGTTTGTGAGGTTGATGTTAGCGATACAAGCACAGATGCTAGGGGGCCCATAAATGATTCTGCGGGCTGGGATCCTGACGGGGGGCTTTTTGGTTATTCTGCAAAATATGCAGTTTATAATTCTAATAGTTGCGGTTCAACTTGTCCTGATGGATGGGCTGATTATAACAATAGTTTAAAGGATGGTTGTGAGATAAATGTCGGTGGTAGCTGTACTATTAGTGGGGGTGTTAAGGGAACCATAAGTACTAACGGTAATTGTATTCCCGATAAAGTTAATGTAACTACAGGTGAAGAGGCGGTCTATTCAACCAATAGCACACAGTCTGCCATTTTTTGGTTTAAGAATGTAGATCCGCAAGGAGATTTAATAAATGCCACAAACTCAATTGGGGAAAGTTGGAGAGTTAATAACGATAGCTGTATTGTTTTGAAGGATGGGACGGAGATTTGTGATGAAAGTGACATTGGTGGCAATGGTTCTAAATGGAATTTGACCGGAAATTACCTTTACAATAAGTCTGGAGACTTGGCTTTGAATGAAACTGATTTGAACAGCACGATTGATGATAGAGATGATTTTGAAGCTAATACTGAAAAATCAGGATCGGGAACCTA
>JBDGRJ010000054.1:0-4262 GCA_042218115.1 Minisyncoccia bacterium | reverse complement strand
CCATTACAACAGTTATAACCACTATAACCAGTATAACGATTATGGATCTTTCTAAAACCTAAGGCAGACACACACACACCATTCGTTCCAGTTATAGACTATACCGACAACCTGTGCTAGAAAAACTCTCAAGACACACACACACCATTATTTCCAGAACCTTCTGTCAAAGCCACCGATGTTTCCGAAACCACACCGTTTTGGCAGACACACACCCCCGGTTTCCGCACCTATAATCGGACGCTCCACTAGAAATACAGCAATCTTTCTTTTTTTGCTTTGAAAACAGCTATTTCCACACCCTCCCCCCACTATTTCATTAGTCTCTACACCACACCAAAATTTCGTAAACCACACCAAAATTTCGTAAACCACACCAAAATTTCGTAAACCCCTCCCAGCGTCTGACAAATTTATTTATATATCCTAATAAAAAATAAAACTAAATTCGATACAGACAAAGCTGATCATTATTATTCTCGTAAAAGGGCGTTTAAGCCCGGACCTAAGGCATCCGGATAAACGCCCTCCGCCCATAAGTATTTTACCAGAAATTGAGGCGGCCGACTTTCACCCCTGCTCGACATCAACATCCCCCGCTAACCATGAGGAGCGCCGCTCCGCGGCGCGCACAGCGGCGGAAGCGGGGACCCTCACACGGGTCCTCGACCCGACCGGCGAGCGCCAGCTCGCCGCATCCGGAGGACTCCGGACGACGGACCAAATTCTTCCAGCGCGCGCGACCAAACGCGCGCGTTCAAGAAAAAGAATTAACTACCTGCAAATGAAAAGAAAAATCAACCAATCAGTCCACACTGGACATATCTGGGATTTCCAATTATGATGGGGTCGCATTACACGTCTTACGGCTCTGTTGATCCGGAGGGAGGAGGCGGCGCAGGAGGTTCGTCACCGGAAAAACATCGTAATCAAGACCCAATCGCGAGAGTTCGTACCTCTAAAGGAGACTCTGTCGACAGGTTACCAGACGTCGAGGAACTTACCCCGTTCCGGTTTCGGCGAGCGTCCGGATCGCTTGCTGAACGTTTCGACGTCGACGGCGAGAATTTATCAGGAGAAGAATATCAGAACATAATCTATGAAGGTAAAACTCCAGGGGGAGACGAGGCTCGACCCAGAACCTACAAAAACCACAATGCCTACGTTGATTTCGTGCTATCAGCACCGAAATCCGTAGGTATGGCTGTTTACGACGACTCCTTACCCCAAAAACTCCGGATGAAGATTGTTGCAGCTCACCAGGATGCAGTGGATCGAGCTGAAGAGGAAATCCACGACAAACTACAAGCCAACTTAGGCCAAGGTCAAGTGGGAGAATGTGATGCTATGACTATTAAGTACGATGAAAGTATTGCTTCCCCCCAGGAAGGTAGAAGTGATCCTCTCCTTCACAGTCATTTGACTACCCCGAATTTTGGGTATTGCCCAGAAGTTGACGGGTACCGGAGCCTTGATACGACTCAGGTTGAACAATCGAAAGAGTATATCGACGAGGTTTATAAAGAGACTTTAAGAAATAACTTGGAGAAAATAGGGCTTGAAACTGAAGCGGCTGTGAAACGAAACTCGATTCAGTTTGAACTTAAGGGGTACGACGAATGGCAGATAGAAGCTTTCAGTAACCGCGGTCAGAAAATCCTCGAAAACAAAGCCGCTAATGTAGAGACAGATTTTGAGGCATGGCTTTCCGGTCGAGACAGTTATTACAAATCAATTGATCCAGATGAGGAATATGCAAATATCACTAAACGACTTCGGGAAGTAGGTGGATTCGACGACGAACAAAAAACAGACTGGGATAGACTTTCTCGAGACAAACTTTCTTCAGGAGATACCCGATTTAGTCGTCTTGCGCAACATTATGAAGAGGAAAATAGGGAAAAAAATCCAGGGACGGCGATGGAGTATGCTCTCGAACGTCTTACTGACGAGGAAAAAGTTTTCGACAAAACTGATGTGGCGAAATACTACATGAGGGAACGCCGCCGCCGCGGTATGGAGTCTCTCGAAAAATCTGAAATCGATGCTCATATCAAGAAAGCTTATGAATCAAACTATCTTTTGAAAATAGAGTCGACGGATAAATTCGACCGCATTTATTTCAGCACTCCAGAAATTGCAGAAAAAGAAAGAGAAATCCAGGAAGCCGCTGAACAAACCAGAGATGGAGACTCACTTATTCCTCAAGATATAGGAGCGAAGTTAAATCGATTGAATGAAAAAAATCTCAAAGAAAAATTTGGTGTGACTCCCTCAGAAAATCAAAAGGAAGCCCTCGGCGGGATATCAAAAAAGAACCGTCGTTTGGTGCCTCTCCAGGCTAGTGCTGGAGCCGGAAAGACGACGATGATGTCTGTATTGAACGAATTCGTCGACGACGAAACCGAAATACAGGGATTAGCACCCAGTAGCCAAGCCGTCCGAGAACTCGAAGACTCCAGCGGAATATCCTCTACTACTCTATATCAATACTTGCAGAAAGAAGGTGAACGAGTGAATGACAGAGAAAGCCAAGTCATTGTCCTCGACGAAGCAAGCATGTCGCACACAAAGGAGTTGTCTTCCCTCGTCGAAATTTCAGAAAGATTCGACGACCAACTTATACTGGTTGGAGACGCGCGGCAGCTGCAGACTCCCGGAGCCGGCGGCGACTTCGAACAACTGATCGAGCGACAGTACGGAGTCGAATGTACAGATAATTGGCGTCAGAATCCGAAACTGTGGGATTCCCCTGATAAAAAAGATAAAGCTAGAGCTCAGCGAGATATTGCTGAATCTATTCGAAATGATCCATCAGGAAAGGGAATTGCCGCCCTCGAAAAGTATGATTGTTTGAAGGAATATAGCGATAAGAAGGAGTTGGGGAAACAAGTCATTTCAAATTATGATCCTGAGAAATCCCAGCTGATTACGTCGACTCATGAAACTCGGCGATGGCTCAACTCCGTAGCCCGCCAAATTCATATAGAGACTGGAGAAGTTGATTTACGCGATCATAATTCCAGGGACGAGGACTACAAACCTCCTGTTGAATTTCCGACAGAAAGCGAATCTAGAGAGTCTATTCAAATCGCGCGCGGCGACTTAATTACTTTCCGAGACAAAAAACGCCGAAGAGCATCCCTCTCAGGAAAGCAGGTAACCGTCGGAAAAAAGCAACCTTACCGGGTCGTCGATGTGGACAAAGACAAAATCGAAATACTCGTTAATGAAGAGATAGTCCGGATGAATCCTCAAGAAAATGAAATGAATATAGAATACGGTTATGCTCAGACCACCCACCAGGCCCAAGGATCTACCTCGATTGAATCGATTTACGTACACGACGGCTCTCCGATTGAGGCCTCTGACTTCTACGTAGGATGCAGCCGGCAACAGTTAAGCCTCGAGGTTTTCACTCCTTCTCGCGATCTTTTAGCAGAACAAATTAAAGAAGAAGAGCCTCAGACTTCACTCGACAAAATATCAGACGAAGAACTTGAGGAAGCCGCACCTGAACTAGTAAAGGCTTTATCTGTTGATGAATTGGATGACTTAGATTCCGATGAAATAGAGAAAATTAACCGTCGGATTGAAGAAGTTTCTTCTGACCTATCCGAAGAAGAAATAAAAACTATTGTTCAAGGAAAAGCTTCCAGGATTGCGAGTTCGGTGTTCTCCATTATTCGGAAAGGAGTTCAGAAAATCAATCTCAAACCCGGAGACGGCGGGGAGAAAGAAGTAGAAGAAGATGAGGAAGATGAGAAACTTAAAATAGAACTTGACGAAGTAGAGAACGCCGCAAGGGATGAATCCAAGAAATCAGAGATTTTCTACTGGATGTCTAAGAATGAATCGAAGACAACCTACCCGATTTTCGCTGACTTATCCAGAGATCAGAGTAGGCTCGACGGCGACCCCGCCGTGGTTAAGAAAGTTGAAGTTGAATCAGAGGGTAAAGAAATGTGGATTGGAAAAATCGCCCGAGGGGAAAAAGACGAATACGTGCAGTCGCTTAATGGGATAGTCGTCGAGAGAGCTTCGTTTTCTGTGAAAACGGAGAACTATATCGACGAAGAGTTTCAGATTCTCCACGGCGCCAGACGTAAAGAAAAATCAAAAGAACAGGAAACTACTGCGACAACTACCGAGGAAGAGTCTGAAGAAGATTACGACTACGGTATGGGTATGGGATACTAAACATGAGGGGATACTAGTCCACTGCACCTAGACTACTTTGTGGATCATGATGCCGCAGCAAC
>JBDGRJ010000053.1:0-1432 GCA_042218115.1 Minisyncoccia bacterium | reverse complement strand
TTGTTTACAAGTGGTTTAAACTTTTGGTCTGTATTAAAATATCTTATTTGATGCTGTGGGTGATGAAAGTTAATTTTATTAAAAAGCTTGATTCTCATTTTAGAAGCTAGAATACCAATTGTCTTGTTCATGTTAGTTTGTTCTACAATTTATTTAACCCCTTCCGCAACCTCACAGCACACAATACTCGCAACCGATGTGTCTGTCAGGCTCGAAATGACTTCTATTGATAATGATTATTAATCTTTTTTCTTATAAAAACAAACCTTCATCTCAGCATCTTTATTTTCTGCAACCGCTTCTTCTGCTCCACTCTTTTCTTCTGTATCCTCCCACCTGAACTTAAAGTTATAACCACACACTTGGTCTAAAAAATCATCTTCAAACTTCCTGGCTAGATAAACACAATGTGCAACTGAAGTACCATAGGCCTTTCCTATAAGCTCATAATCACCAGAGGAAGGATCATCTAAATACTCTAACTCCACTTCTCTTTTAACAAAACCATTCGTATCTTTGATCGGAATTGTTATGTCTTCTTTTCTGTTCATAACATTTGTTTTACTTTATCCGACTCCAAATCCCAAGCAGTAGCGACACCGACAAACGGCTTATCTCTATCGCCACCATCTGTGACATATATTACCCCCAGTCTTCTCTCATTTTTAATATAATTGCTGAACTTGTTCTTTACCTTATAAGCAGAATCAGAATCTTCCACAAAATCAAACCTTTCATTTGGCAAGTCAGTTATAAAATCTCTAATATCACTAATAGTTGTTTTTTTATTTATTTCAACATTGTTACCAGAGCCTAGCCAATTTGCAATACTTGCATCAGATAATACACCAACAAACCTACCATTGTCTCGAACTGGAATATGGGTATACGGACCATTTTCAATGTCTTTCATAGTATCTAAAACATCCAACAAGTTTTCATCTAATTTAGTTTCTATCACTTTCTTACCAAAAACCTCTTTTGCAGTAGGTGGTTCTTTAATTTTTTTAACAATTTTAGTAACATTTTCAACTATTTCATTATTTATCCCACTAATCATATCCTCTCCTAATTCTTTTTTGTGGGACAACACATTTCTTAAATTATAATAACCTTCAATTTCTTGTTTATAGTTTTTAATTACTTCTCTTCGTTTTGAGGCTTCCTTTAGAACATTTTTAAAATACTCATCTTGAGAAGAGTTAGTGATTTCATAAATATACTCTTCTATTATTTTAAATTTATCTTTGAACTCTTCTTTCTTGTTCATATTTTTGGCAAAGATTAATTAATATCCAGGTTTGATTAATAAATTAAGTAGTAGGTATCCAAGGGATAAACCCATGGGTATGTACCTACAGTTTAAGATCGTGATGCTGTTTTATCCGGTCTGGCTAAAATCGTTTAGACAATTCTGAAGTTTATCTTCCGA
>JBDGRJ010000052.1:470-23862 GCA_042218115.1 Minisyncoccia bacterium | reverse complement strand
CCTCACCCAAATCAAGCGATCTTTCTTTTACATTTACTATCTGGGGTCTTATCTCTCCGATCGAGGTATCAAGCTTTAGATCACTGTATTTTATAGAGGGCACTATTTTTCTTGCCTCTTGCAAATAAGCGAGCTTACCTATCACCGGGATAGCATAAACTATCTGCATCAATACATACCTGAAATAAACCGGGTCTGAGATTATACTGAACAAGCTTACTATAGCATCCCACCGCAGCTCAAACAGATCAAAGAAGTCTAGCACGGAGCTTAGATTGCGCTTTTCCAACATCGGCAGAACTTTTGAGACGGGACCAAATCTGGTTTCAGTATGATCTTCCACATCAGGATCAGCGTGAATTGCAGCAAAAGGCAGCTTGGGGTCTTGCATCATATAGACTTTACCATTCACCATATTCTCTGCACAAAAGAAACTACCTTCTACAGGCAAAATTATCAAGTCTTTCCCGTAGTCTAGTTGATAAGCAAACTTCAAACTATAGCCGCCAGCGGCCACAGCTACCGTTTCCGCCGATATCTCATTCTTCTCGCTTAAAATTCTAAAATCTCCACCATCTTCCTGTTTTATTTGCTCGACCTCTTCATTGAGGAAAATATCTATTTTTTTATCACTCTCTCGGGTTTGATTTAAAAATGAGCGGGCCAGCTTACCATAATTTAAGATATATCCCTCCGGTGTCACCAAAGCGAGCAGAGGTACATCCGGGTCTCTCTCTTCTACAAGTTTTGGTTCTATTTCTTTTAGCCGTTCTCTATCCGCCTTTTCAAGCTTGGGAAATAGCTCCTTAAACTCATCATACCTCGACTCTAGTCTTTTTACCTCTTCTTCGCCTACAGCCAGAACCATCTTATGAGATTTGGAATATAGGTCTTCTTGTTTATGATCCTCGATATAGCTTACTACTAACTCTGCCGCCTGCTTAACCTTCTCTGCTTTATCTAGAGTATAATTTGTTTCTATATCTCCAAAGTGAAGAGTCTGGCTATTATTATTTTTGTTAGATGCCCCCATAGCTATCTCTTGCTCTTTTTCAATCAAAGCTAAGCTGTCTATATCAGAGAAATTACTTAAAACATACAATAGAGCTGTGCCGCTGATCCCGCCACCGATAATGACAGTATTATATTTTTGAGACATAATAAGATTTTAGCTATATAATCAGTTCTATTTTATTATATAGCCCCACAGACTAGCATCAATTGTGGATAAATATACAAAAAAAGGGCCTCTCGGCCCCAAAACAAAAATGGTTGTTTGTTGGCTCTCCGCTTAGTTACCAAAGGCTAAATAACCGGGAAGAATTAATTGAACTACAGGAATTATTATCAGTATTCCTACCCACTTGGGCTTGTTCAACCGCCCTGCTATATCCATCCATAGAATAATCATTACAAACAGATTAACAATAGGAATCAGCATTAAAATAAACCACCAAGCCGGCCTTCCAGCCGCTTTTACGAAGATATAGATGTTAGCTATTGGTATCCAAGCTAGCCATGCATTATCCGTATTGGTCTTTTGTGCAATTACCATCAAGCAATAGGCAAAATATGCATATATGACTATAGATACCAATAGAGGGAATAGTCCTAGAAAATTATCCATTGGCAAAGATTAATAATTAACTACATTTATTATAACACCTCTTAGATTAGATAAAAACTATAATGAACCCATAGCTCCTCCATTTACCTCCCCCATTCCTGCCGGATAATCATTGCCGCCAGAGTCTCCTTCTTCTAGTTCTGTCTCTAGTGTTTCCACCCGCTCCCAGAGCCTTTCCATTCTTTCCTCATACGCCTCCTCTAGATCGAGAAGTTCTTTTTGTCCTCTTCTTAGTTCAGACTTCGACAGATCGTCTTTATTTTTAATTTTTTGAATAGCCTCTTTTTCCAGTCCTTGTTCAGTCTCTTGTATAATATTCTCCAGATCCAACTTAAGATCATTCACAGTGCCTGAGATGCTCTCCAGTCCTACAGTGCTGGACTGTCTTTCTATCTCCTCCAGCCTGTCAGAGGCATCCGCTTCCGGGTATGTCTTACAGTGTCTTTCTCTTATCTTCTCTTTCAGCTGATCAAGCTTCTCGATCAACTCTTGTTGTGAGTAATCCTTTCTGGTGTCCTGTTGTTCTTTTTCATCTTGGTTTGTCTGATCATCATCAAATAACATTTGGTCAATTTTATCATCTCCTCCTTCATCAGTAGGCTCTAAGCTTTTGGGATCGTCTATAACTGAGTTTAAGTCCATGGTGGATTGATATTATTTTTGTTTTAAATTACTATACTCAAAAAAATACAATGAATAAAATTCTTGGTCAAGAATATTTTGAACAAAGCACCAAAAAAGTTGCTAGAGATCTGTTAGGGAAATACCTAGTAAAAAAACAAAAAGGGGAAAATCAGAAAGTAATGATAACAGAAACCGAAGCCTATTTAGGTGAAAAAGATAAGGCCTGCCATGCCTATTCCGGAAAGACAGACCGCACCAAAGTAATGTTTGGTCCTCCCGGCCGGTGGTATGTATATTTAATTTATGGGATATACGATATGTTGAATATAGTAACGGAAAATGAGGACTCGGGCTGTGCAGTGCTGATCAGAGCAGCCGGAGACTATGATGGCCCGGGAATACTGACTAGAGAGATGGATATTGATAAGGGATATAATAATAAATCAGCCACCAAAGAAACCGGGCTATGGATCGAACAAGGTGATAAAAATATAAAAAACAATCAGGTCAAAACCACTTCAAGGATAGGTGTAGAGTATGCTGAAGAGTGGGCTGATAAGCCGCTTCGATTTAAACTTAAAGAGCAATAGTCTGCTTCAACATTTAACAACTTTTTTTAAAAGACCCAAAGTCATCTTGCTTATTTTCAACTTTGGCTAAGATAAGCTTTTTTTATTTTTTAGACTGGTAATTTATTTTTTGAATCGATATAATTTTTTTGGAGTTCATCTTGACTCGAGCGGAGACTCAAAATGGACGAAGAAAAGAGTAGCTACGCCTTCGCTCTGGGGACAACCTCAGAGCAAAAAGAAAGGAAAGAAAAAGGAAACGAAAGGGCAGACCAGCAACAGCTCGGGTTTTGGCCCGAGCAAGGAGACCTTTTTAGGTCAACTAGAAGAAAGGGAGGAGACGATGACTAACGCCGCGTCTGGGGGGCGCGGCCACTTACTTTTTAAACCAACCATAAACTTATGCCAACACTGATAACCGGATCACTCTGCTACGACTACATTATGGACTTTCCCGGCAAGTTCGAAGATCATATTATAGAAGACAAAATTCATAAACTAAGTGTATCGTTCAATATAGAGCAGCTTGAAAAAAACCTAGGTGGAACCGCCGGCAATATTGCTCATACCTATAATCTATTCAACCAACAACCAATCATCTTAGCCCCGATAGGAAGAGACGGAGATGAGTATATGCAACAATTAAAGCAGAAAGGCATACAGACCAGCTATATCCAACAAATAGAAGATGAGCTTACTTCCTCAGCCCATATTACCACCGATAAAAAAGATAACCAGATTACTGCTTTTCACAACGGTGCTTTGTCTTCTGCTGATACCCTCTCAATAGATGGTCTTGATGAAAAACTAGAGTATGCGATTCACTCCCCTTCCCAGCCGAAAGCTATCGTAAAGTTCAGCCGAGAGTGTAACGACAGAGGTATAAAATATGCATTTGATCCGGGCCAACAAATCACTAGCTTTGACAAAGACCAGATCCGCTCTGCAATAGAAAATGCTCATTCGATAATCGGCAATGACTATGAGATTGAGCTGATTACAAAAACCGCGGAGATAAACGAACAAGAACTACAAAATCATGCAGATATTTTAATCAAAACAAAAGGTCCGGGAGGCTCAACAATTAAAACAAATGAGAAAAAGATAGAAATAGATGCCTGCAAACCAAAACAAAATTTAGATCCGACCGGAGCCGGAGATGCTTATCGTGCCGGCTTTTTCATCGGGTTAAACTCAGAGTTAGATCTGAAAACTTGTGGCCAGATCGGATCGACTGCTGCAGTCTATGCAGTAGAAAACTACGGAACACAACAGCATAATTTTAATTACAACAGCTTTAAAAAAAGGTTCGAGCAAGAATATAATAAAGATTTACCTGGCAAAATTTTTAAATAACAAAAATAATTATGTCTCAAGACTATAAAGTAGCAGATATTAACCTAGCCGATGAAGGACACAAAGAGATAGAAGTAGCCAAACAAGAAATGCCCGGTCTAATGCAAGTCAAAGACAAATATGCCGATGATAAACCCCTAGAAGGAGTAAAAATAATGGGGTCGTTGCATATGACTGTCCAGACTGCAGTATTGATTGAAACTCTGGATGCATTAGGTGCAGAAGTCCGTTGGGCTAGCTGTAATATCTTCTCTACCCAAGACCATGCCGCTGCAGCTATAGCTGATCAAGATATCTCGGTTTTTGCTTGGGAGGGCGAAACTGTCGAAGAGTATTGGTGGTGTACAGAACAAGCACTGAACTTTGGCGACGGAAATGGTCCTGATCTGATAGTAGACGATGGTGGGGATGCAACATTGATGGTACACAAAGGCTATGAACTAGAAGAAAACCCAGAGCTGCTTGAGCAGGACTTATCTGACAAACCAGAAAGTAAACAAGAGCTGATCAAAAAATTAAAAAAAGAATATGAAAAAGATGAAAATCGCTGGCATAAAGTAGCAGAGAATATCAAGGGAGTGTCAGAAGAAACCACTACCGGAGTACACAGACTTTATGAGCTAGCTGAAGAAAATAAGCTACTTTTTCCAGCAATAAATGTAAATGACTCAGTCACCAAATCAAAATTTGATAATAAATATGGCTGCCGTCACTCAATAGTTGATGGATTAAACAGGTCGATGGATGTAATGCTGGGTGGCAAGACTGCTGTAGTTTGCGGTTATGGCGATGTAGGCAAAGGTGTGGTTCAGGCACTGGACGGACAAGGCTGTCGTGTAATAGTAGCTGAGATCGATCCGATCTGTGCTCTACAAGCTGTCATGGAAGGCTATGAAGTAACCACAATCGAGGATACGCTAGGAAAAGCTGACATTTATGTAACTGCTACCGGAAACAAAGATGTAATTACGCTTGAGCATATGAAGCAAATGAAAGACCAAGCAATTGTCTGCAATATCGGCCACTTTGATAATGAAATCCAAGTTTCAGCTCTAAATAATTCTTCTGCTGAGAAGGATAGCATAAAAGAGCAAGTAGATCGTTATACTTTTGACAACGGAAATAGTATATTTCTGCTAGCCGAAGGGCGATTGGTAAATCTAGGCTGTGCTACCGGCCATCCCAGCTTTGTCATGAGTGCATCCTTTACCAACCAGGTAATGGCACAAATGGAGCTGTGGGAAAATAAGGAAAAATATGAAAAAAATGTTTATCGACTACCAAAACATCTAGATGAGGAGGTTGCTCGACTTCACTTAGATAAACTAGGAGTAAATCTCACCGAAATTAGTGAAGAGCAAGCGGATTATCTCGGAGTAGATAAAGATGGACCGATGAAGCCGGAGTATTATCGTTACTAGTAAAGCAAAAGCAAGCGAATTGAAATTTTACTTTTACGCATTATATACACCCCAAAAATTAAAAAATGCGCCGAACTCTTTCGAGCACGACGCAATTTTTGGTGCAACCTTACCGATGTGCAGTCGGGTTAGGTTAAGTGATCAAAAAGGAACAGATAGCGTGAGTGATGGGCTTATGCTATCTCCGAGCCCATCAAGACTTTTATCGTAAGTAGCCTGAACAGCCACCCCTACACCTTTGGGTAGGAAGAAAACCGGGCCTCCTCCTACACTTAAGAAGAAGGTGTGGTTTCTTCCTAAGACCGGCCTTAGTGCTGGATTTATGTCGGTTGATACCAACATCGTTGTGTCAAAAGCCAGCCATCCATTGATCACATACTCGCCGGTTACAAATCCAGAGGCGCCATAATTGCTTTTACCGATGGCAACTTGCACCCCTCCACCAGTGATAGCCACAAATTTCTTACTGATAGGAATTGCTATACTGCCCCCTACGTACATATAAGGGGCAAACAGCTCTCCTGTCTCGGTCACTATCGGTGTACTAACACTGACATCTAGAGCACCTGTCGCTTTAGGTTCTTTCGCTTCTGCAGAAGAAACGAAAAGAACATAAGCCAGAACGAGGACAAGCGAAGTCTGTTTTCTCATAGTCTCAATGGTGTCTAGAGGAGATTTGCGAATTGCTAAGTCCGAATGACTTAGCATAAAACTGTAACATAGCTATTACTTATTGCAACTTGTTTTGCAAATTATTTTTTATGTATTTTATTTTATTTGAAATTTAGTAAAAAAAATAATATAATTTTAATTGACAATTCATTAAACAATTTATATGGACATCTATCAAGAACTTTCAGAAATAGGACTTAATAAGTCCGATATAAAAGTATACATGTACTTATTAGAAAATGGCTTGTCTTACCCACCTCAAATTGCTAAAGGGACCGGTATTACTCGTACTAACACTTACAACGTACTGCGTCGACTACAAGAGAAGGGGCTTATTGAGATACAAAAAAAGAGAAAAAGGAAGGCCTATTTAGCAACCAACCCTGAAGCACTTTTAAGGGCAGTTGAAAAAAAGAAGGAGAAAATTGAAAGAATTTTACCAGACCTAAAAGCTCTTTACAACAAGAAAGAGAATAAACCTACTATCAAATTCTATGACGGATTTGAGCAAATTAAAGAAATTATGAACCAAATACTTGATGCAGAGGAGATATATACAATAGGTTCCCCCCAACAACTTAAAAATTTGGATCCTGATTATTACCACGATTTAGTAAAGAAACTGAGTGAAAATAATGTGATTTCACATGATATACTAACTTATGCTACAAAAAAAGACGCCGGCAAAAAATTGAAAGAATCATTGGGTGACTTACAGGATGCAACCTTTTTGCCTCAAAAATTTGATGACATCCCTACTGATATGGTAGTTTGGGGGGATAATCTGGCCACACTTCACTATGAAGAGCCGGTCTTTGGTACAGTAATTACAAATCAAAAGCTGGCAGACAGTTTCAAAATTATAGTTAAAACTCTAAAAATGTGGGCACCTGAGAAACAAAAAGAGATAAGAAAACCAGAAATAAAATAATCTTACCTACAAGTATTATCTGCTCTACAAAAAAATTAATATTTAGATTAACATCAAAAACTTGACAAAAAAATTACTAAGTAATAAAATAAAATTAGTATGAAAATAAAACACATAACAAAACCAAATAATAAAGGACAGATAGTTATACCAAAAGAGATTAGAGAAGAGTTAGATATTGATCCTTCCGTCCCATTAAATATGAGTATAAAAGGGGACTCCATTCATATCCACCCGATAAGAGAAGTTATAACTGAGTCTGAACAAGAAGACTCATATTTGGATATATTAGAAAGAACCAAGGGCAGCTGGGACGAAAGTAGCTGGGAGCAAACTAGAACAAAGAGACGAAAAACTGAGCTTAAAGCATCTAAACAAAGAAAAAACCAATGGTAATATTAGATACGAATATTATAATCGACCATCTACGCCAACAAGACAGCGATAATACAGCATTAATTTCAGCTGCAAAAAACAAATCCAAAGAAAACTTAGCAATTTCGACTATAACTATTCAAGAACTATATGAAGGACAAAGTACCGGAAATTCAAAAGAAGAGGAATATTTATTGGCCACTATAACCCCCTTAAAAATACTCCCTTACAGCTATGAAATAGCCCAAAAAGCGGGCAAAATTGCACGAGATCTCACCCGAACCATAGAACTAGCCGACGCAGCCATTGCTGCTACCGCAATTATAAATGGAGCTGATTTATTTACTTTAAATAAAAAAGATTTCAAAAAGATTGAAAATTTAGAGCTAATCAACTTTTAGATCAACTCAATTATGAAACCAAAACCAATCAAACAACCGGAAACACAATACGAAGGTAAAATATTCAGCATTCAAACTCAAAAAGTAGAATATGAAGACGGTGAAACTGCTACTTATGAATTGTGTTATCGCTCTCCCAGTGTAAATGTATTTGCTTTTAACGAAGAAGGGCAATTACTTTTAATAAAAGAGGAAAGATTCAGGTATTCTGAACCGACGTGGTTTTTGCCGGCAGGAAAAATAGAACAAGATGAAACACCAGAGGAAGCAGCCCAAAAAGAGCTACAAGAAGAAGCTGGATATAAAGCGAATCAGCTTGAGCTATACAAGAAAAATGAAGATTCTTCCTACTTTGTATGGGATGTATTCTTTTATCTCGCTAAAGATCTAGAGCAAAACTCTATTGAGGCAGACAAGGGAGAGATGGTTGAAGAGGCTAAGTTTTTTGATCTAGACCAAGCAGCTGAGATGGCACTTGAAGGTGAGATAAAAAATGAGTTCCTGGCTTACTATGTTTTGAAGTATTATCTACTAGAGCAAAAAGGCGGTGAGATTTAACCTATTTAGCCCACTTTATCCTATTCCAAATTCTCTCATGAAGGTAATACTCCATAATATTCACCACTGCGTCAGTGAAAGCAATAAGAAAGGATACGCCTAGTGTTTCATTTAAAAAATATAATAGAACAAACAAATAACCTCTAGCGCTGATTCTCCAGGTTAAGGCCTTAAAAAAGCTGCGGATAAATTTATCCTCGAAGCTGTGGTCAGAACTTTTTGCTTCCAATCAAAAAGATTCCAGATGCGCTCATGGATAAAATATAATATCATATTGGCAACCACATCTATCACTCCCATATTTAGAGCAAACTGTATATCAGAGGTATAGGAAAATGTAATAATAATTAAAGTGAGGGTCCCCACTACCCTCCAAGAGACAGCCTTAGCAAAACTTCGTTTCGGTTTTTCTTTGTGTTTTATTTCCTTGTTTATTAACTTTTCTTCCAATGGTTGCTTTTATGCTAGATAAAAAGAACTAGAGCTTATCTTTGAACATATCTTTAGTTTTTTGTGGGTCCGCACTACCCTCTGTCTGTTTCATAACCATACCAACTAAATAATCCAATACTCCCTCTTTTCCGTCTTTGTACTGCTGAACTTGCTCAGAATTATTATCAATAACTTGCTCTACAATTTCTTCTATTTTTCCCTCATCACTAATCTGTCCGTAACCTTCTTCTTCCATAATATGACTGGGATCAGTATCACTGCTGGATGCAACCATTCTGTCTAAAATTTTCTCAGCATTGGTAGAGTTTACTTTATCCGTATATGTCAATGTGATTAACTCGGCAAAGTTCTCCTGGGTGAAGTTTGTATCTGCTATTTTAATCTCTTTTTCTTTTAATTTACCCCTCAGTTCATTATTCATCCAGTTTCCAGCCAGTTGGGCTAATTCTTGTTTTCTGTCTTCAAGCACCTCGTCACTTTCACCTTCTATTTCATCAGAAGCATACAACCAGCTGCTAAGCTCACTCATAACCCCCTCAGCAAATGAAGCCCACTCTTTACTTCGAGTCAAATGTTCTGCATCGGAGTAAGAAAAACCGTACTCTTCATGAAACCTTGCTCTTTTTTGAATCGGCAGCTCGGGCACAGAAACACCCCCTGCAATCTCAAGTGGGTTGAACGGTGGGATATCCGGCTCAGGAAAATATCTATAATCCGCCGCTGTTTCTTTTTTTCTTTGTAGCTCGGTCTCTTTTTTATTTTCATTCCAGCCACGAGTCTGCTGCATCCAATCTTCCCCGGATTCCAACATCTCTTTTTGTCTGTCGATCTCGAAGTCAATCGCCTCTTTTACTACTTTAAAGGAGTTTAGATTTTTTACTTCTACTTTATTATTAAGTTCATATTCACCCAGAGGTTTAATCTCACCGTCAGATATATCAAACCTCCCTGACTCTTGCAGTGAAATATTAGCTTCACACCGCATATGGCCCTTTTCCATATCAGCATCACTTACCTCCAGGTATCTCAAGATCTGCTGTAATTCCTTGCAGTATTTTTTTGCTTCTAGACCGTTTTTAAAGTCAGGCTCAGTCACGATCTCAACTAGCGGGGTGCCGGCACGGTTATAGTCTACTAGAGTATTTCCATGAAGGTCATGGGCTGACTTGCCTGTATCCTCCTCGAGATGCGCTCGCTTTATACCAATCTTAGCTTCATCTCTAATATTATTATCAAGATAAAATTCTAGCTTTATCTCGCCGTCGCTGGCAATAGGCTGATCATATTGGGAAATTTGATAACCTTTGGCTAGGTCCGGATAAAAATAATGCTTACGATCAAATTTGGATTCTTCTGCTATCTCACAGTTTAGGGCCGAGCCAATTTTAGTAGTCCATTCTATAGCCTTTTTATTCGGCACCGGAAGAGTGCCGGGATGGCCTAAGTCAATTTCATTAATATTTACATTGGGCTTCTCCTCGTCCGGATCATTTTCAGAAGGAGAAAACATCTTGCTATTCGTCTTCAGTTGTACATGCACCTCCATTCCTATTACTGGTGTATAATCTGACATACTAATTTAGCTAGCAACTACATTATGTTCGGACTCCCCCTTTTCAGGATCAGGATGTGGTTCGGTTTGTTCGGCAGGTGTTTTTTTGAGCTCGGAGTAAAGAATCACTACAGCTAAGAAGGGAAGGGGCATCAAAGCTACCCCCACTAAGCCTGGAATTAGGCTTAAAGCCAAGGAGTTTGAGAAAAATAGACCCAAGAAAAACACGAACAAGCCCTGAATTAAAGCAATTGCTACAGTAAAAACTAACACCGGGAATACAAGCCTCCACAAGACCTGCCACCATCTGCCTTCGACCAACTTTTTACTACCTTTTAGGGCTTCTAGACCCCCTTTCTCTTCTCCAGCAACTTCATAGAGAGAAAACTCCAACCAAACCCAAACTATTATTCCAGGAATTATAAGTAATAAAAATCCTAATGTGGTAGCCAGAGTGCTTAGCACAGCAGCTACTATAGCAGGAACTATAAGCTTTACCGACTCCTCCAAATCAACCAATACCCCTTCGGGTTTGCCTTGCTCATAACAGTCTAAGGCAAAACGAATAAAAGCCAGATACAACCATAGCATCAACAAACCCCAAACGGCCCTCAAAACCAAAAGGGCACCGGTAGTACTGTCTATCTGAGCAACCTCACCTATCACCACTTCACCCTCAGGAAACAACCAAACCTGCAGCACCACAAGCAACACTGAGCTAATAACGAACAAGAACACATAAAGCAGAAATCTTTTCCAGTGCTGCTTGAATAATTCGACGCTCCTAATTATGATTTCACTAGCTCCTATAAGCATATTAGCTGTCTAGAGAGTTTTCTAAGTCAACCTCGCCCTCATTTGATTGCGAGCTGGACTCTGATTGATCCTGATCTCCTGGGTCAGAACTGGTGGCTAAGGATGAGTCTGACAGATCATTATATAACACAACCTGAGCTGTAGGGTAGAGTGGTGGAATAAGAAGCTGAAACACAAACAAAGCGATCGAAAAGATTGCTGAGATCGCCAGTGAATCTACTACTGCACTTAAGCCGCCCAAAACAATCTGAACCAATATAGTTACAACAAAGAAAACAACTGCCGGAGCAATCAATCTCCAAAACACACCAAACCAGTTTCCTATTACTTTATTTTGACTAAAATCAATAGCTTCAAAAATGTCCGCATCTTCTAAAATCACATGAAATACAGCAAAAAATACTCTGACAGAGAAGTATAAACCGAGAAGGATAGCAGCAATTCCCAGCAAAGTCATAAAGATTGCAACTCCTCCACTCACATTTACACCGATTACATTTAAGAGAGCGACTAGGGCAGCGACCACCAATGTCGGCCAACCTGCATAAATCGCCATTACGATACTGGTACCTATTGCTCGCCAAAACTTAGATCTTACTTCGAGAAAATTATCGAGCACACTTTCTGTGTCATCTCCCCGATCCTTTACCCCGATCATCCTTAAAAAGGCAATATTAATCCAAAAAGCGATGCCAATTATAAGCAACATTGCAGCCACAAGGAGAAATACACCGAAGCCGAGAGAGGCTACACTAGTAACATCGAAAGCCGTAGCACCTAATGCGGCTGTAGTTCCAAATACAAAAAATAAACCTACTCCGATCATACCCGGTAGTAGATTTAAAATAATATACTTAACATAATCCAGAAAATTTTCTTTATACAAAGAAAAGCTCCTGGATATGATATCCGATGAACTAATCATAAAAATTAGTTAAGATTTAAGATATTTTTCAATAAACTTACAGAGTTCCTTTTCATTGTATCAATATTAACACCGCTGTTCAACTTCTTAATTTCCGCCCCCTCTTTAGTAAAAAGCTCTTGATAATCTTTTGAGAAAAATGTTTCTCGAGCGCGATGTAAAAACTTTTTCTTTTCAAAAATGGAGTTATCACTTTGTTCCCTGGTATAAAGCCGCTCTATTGCCTGTTCCGGATCAACATCTGCAATCACCAGGTAATCGGGTCGGTTATTGAGTGTAAATCGGTTTCCTTCCATCTGAGCAACATCATCGCGCATAAGCTCGTCTGCTTGCAGTGGCTGATAACAAAGCGAGGTGCTCACTCCCCGATCTTGAATTATATCTACCCCCTGATTTAAGGCCTTCAGCAATACCCTCTTGTACAACACCAGTCTATCAAGGCTGAAGGCTTTAGCTATTGATCGGGCAGAATACTGAGTATTCTCATTTATCATCTCCTCTCGGATTGCCGCTCCGGTCCAGACTGATGTCGGTTCAGCCGAAAATATTACATCAAAATCACTTATCTCAGTTGAGATTGGATGGGTGTGGTTTTCATGCCAATAACTCTTTAAATCAAAAATACTTTTATCTTTTTGTTGTAAAAAATCTTTCCACTCTTCGATGATAGTAGTTTTACCAGCCCCATCTATCCCATCTACCATTATGAATGTGCCTCTACTCATAGTCTTTTGTAAGTTACAAAGGTAAAGTCATCATGCGGCTCACGCTCTATCTCCTGCCACTCATCTCCTCTAATGCGAGGGTAATGGGCATCACACCCTTCAACTTCCTGGTCTACATGAGTTATGTACAACCTTTCAGCCTTATCCATCGTGGCTTTATATACCGACTCCCCACCTGCTACCATAATTATTTCATCTGAGTGCTTGCTTAGTACATCATCAATATTATCATAAATTTTTACCTCATCCGGAACCTGATAATCATCTTGTTTCGTGAGAACTATGTTCTTTCGGTTGGGAAGTGGTCTATATTTTTCAGGGATAGATTCCCATGTTTTTCTGCCCATCAACACAGCCCTGCCTTCGGTCAGATGCCGAAAATGTTTCATATCTTCCGGTATATACCAGGGCAGATCACCGTCTTTGCCGATACAATTGTTTTTTGAGATTGCTGCTATGTGGGCTATCATACTGCTATATCAAAATCAATACTAGGATAGCTTTCGTAGTTTTTTAATTTCGTACCATTATAACTCCATTCAAAAATAGAGGTAAAGTTTTTGGTCTCAATTTCTGGCAAATCGTATTTCTCCGGATCACGCTCTAGTTGTTTTTCTGCTCCTTCAATATGGTTTTCATAAATATGAGTATCACCTAAGTGTCCGACAAGCTGTCCCTCTTTATAGCCGGATTCCTTTGCTAGAAGATGAAGCAAAGTAGCATAACTGGCTATGTTAAAAGGTAACCCTAACATAACATCAACTGAGCGCTGGTTCCAAAACAAATGTAGTTTATCGTCTATGATGTCTACCTGAAAAGCATAATGACAAGGTGGCAACCCCATTTGATCCATTTGGGCAGGGTTCCACGCACTTACTATCATACGTCTACTCATAGGACTATCTTCCAGTTTATTTACTACCTCCTGCAGCTGATCTTCTCCTTGATCTGAATAATCGGTATCATAATTTTCATAATCAGCATTAAAATGCCTCCATTGGAAACCATATACCGGCCCTAGATCTCTCTCTTCTTTCATTTTTTTCTTTGCTTCTTCGCTGTGGCCGTAAGGCGCTTTCTCGGGATTTGCCCACTCATCCCAAATATGATTACCTCTATCTTGGAGCCACTTCTTGTCTGTAATTCCTTTAATAAAAAACTCAAGTTCAGTTTTTATCAACTTGTAGGGCATCTTTTTTGTTGTAAGCAAAGGAAAACCCTCCGACATATTATGTCTGAAAGTTGCCCCCGGTAGAGCTAGGGTATCATATTCAGTTCGGTTTTCTTTTTTCACACCTTCATCTAGAACTTTTTTTACCAGACGTAAATATTCTTTCATAATGATTTTTATTATAACTTGCCTATTATATCTCTTCTCCAAGATTCAATATCGGATTCAGTTGTGTCTTCTAGATTTTCTTGATTTTGTTTTTCTAAAAAACTCAACACATCTTTAATCTTTCCCTTTTGTTGTGACAAGTATTTTTTCGCTGAAGGATATTTTTCAATATATTCAGCCAAACCTTCTACCTGATGGTGAAATACATTGTCGCAAATCCAACTCCAGTTAATCTTTTCAGGTTTTCTTTCAAATTCCTCTAGTGCGGTAGTAACATACCCTAATTTTTCTATCATATCAAAATATTCTGACAGATTTTCTTCAGAATCTCCATGAGCAATATTTTCAAATATATCTAAAAGCTTTCTTCTGTCCTCCTTTGAAAAACCAGGATCAGGGAAGTAATGGTCCAACGCTTCTCTAAAATGATCCTTTTCTGCCCTCACATCTTCTTTTGATTTTTCATCAAAACTAACATCTCCTGTTTCTAGCTCTCCTAAATCATGTATCAATGCAGTTATTAAGATTTTATTGCGTTCTTCTTCGGTTAATTCTTCATTGTCTCGTGAGTAATTAGCCATCTCTTTAGCAATTTGATAAGTATTCAAGGCATGACCAAACTCATTCATATCTCTGCTTAAATCAGCTCTGTCATTTTCTATATATCTTTCCCACCTTTTTATAGATTGCATATCCTTATATAAATTATTATTTTTCAAAGAGCTGATAACTTGCCTCAACAACCTATTAGAATCGCCAGCTCTTTGTCTCTCTACAAATTTTTTATGGGATTTTCTATTTTCCTCTGTGGACATAAAATCTCTTTATTTAAGTAATAAATTCTAAATAATTATCTTTATTCACTACCTCATACTCAGCATTTTCGTACGTGTCTATCCAAGAACTTGGAGCTTGTGGTTTCTTATCCGGCGACCACTTAATTTCATAGCCATATAACTTGCCGTCTCTCTCTTCCACCCAATCAATCTCTTTTTGATCATAGGTCCTCCAAAAATAATTATTTGCAGATAAGTCAGTATATTCCTGTTTCTTCAGTCTCTCCATAACGATATAATTCTCCCAAAGCTGACCTATATCGTCACGAAGTTCTAAACCATTAAAAGAATCTATTAAAGCATTTCTAGTCCCGTTGTCATAAAAATAATAACGAGAAGTTTTGGATATCTCTTTTCTCAAATTACGACTAAAGCCTCTGATGTTCTTGATAACATAGCTCTTCTCTAGCAAATCCAAATACTTAGCTAAAGTTTTTGTGCTCATCTCCAATTGAGTAGCTAGCTCGTTTTGAGAAACCTCATTCCCTATCTGAAAAGCCAGCAGTCTCAACAAGTCAACTATTTTTTTTCTGTGTTTGATACCCTCGTGCTCCAATACATCCTTATACAAATAGGAGCTTACAAGCTCTTTGAGCTCTTGCTTTTTATCTCGTCTGGATTCTCGGGTCACGATTTCGGGATAAGAACCATATACCAGCCTTTCTTCCAGCTTCGATTTTGTCGCAACCGGATCTTCTTGTTTGTTTAACTCGATCTGAGATAGAGGATAAAGTTTGTAGCTGTACTTTCTACCAACCAAGGGCTCACCAACTTTTTGACCTAGATCAAAAGCGGAAGAGCCTGTGGCTATCACCTTTATATCTACATTATCCACTATCAGCTTTAAATTCAAACCGATATCTGAAACATACTGGGCCTCATCAACCGCCAATAAATCATAATCTTTTAGTCCGGACTTAAATTTTTCAATTGATTGTGAAGTCAAAAAGTCTTGGGCATCTATATCCTGACCGTTATAGAGTAGGTGCTCTCCATCAAAGGTTTCAATAAATTTTTCTAATAAAGTTGTTTTGCCCGCCCTTCTAGGTCCGAATATTAAAATAGCCTTCTCGGTAGATAAATTTTGCTCAATTTTATCAAATAACTCTCTTTGTATATACATATTTGTAAAAATTCTTTACTTTGAGTACTTAAATTTTAATAAATTCTATTACTTTAGTCAAAAATTTTAAAAATTACCTGTACTCCCAAAACCTCCTTCACCTCTATTAGAGTCCGATAGTTCTTCTACTTGTTCTACCTCTATTTCAGGTCTTGGTAAAAATAACATCTGCCCCACTTTCTGACCTGTTTCAACCTCAAAATCTTCCTCGCCTAAATTAACCAATACTGCTTTATACTCACCTCTATACCCCGAGTCTATAACCCCTGCTAATGTATGAATACCATATTCTGCAGCCAAACTACTCCTATCTTTGAAAATGACCATATAATTAGAAGGAAACTCCATTGCAAATCCTAAATCTATTGTTACTCTTTCTCTGGGTGCGATTACTTTATTTTCAGTTGAATAGATATCCATCCCCGCATCACCTTTATGCGCAAAACGAGGAACTTTTGCTTCTTCTTTTAGTTTGTTTACTTTAACTTGCATTTAGTTTTATTACCAAATTATCAAGCTCATTATGAAAATCCTCCAAAGAGTCATTGTTCTCTATGGTAAAGTCTGCTTGCTGTATTAACGAGCCTATCTCGGTTTCAGTAGCTTTCTTCTCGTCCCGCTTAAACTCCGAGAAGGTTTTATTCTGGTCATCTTCGTTTTCACTGCGAGCTGAGACCCTGTTGTATCTAGTTTTTTGCCGTGCTTCTATTGCCAGTAAATAAAAATCTTCTCTATCCTTAAACTCAGATAGATCCTCTTCTTTTCGTGCTCCCTCTAACACTACTTTATCTTCATCTTTTGCTTCATTAATTAGTACACGGCTGAAAATATCCGGACCAAAATTATCCCTGATAGCAGTCGATAATTTGACCATATTGTCTCGGTTCTGCTGCAAGTGCATTCTATCTAGAATATCTCGAACAAATCCGGAAAACTTAATTGCCTCAAAATCATGCTCTTGTTGTAAGTATTCAGCTGCGGTAGTTTTTCCACTTCCTATTTTTCCTACTACAGCTATCTTTAGACCCATCCTTGTTCTTTATCAAAATTTTTAAACATCTGCGAGGCTTTTGGTTTCATATCACCATAATACTTGTCTTCCTGCTCGTCATCTGAAGAATACGGATCATTACACGAATCACTCAGCCGCTCAAAGGCTATCTGTGCAATCGGCATATTATAGTACAGCTTTATCGGCATCGGTGCTGTATTGTGTAGCTCTAAAGTAAGCTTCAGTTCATTGCCCGGATCCAAAAAACCGGCCGTTACGTGTATCAACAGTCCTAACCGACCAACTGAGCTTTTACCTTCCAGCCTGCCGGCAATGCTCTCAGATACACCCGTTACTTCTTTGACCATACCTAGAGCAAACTCATTGGGGTGAATGATGAAAGGGTCGTCCTCACTTATCTCCACCTCTTCCATCTTGTCGTCTAGATTCTCCTTTGGATCGATCACATGATGCTGTATCTCATCAAAAACTAGGAAATGTTTGTCCAAGTGGAGATCATAAGAGGCGGGCTGTAAGTTATTCTCATTGAACGGATCGATTACTATATCCCCCTTTTCTTTGGCTTGCAGTATATCTGAATCGGAAAGTATCATAATTTTATAATGAATTCTACTATCAGCAGTTTAACAATTTAGACCAGTTTATGTAAATTTTACTCGGCAAAAGAGATATCGTCATCTTTTGGGCCTTCATCTTTAGATCCCTGCTTAGTCTTCTTTAAGTTCACGTCTTCTTCGATAAATTCTTCACCTTCTTCTACAGACACCTCTCTGCTTTCTGGAGAATAACCCTCTTTGTCTACCCGTACATAATAATCCTTAGGTCCAGCCAAAAAGGCATAGCGTCCATTTTCATCCGTTTGCTGAGTCGAGACCAGCTTATTTCTATCTTTTGTAAACAGTCTGACTGTAGCTTCTCCGACAGGTTGTTGCGTATCTTCTTCTTTGACTATACCCCAGTTTTCCGGCTCGGGAGTGCTGCCCAACCTTCGGAATAGATAGTAAATGCCTACCTGAGCTGCGAGTAACACACCAACTAGTATAGTGGGGTTTATAATCATAGAGATTATACCCGCAATGATACCGATACGTGCCAGGTATTTTTGAGCAGTCTTTTTGATCTTATCCCACTTTATCCTCGAAGGTGTTTTTTCTTCAGCCTCCACAGGATCCAAAGGAATATTGGGTGCTACAGCAGTATCCTCTTCCTCTACCTTGATCGGTTCACCATGATAGATATCAGTGTAAGGCCCATCTTCTTCTACATCTGATAGATTATCGGTAGGGAACTCATACTCATCCTTTTCTACTTTAATTCTATATTTGCCCGGCTTGGCAAAGAATATATATCTACCTTCAGAGTCCGTCACTCGGGACTGGACCACATCTCCGCTCTCAAACTCGACCAACCTAACGACAGCTAAATCTATAGTGGATCTAGTCAGGGAGTTATAGACTACGCCCCAGTCCTCTCTTTTTCTGCGGCCCAAAAGTAGTAGAGGCTGGAAGAACAAGAAGCGCAAATAGTTAAGCAGATTTATCAGACCCAAAGCAGGAGCCACACCCGTAGCTGCAGCGGCCGCAGGGGCTATACTATTTTGAGTCTGTTCCTCAACCACCGGATCATCAGCGAGGTCGCGAGCATCTTTGGTGCTCTTTACGGAAAGGTCTTGTATATACTGAATCTTCTCACCGGTTGAGACATTTGGATCTAATAAGCTTATATCTTTAAGTAGCTGAACTTTTTTGTTTATTATATTATTTGTTACCTCAAAACCAGCAGTGACATCTCTTTCATAACCATCTTTTGAAATAGACAATCTATAGACGCCGTTAGGTACAAATACACTATAGGTTCCATTTTTGTTAGTTGTCACCTGCTTGAAATCTTTATATTGTCCATCTTCTAGTCTTTGAATTTGCACTTCAGCTCCACCAAGCCCATCTACCTTGTCATCTTTGCCTCTACCTACTATTTTCCCGCTGGGCTGGATCAATAAACTAAAGGGTACAGAATCAAAATCACCATCCTTATAGTTCACCCTCACAAACGCGCTGTAGATTCCCTGCTGCTGATCAACCGTGATCTCAGCCGAGTAATTGCCGGTCTGATTGTTGTAAAACATCTTCTGGCTTGAGTCTTGAAACTGGAGCTCTACAGAAGCTATATCTTTTTCGACCTTGTTAATATTAAGACCAACTCCCAGCTTCGACCCACGCAGCAGTTCAATAATCCTTCCCTCTTTCGGCTCAATCGACATCTCCCCAGCTACGGTGAAGTTCAGGTCGCCCAACTGAAGTACCCCTTGAGTTGCTTGGTCAAACTCACTATCATCATCCGGGCTGTCACAGCCGGGGTCCTCGGGGTAATCTACTAGTTTATCACCGTCATTATCCACTCCGTCGCTACAGTCCGGTTTATCTATCTTCTCCGTTACGGTAGCAGTTCGTGTCTCAGTGGTGGTTACAGTTCTAGTGACTGTAGAAGTAACTACCTTTTTAACTGTTTTCGTGACCACCTTGGTTTTACCCGGAGTCTGAGCGGGTACAGTGGTAGTTTGGGTCTGAACCACGGTCGTAGTTACTGTCTGTGGTTGCTGTTGAACTTGATCTTGTTCAGACTGACAACCCGGGTCAGCAAAATCTATTAAACCATCCCCATCATTATCTTTTCCGTCATTGCATTTTGTTTGGTTTGGCTGATACTCATTATTATCAGAGGGACTAGAGCAACCGGGATCATTCATATCTATATCACCGTCTCCATCATTGTCTTTTCCATCATTACACTGAGTTTTAACTTGCACCCCGACACAACCTAGCTGTTTACATGTTAAATCATTAAAGTAATATTTTCTTTTGCCCTGGTTGCCCGCATTGTCTTTCACTTGCACTTCGAGATCTACACGAACTTGAGGGGTAAAGTTTTGGCTGGGATCTATCTCTACCGAGTAATCCGTCTGATTTATTTTACTATAGCTTACTTCCGGGTCGTTAGAATTATATGTTTGAGTGTTATTATTATGTTTTACTGTCACCTGCAAAGTTGAAATATCGACCCCGGAGCTATTGTCGGTTAAGTCAAATTTTATGTTTTCGTCTACTGGATGATTTGGCTCTCTGTGTCTGGGGTCTAGATTCACTATTTTTGGTTTTACACTTTCACAATACCCCTTGGAAACACTTACACTGCCATTGTTAACGCTGCTTAAAATATTGGTTCCGTTGTTTGCTACTTTGCTCGTCTTATTTTGTTTGGGCTTAAAGTGAATTTTTATCTGCCCGGTTTTGCCATCATTTGGGCTTTTTAGCTTAAACTGAGCAAACTTCAAATCAGAACCTTTGACCACACCATCGTAGCCAATTAAACCCTCTTCTACACCTTTGGGTAAGTTTTTTTGTTTTATTTTGTTATAGGAATTAAATAGATTCGAGCCGGTTAAAGAAAAGCTTTCCTGGCCGCCGGTAAAATCATGGTCGATATATACCTGCACCGCATCAGCATTGTTACCTTTCGTATCAAGCTTTATCGAACCGACAAAAGGACAATTATCAAGCGCAGTGCCGGAGCCGGGGTCAACAGACAATACACTCTTAGCTTCAACTATCGTGGGTAGCATTAAAAAAGCTAACACCGTCAATGATGATAGTAATATTTTACTTAGTTTATTTAAGTTCATAGTTATTATGGCAGCTGATCACCGCTTTTATTAAAGTTATTTAACAATATGCTCAAATCAAGAATATCTGTGATCCCGTCTCGGTTCAGATCGGTATCTTTGTCGGCTGTATTCATCTTAGTTAATACTTTTGATAAATCTAAAATATCTATAAAGTTGTCCTTGGTGCCTTTTCCGGCAGTATCTCCGGGTATCAACTTAAAATTTCCATTATCAGTAAAGTCCAGATTCACAGTCTTTCCATCTTTTATATTAACACCAACGATCTTTTTTGCTAAATGAGAGCGACCCTTAAGATAGGCATGAGCTTTTCCCGGCCCCGATTTTATATTCTGAGCTGTGTAAACCCCTTTGGAGTTAGTTGTTCCTGTCGTTTTTAACATTATATTATTGGTTTTTGGGTCAGCTATGAACAAAGTAAATTTTAACTGAAGGTTCCCACCTTTTTTCTTCACTCTTTTTGCTGGTACTGCTGCAAGCTTTAGGTCTATTATCGCTTGATCTAGAGTGGTGAACTGCCCTGTCTTTTCCGAACTTTGCACATCATCAAAACACTTGATCTTGAAATTATAGGTAGTGGTGGGGGTTAGATTCTTGACTTTGGCGGTATATGTACCTCCACTTTCAGTAGTAGAGGCGGTATTATTTAGATTTACACCATCGCTGTAGTGGAACTCGCACTTTTTTACGCCCTTATCATCACTGGCATCCCAGGTGACAGTTGCAGATTTAATTCTTGTACTAGTAGAAATATTGGAAATTGTAGGAGATGAGTTAGAGCCTCCACCACCCCCGCTTCCAGATGGGGTAGTAGCATTTATTGTGGCTGAGGTCGAGGTAGTATCCGCCAATACATCAGTATTAGAGGAGACAAACAACCCCAAGGTGAACAAAAATATCAATCCGAGATAAAAAAAATTTTTATTGAAATGAAAATTCATTTATTGAACTTAACATATCTTTTAAAAATCAAAGGCAGTAAGAAAATAGCAAGTAAGATTGCGCCTGTGAAAAATAATACCTGTTTAGGCAGATACCACAGCTTAGTGACTTTAGAGACAGACTTTGAGGTGCGTCCATATTTCATGTAGGCCACTGCTGAAATTTGGCCGGTATTTTTCCAACCTAAGTCAGAAAATGAATATGTACGCTCGAACTTCCCTTTTGGCAATACTATCTGCCTTCCGTCGTTTATATTTTTCTTATCAATCACATCTTGGCCGTCACTTAAACTAACTCTCCCAGTTGGTGCCACATGAATGGAGCCCCTGTTCCTAGCTTCAATTGATATATTTATCGGGGAACCAAAATAAATATGCTTGTCAGAAAAAAACCTATCAATCGTCATCCTTTCTTCTTTCTTTCCGGCAACATGTAAAAAAAGAAGCGACCCATTACGAGCTGAAGCTGAAATTTCGGCGTCTATACCCACCTCTTTTATAAATAATACCAAATAATGTGACTCAGGTTTAGCCTGCTTGGGGACATTTATAGAAAAATTTACATTCTTTTTCTCATTTGGATCAAGAATGAAGGGGTTTTTGTCGTATAATATCCACTGTTCTGCTATACTATCACCTTCATACTTAATATTACCTTCTGCATCTATCTGAAAGGTGTCTAGTTGCGGTTTGAATTTTTTCCTGTTTTTAGAATTATTTTTGACTTCTACTTCTATATTCTTTTCATTGCCCGGCTCGATCGAGACAGCTTGCCGTAGAGGGCTGATTGAAAAGGCTGACACACTTTGAAAGGGCAAAACAAGCAATGAAATAATTACTGATAGATACAAAGTGATTTTTTTGACCATCTTTTTTTATTATGGGTTTACAGTAGTATCAAAAGTTACCTGGTGAGACAGGTTTTGCTTGTTAGAAGTATTTTTATTTAAAGAAGCCTTAAAAATAACCTCTACGGTTCTTTTATAAACCTGGCCATTATGTGAAGCTATATTTAAAGTCCCGGATATACCCTTATCTTGGTTTAATAATCCATCAGTTCCTTTTGTATTAATACCGTACTCTTTACTGCCGGCCGAGACAGTGCCGTCAGAAACATCATTTATAGTCAAGGATCCTGATTTGAGATTATGATCCTCTCTGATCGAAGTGTTATAGCCTGTCTCAGAGTCAGTTGTTACAGTTAATTTCAAAGACCCCTTGGAGACGTCATTTTCCGTTAATGTTCCTAAATCCAGTGAATTTTTGTTTAAATTTACTTTTAAAATTCCTTTCTCTTGTGCCTGAAACCCGCCTCTAAGTTCAAAATCTCCACCGGAAGTGGTGGTGGCAAAATACTGGCCCGCTGTCTGTGTAATCTGGTAGTTGCCTCCGGTGCTGGTATTTGTACTCACTACTGAAAACTTATCGGTGTATACATTATACCCACCGCCAGACAT
>JBDGRJ010000052.1:0-460 GCA_042218115.1 Minisyncoccia bacterium | reverse complement strand
CTTTTGTGTTTATCTCACCGGGTGAAGCAAAAATAAACAACAAAGACAAAAATATAGTTGTAATCAGTTTGTTTTTGTTCATATGTTTACAGTATAACATAAAAAAATATTTTATGTAGCTTGAAGGTGGTGAAATAATATTATTTTGTGGAAAAATTTTAATCTTACCTATATTTAGTCAAAATTATTATTTTATCCACAACTTTATCCACAGAAATTCTTTACTTATACACAATTTATCCACTAAAATTTTATACTTATCAACATATTATCCACAAATAATTTATATTTTACGACGCTAAAGTTTTAACAACAAACACAATTGTTTCACGTGAAACAATTAAAACCACTATAAGATCCTTAAGAAGTGTGCCAATAATGTTTCACGTGAAACATTTTCGCTATTTCCCACTTTAAAATCCCTACTTTTGTTTTTTCGTCTTAAACTCCTACCTACTCT
>JBDGRJ010000051.1:9700-17495 GCA_042218115.1 Minisyncoccia bacterium | reverse complement strand
TAGAAAATGTAAGGACTAAGATAAATGAAAAGATTGAGGATTGCGACCGAAAACACCAAAGATCACTCAGGAGAATCTAACTAAATGGCAGTAAAATTCATCCATACATCTGATCTTCACCTGGATACTCCTTTTACGGGGCTTTCGAATTTGAATGAGCAGCTAGCCGAGAGGCTAAAAGATGCAACTTTTAAATCATTTGAGAACATTATTAACTTGGCCCTAGAGGAAAGTGTTGATTTTGTGCTAATTTCAGGTGATATTTTTGACAGTGAGAATAAGAGCTTGTCTGCTCAGCTTAAGTTTAGGGATGGTTTGAAAAGACTCTCGGAGCAAAATATATCAACTTACTTCATTTGTGGAAACCATGACCCTCTAAGTACGTGGCTAGACAGCCTGGATCTGCCAGAGAATGTCTACAGATTCGGCTCTAAAGAGGTTGAGAAATTTCGCTATGAAAAGAGTGGTTTCTCTGTCGATATTCATGGTATTAGTTTTGAAAGTAGCACTACAGAAGAAAACTTAGCTAAAAAATTTGAAGCACCGGCAAAATCTGCAGAAATATCGATTGCATTACTACATGGAACTGTTGGCAGTCATGAGGCTCATGCAGAATATGCTCCTTTTAGTTTAGATGATATAAACCACAAGCAATTTGATTATTGGGCTCTAGGCCATATTCACAAGCCGGAGATAGTGCAAAAACAAAACCCTACAGTAGTGTATCCGGGCAACCCACAAGGTAGAGATTTCGGAGAATTAGGGCCTAGAGGTTGCTATTTGGTAGAGTTGAGCAAAAATTCAAAACCAAAGCTAGATTTTATACAGACTCAAGAAGTTCGTTTTGAGCAATTAGAAATCGATTTAACTGATATTGAGACAATAGGAAAAATTCCAAAACAAATTAAGTCATCACTTAAGTCTCTAGAAGATTATAATGAAAGTGCTAGTTACATAATAAGAATAAACTTTACCGGTAAAACACCTCTACATACAAAGTTAAATAAACAAGGAGAAAAAGAACAACTAACAGAATACCTAAATGAAGGACAACTACCTCAAGATGAATTTGTGTGGATTGATACTATTTCTTTGAATACGAAACCGGAAGTGAATTTGGAACAACTGAAAAAAAGAAATGATTTTTCTGCCGAGGTTTTATCTGAGTTTTCTAAATTAGAATCGGACTCACAACAACTTAATGACTTACTATCTGAGATTAGCAATAATTTTAGCCCACAGGCTCAGAGAGAATTATCAGAACTAACCTCAAAGGAAAAAAAAGAAATACTAAACGAGGCAAAGTGGAAATTAATCGATCAACTTATATCCTAGCTTTATGATTATAAAAGAAATTAACATAGATGGGTTCGGGAAATTTAAAGATTTTACTTTGAAATCACTGGATCAGGGGGTAAATATCATCTATGGAGACAACGAAGCCGGAAAAACAACTCTGCTGAAATTCATACGCTTCACTTTATTTGGCTACCCAAGGAGAAAAAACAAAAGAATGAAGCCGACTCAGGGTGGAGACCATGGTGGAAGAATAAAGGGTTTAATGAAATCTGGAAAACAAGTAATTTTTGAAAGATTTTCAGGCAGTAAGGGGGGTGATATAAATCTAATTTATAATGATAATCAGACTAGTGACCAAGAGAAGTGGTTTGAGCTTTTGGGAGAGGCTGATCAAAAATTATATGAAAATGTTTATACTTTTTCGCTTGATGAGCTTGTAGGTATAGAATCTCTAACCGAATCAGGTGTTGAGGATAAGATTTTTTCCATAGGTTTAGGTCTTGGTGATACTTCTATTGGTGATATAGAAAATAACATACGCCAGAGAGTAGAGGAGATTTATAACCCCCAAGGGTCGACCCAACAAGTGTATCAATTTTTAGAAAAAATCACCAACCAAAAGGATAAAGTACATGATATTAAGAGCAATCTGGATTCTTATCAAAGTTTGACTAAGAAAAAAGAAAGTTTAACAAATGAGATCGAAGAGATTAAACATGAGCTACATAAACTCAAAAAAGAAAAAAATAAAAAAGAGGGAGTACTGAATAGTTATGACAGCTTCTTAAAAATTAAGAATATCGATGAGGAGCTTAATAATTTGCCTGAAAAAAAAGAGTTACCTGATATCAGTAAAGAAGAGTTTGTTAATTTAGTTGATGAACAGAAGAGACTATCAAGTAAATTAGATCAGCTTAAAACAGGCACGGAGGAGCAGGAGGGTCTAGAAGATCTGAAAGAGAAAAAAAGCTCGGTTAAGTTTAATAGTGAGCTGATACAGCATACAACGGAAGTTGAGTACATAAGACAAAATCTAGAAAAGTACAAACAGACTAAACAGAATTATGAACAGTCGGAGAATGAAATTGAGAATATTAGTCAGAGAATTGGCATTAAATTAAATCAAATAAGCTCGGGGTGGAGTGAAGGTGATATAGAGGATTTTTCTGATATAATTCATCACAAGGATAAGATAAAAGAATTAAAAAATAGAATCGAAGAGGTACGAAATGAAAAGAAAGAAATTGAAGCAGGAATTAAAAGTTATAAGCAACAGTCAGGACATAATTATAAGAAAATCTCATTAACAGTAGGTATAATTTTTGTAATAGCAGCTATCTCCTCTTTTTATTACTCCGCCTTTTTTATAATGGGCGCTTTTATAGTTGCTGCAGCTGCGATAATTGTCAGTGGTTATCTTTTTGAGCAAAATCCAAAATCAGAATACACTCAACGACTTAAACAGTTAAAACAAAAGAAGGGAGATTTGAAGCAAGATTATACAAGCTATATCAATAATTTAGGACTAAACGAAGAGCTCTCACCGGAAAGCGCACTGGAGGCTTTAAGTGAGATTGGGGACTTGAAACAACTGGTAAAACAAAAAAAACAAATAAAGCAAAAACAAGAGGGGGAGAGAGAACCTTTTTTAGATAATTTTGAACAAAAAGTGGATACTTTAGGAAAAAATTTAGATAGAGACAATAAAGACCAAAATTTTTATATTACCGCCAAAGAGATCCTCGAAGAGTTTAAACAATCCAAGGAGAAAAAACAACAACATGATAATTACAAACAAAGGTTTGATGAGTATAAGCAAAAAAGGGAAAGAATAAAAAACAAATTAAATAAGACCAAAGAGAAGATCGATCAGGTCTTAAGTTCGGTAGTGCCAGAAACCAAGGATGAGCTGATTGAGTTGTTTGATCAATATCAGACTAGAGGAGAGCTGGAAGAAAAAAGGGCGCAAGCCGTGTCTACTATCGAGAAAATAGTAGGTTTTGATCGGGCAGAAGAGGTCATTAACTTCTTGTCGCAAAATGATAAGCAGGAGCTGCAAGCTGATGTTTCTCAGATTAAAAAAGATATTGAAGAGAAGGAAGAAAAAATAGAACAAAAAACATCAAGGTTGGGGGAGATTAAAAATGAGCTGGAGCGTCTTGCAGGTGAGTCTGAGCTAGCAGAGTCTATGACTGAGCTAGAAAGCTACAAAGAACAGCTAAGGCGCGCCAGATCAGAGTGGTTATCGGGCAAAATGTCACTAAAGGTTTTAAGTAAAATTAAAAATATTTACGAAAAAGAGAGGCAACCGGAGATGATAAAAAAAGCAAGTAAGTATTTTAAGAAAATAACTAACGGTAATTATGAAAGAATAAGTGTCTCACTAGAGGAAGAGAAGGTTAGAGTGTTTGACTCGAATGGTTCAGGGAAAACCATATCTGAGCTTAGTCGGGGCACAAAAGAACAGCTTCTTACTACTCTGAGGTTAGGATTTATAGAAGAGTATGAAAAGGAAACACAACCCTTGCCTACGGTTATGGATGAAGTTTTCGTTAATTTTGACCAAAAGCGAGCCCAAGAAACCGCCGAAATAGTAGAAGAATTTGCTAGAGATAGGCAGGTTTTGATATTTACTTGTCACCCCTATACTATTGATCTGTTTAAAGATCGGGTAAACACTATCGAAATATAATAGAATATGTTATTATAAATCAAAACTTATTTAGAAGTTCATTTAAATAATTTTATGCCTGATAAATATAAGGCAACTTGGGTGTCTCACTCTTCAATCTCAGACTATTTAAACTGCCCAAGAGCTTATTATCTAAAAAATGTATATAAAGATCCGCAAACCGGCAGGAAAATTACAGTTATGAACCCTGATTTGGCTATGGGGCAGGCAGTTCATAATGTATTGGAGTCACTATCGGAAAATTCAGCAGAAAATAGATTTAATGACCCTTTGCAGAGTAAACTAGAACAGGAGTGGGAGAAAATATCGGGAGAAAAGGGTGGATTTAAAACTAAAGAACAAGAACAGGATTACAAAGAACAAGCTCAAAAGATGATTAAAAGAGTCGAACAAAACCCCGGACCTCTTAGAAATTTGGCAACAAAAAGAAACAGTGAGCTTTTAGATTTTTGGTTAGATGAAGATAAGGAAATTATCTTATGTGGCAAAATTGATTGGTTTGAGTATTTGCCGGATGAGGAAGGGGTTCATATCATTGACTTTAAAACCGGGCAAAAAAAGGATAGATCGGACTCACTTCAGTTATCTATATATTATTTATTAGCTGATGAGTGTCAAAAGTGGAGCATTAAAAAAACAAGTTTTTGGCACCTAAGAGAAGATGCAAGCCCCAATGAGCAAGCTTTACCGGATCGAAATCTGGCAAGAGAGAAAATTATGAATGTTGCTACAGATATAAAGTCGGCACGTGAGCATGATAACTTTCCCTGCAGAGAAGGGGGAAACTGTTTTTATTGTACCCCATTTGAAAAAGTTATTAACGGTGAAGCTACCTTAGTTGGCACCGACGATGAGTTTAACAAGGACATCTATATTACAAATTAAAGAACATGTCAGAAAATATAGTTTCGGTTTCACAATATATAGAATATATTAACCAAGCATTAAGACCTTTCAACAATACAAAAGTCGAAGGGGAGGTGACTGATTTTAGCATAAACAGACAGAAGTGGGTTAGTTTTGACCTAAAAGATGAAGAAGATGAGCAAATATTGCCTTGCTTTACCAGTTATGGTCTGTTCCAGCAACAAGGATTGGACGATGTTTTGGAGGATGGTATGAGAGTACAGATATTAGGGGAGGTAAAGGTGAGGGATAAGGGTCATTTCAGTATGTTTGTAAAAAGTATTGATCTAGCTGGTGAGGGTACTCTACAAAAAGCTTATGAAAAACTTAAAAAGAAGCTAAAACAAGAAGGAGTATTCTCAGAAGATAGAAAGAGAAATATTCCTGATTTTCCTCAAAAGATAGGGGTGATAACTTCACCGGAAGCCAGGGCGTACACTGATTTTTTGAAGGTTTTAAAACATAGAATGGGGGGGTTGGATATTTATTTACTTCCTGTACATGTTCAGGGCGAAAATGCTGTTAGAGAAATACAACAAGCATTTACATACATCCAAAACAGCAATCTAGACCTGGATCTTGTTGTTTTAACCAGAGGTGGTGGAAGTTTAGAAGATCTACAAGCTTTTAACTCAGAGGAAGTAGTCAGATCTGTCTTTTCAACAAGTGTTCCCGTTGTTTGTGGGGTTGGACATCAAGAGGATGAGACTCTGGCAGGACTAGCTTCGGATTTAAGAGCATCAACGCCCTCTAATGCAGCTGAGCTGATTGTGAGGGATAGAGAAAACGTAGTCCATGAAGTCGATACCTTAATGTATAAGCTAGGACACCAAATAGAACAGATTTTTAAACAAAAAAGGGAGAGAATTAATAGATTCTACACTGGAGCTGAAAACTACATTAAAAAAGAGAAGCAAAATTTTAAAAATATGTTGATGAAGCTTAATTACCAACTTAAAATGTTTTCCGAAGAAATACAAGAAACAAAGCAATTAGTAGATGAAACCCCAAAAAAACTTAACAAGGAACTCCATTCGTCTATTCAAAATAAATCTAAAGAACTTAAACAACTACAAAAGTTATTAAAAAGTTATTCCCCTCAATCTGTACTGGATCGAGGATATAGTATAGTTAAGGATGGGAATGGCAATGTCTTGAAAAATACTAAAAAATTAGATATAAATGACATTATCAACATAAATTTATCACAAGGAGAACTAGAGGGTAAGGTTACTAAGATTATAAATAATTAAATTTATGTCAGATCAAAAACAAGAAGAGTTTGACTTTTCAGAATCATTCTCTAGATTAAAAGAGATTGCTGATGAATTTGAACAAGAAGAACTAGATTTAGAAGAAGGCATTGAAAAATTTGAGGAGGGCTGTGAGTTAGCAGAAAAGCTTAAAACTAGATTAGAAGAAGCTGAAAATAGAGTAAAGGAAATAAAAGAAGATTTTGACTTAGAACAATAGGATCAAGCCGATGTAGCTCAGAGGTAGAGCAACTCCTTCGTAAGGAGTAGGCCGGGGGTTCAAATCCCCCCCATCGGCTCGGAACAGCTGGACAAATGCCCCGCCTTTTGCTATTTTATACTTTGAAAAACAAGTAATTATATACTTTATGTCGGTAACCCCTCTTGGAGACGCACTGGAAGAAAAGATAGATGATGAGTCTACTCTCAAACAACAGATAGACGCATCAAAGGTGGTAGAAATTGCCCAAAAAGTTCTAGAGGATATGTTTGGCTCCGAACAAGCTGTCCATGCAAATCCGCAATATCTAAAAAACAGAACATTGACTATCACATGTAGCAGTAGCACAATGGCCCAAGAGATTAGATTGAATCAAGACAAGATAGTAGAGAAGATTAACCAAAAATTAGGAACAGATAAAGTAGACACCATTCGTTACTTGTCTTAGCTTTTAAAATCTAATCATGAAGCTAAAACAATATATCACAATCATGGCTGTAGCAACACTGCTTTGTTGGGCTGCCTGGGTATATGTAATTATAAATATTAATCCATTTCAGAGTGGAATAGTAGGCTTTATCTCCTTTTATTCTAGTCTTTTCTTTTCAATGTTTGGAACCTTGTCTTTAATTACATTGGGAGCTTATTATAAATTAACAGACATTCGTCCTTTGTTTAAAATAGTAGAGAAAAGCTTTCGTGATTCTTGCATCTTAGCAATTGTAGTTATAGTTTTGCTCTACCTGCAAGGAAAACAATTGCTTACCGTTTGGAACTTATCCTTATTTGTTCTTATCTTGTTTTTGCTGGGTTCATTTTATGTCTCGACGAGAGAAACTAGTTGAATTAATTAGGTGAGTAATAATAGAGACTATATTTTTATTTATATTAGCTAAATTAAATTCTGTAAGTTTAATTTTGCATTGAATAAAAAATATGTTCAATAGCTTTTTTAATAAATTTAGCCATAATATAGGAATTGATTTAGGAACCGCTAATACGGTGATCTACACTAAAGAGAAGGGTATTATAATAAATGAACCGACAGTAGTAGCGATAAATAAAAAAACAGAACAGGTTTTAGCGGTAGGAGAAGAGGCAAAGAATATGATCGGAAAAACACCACCTCATATAAAGGTATCTAACCCTTTGAACAGGGGTATAATATCTGATTATGAGGTAGCTGAGAAAATGTTACAGCATTTTATCGAAAAAGTGACGGAAGACAAGAGCGGTTTTTCAACCAGGCCTAAAGTAATTACTTGTGTACCTATCGACGCAACAGAAGTAGAAATGAAAGCAGTAGAAGATGCAGCGAAAACAGCCGGAGCAAAGGAGGTGCATATAGTACAAGAATCTATGGCTGCGGCAGTTGGTTCAAGAATGGCGATTAAAGAGCCGATAGGCAACATGGTAGTTGATATA
>JBDGRJ010000051.1:0-9596 GCA_042218115.1 Minisyncoccia bacterium | reverse complement strand
AACTTGGAAGTCCACTACAACTGGCGGTGATGAGTTGAACAATAATATTACTCAATATGCCAGAGATGTATTTAACCTACTGATCGGTGAAGCGTATGCTGAAGAGATAAAATTAAAAGTTGGTTCTGCAAAAGAGGTATCCGAGGAGCTTGAATTCCCTATGCGTGGCAGGGATGTCATTACAGGTTTACCCAAAGAAATAATGATAAATGACAAGCATATTAGAGAAGCAATACAAGATTCAATCAATAATATTACAGACCACATTAAGATGGCACTAGAGATTACCCCACCAGAACTTACTGCAGATATACATGAAAGAGGGGTTTTACTGACAGGAGGGGGTTCACTACTGAGAGGCTTGTCCGAAGTAATCTCAGAATCAATCGATGTACCAGTAAGATTGGCTGATGACCCGCTAACTTCGGTTGCAAGGGGGGCAGGCCAGCTACTTGAGGATGATGATCTACTTGAACAAGTATCTATTTCATTATCTGAAGAAAGACCCGAATAAATATTTATGTCCTTAAAAAATAAAAATCTTGCGGCTTCAATAACAGTAGTCTTTTTTTTAATTTTAGGCCACTTTTTGGGCTGGTTAACTCCTATTGAAGGTGCCCTAAAACGAATAATAAACCCGGTCTCAAAAAGGCTTTACTCACTATCAGTTAATATCAATAACAAGATCAGTTTTTCTACTGATGTAGAAGAGATTAAAGCAGAAAACAGATCTTTAAGAAAAAAGATAAAACAGTATAAAGTCAAGCAGTCTAAAATCAAGCAGCTAAAACAAGAAAATAGACACTTAAAAAAAACTCTAAACTTCTTTAAAAAAAATAAACTCAAATCAGTTGGGGCCAATGTAATAGGTAAAGACATTCAGCAAACCGCACAGACGCTTGTTTTGGATAAAGGGTCGTCTGATGGGGTAAAAAAGGGAAATCCAGTAATAGTTTTAGATGGTGCTATTGTAGGAAAAATAGCTCAAGTTAGTAAAAATACTTCTATAGTCAGACTGCTTCATGATAGTCAGAGCAAAATAGCGGGTACAGTTCTAAATAAAGATAAAAGTATTGGTTTGGTCGAAGGTGGTTTTGGAATAAATCTGTTCTTAAATTATATCCCACAAAATGAGCAAATTTATATCGGCGATACTATTGTTACTTCGGGGTTAGACTCAAAAATGCCCAGAGGGTTGGCAATAGGTGAGGTTGAGGCGATAGAGGAGAGCCCTTATCAACCTTTTCAAAGAGCTGTTATAAAACCAATTGTTGATCTAAGTAAAGTTACTTATGTCTCTATTATTACCTCTGTAAACTAAGATGGCTCATCAATTTGTATCGCTTTTAAAAATACTGTCTTTATCTATATTGCTAACTGTTTTGCATATTGGGATTGGGGTTCTTCTACCTTATCCACTTTCTTTAGTTAACTCGATTTTCATTGGAGTCTCTTTTTACCTGTTATCAAAAGAAGACATTAGTGTCATCTGGATAGGCGTAATATCTTTCTTAATTATTGAGTTATATTCAATAACTTTTTTTGGCATTCAGTTGATATCCTCCATTATAGCAATAGTTAGCATATCTTGGCTATACAAATACGCCTTTACCAATAAAACTTGGTATACAGCCGGAGCAATTACATTAATTTCAATATTGATTTATAGATTATCTTTTTTTATTCTAAATTTCCTAGCTAATATCAATCAGAAATACCAGTTTAGTTTTATTAGATCTGTTGAGACATATATTTGGGAGATTATACTTTCAACTATTACAACTATATTATTATTTTTCCTACTAAGTAATTTCTTACCCTCATTAAACAAGAGAGAGATCCAATCCGAGTGGTTTAAAAAGATATAGTATGTCTTCTAAAGACAATAACCCATTTAAAATAAGCGATAAATCACTCTTTTCTATAGAAGAAGATGCAGAAGAAAAGATGATCAAGGAAGATAATATGGTGTTTGAAGAAGATACGGAAAATCAAGTTGCACAAAAAGCTACTAAAAACTTCTTGAATTCGAGTTTTAGAGAAAATAAAAAGTTTTATTTGTTGTTAATTATTTTGGTTGGTTTTTTAATAATACTTTCTCGTCTATTTTATATCCAAATAGTAAATAACAGCTTTTATTTTGCTAAAGCTGAAGAAAACCGTGAAAGGAAAATTCCTATACCAGCAAAAAGGGGATTAATTTATGATAGACAGGATAATAAACTAACAGAGAATATTCCCAGATTTTCTTTAGCTATTACACCTCAGGATCTGCCTCACACAAAAGAAAATAGAACAGAAGTAATTAAAAAACTTTCCCAACTAACTGACCAATCCACAAAGGAGATAAAAAGGATTATAAGAAAATACGAAGAGCATAATCTGGAGTCAATTGTTATAAAAGAAAACTTAAACTATGAAACAGCTTTATCCATACAAATTTCGGCCTCAGATCTTCCGGGAATACATATACAAAGAGGCAGTAAAAGATTGTATTATCTAAACCCAATAAAACAAAATAATAAGAAACCTATCAAATCACTTTCACATATTTTAGGTTATCTCGGTAAAATAAATTCTAAAAGATTCAATAGTCTATCAAAGAACAGCGACTATCTCTTGTCAGACTATATAGGAAAGGCCGGGCTGGAGAAAGAATATGAGAGAATCTTACGAGGTAATTACGGTTCAAAGATAGTTGAAGTAAATGCAAAAGGAGAAAGGCAAAAAGTAATATCCAAGACCTCGCCAAAACCGGGTAAGCACATTAAATTAACTTTAGACTCCAAGATTCAACAGAAACTAGAGCAAATTATAAAAAAATATATGAAAAAGAATGACAAACACAGGGCTGCAGGGATAGTGTTGGATCCAAATAGCGGTCAAATTATATCTATTGTTAGTCTTCCCGCATATAATAATAATCACTTTTCCGGAGAGATAGAAGAAGAGAAATTTGAAAAATATCTTAATAATAAAAACAGGCCCCTATTTAATCGTGCTGTAGCTGGTGCTTATCCATCTGGTTCGACTATAAAGCCGGTAATTGGTGCTGGTGCACTACAAGAGGGTATTATTAATAAGAATACTGTAGTTCATAGCACAGGAGGTATAGAGGTCTCAAACACTTTTTATCCAGACTGGAAAGAGGGTGGACATGGCTATACTAACGTTACAAAAGCGATAGCATGGTCGGTAAATACATTTTTCTATTATATAGGAGGTGGATATCAGGACTTTGAGGGGCTTGGTTTATCGGGTATACGTAAATACCTAGGTAAATTTGGTTTTGGCCAAAAAACAGGTATAGATTTGCCTAATGAGAATCCGGGCTTTATTCCAACAAAAAAATGGAAGCGTAAGACCAAAGGGGAACAATGGTATATAGGTGATACGTATAATTTATCTATTGGACAAGGTGACTTATTAACCTCCCCTCTACAGATCGCTAATGCTACCGCAGCAATTGCAAATAAAGGAACATTGTATAAACCCTTCCTAGTGCGAGAAATCATTGATCCAATGAAAGATGAAAAGATAGTACAAAATAAAGATGCAATAAAAAGAAATATTATAAGTGACCAAAATATGCAAATTATCAAACAAGGAATGCTAGAGTGTACGGTGTATGGGTCCTGTCAAGCACTAAGAGATATTAACTTTAATATTGCGGGCAAGACAGGTACAGCCCAATGGAGTAGTAACAATGAGCCTCATGCTTGGTTTAGTTCTTTTGCCCCATATGAAAACCCTGAAATAGTCCTTACAATAATTGTTGAAGAGGGGGGAGACGGGGATGAGATACCGATATCAATAGCTGAAGAGTTTTACAGATGGTGGGGAAATTATAAGGATAATGATTAAAATTACGTTGACTAGAGAGAGTTGTTTGTTATAATTTAACTAACTGTTAACAGCGGTGTATATATTTTTTTAATGAAAACTATGTCCGATAAAGATACATATTACTTATCTAAAGAAAAACACGAAGAACTAAAGGAGGAACTAGAGTTTCTTCGTGAGGAGAAAAAACCCAATGTAGCGGATAAGATACACGAAGCTAAACAATTGGGCGACTTATCTGAAAACGCCTCTTACAAGGCAGCTAAAGAAGAGATGCGAGAAACAATAGCACGAATAGATGAGCTAAAAGAGATACTAGATAACTCTGAGATCATAGAAGAAAAGGAAGGTGCCAATGAGATAGATCTCGGAACAACTTTTAAAGTAAAAATAAATGATACAGAAAAAGAGTTTGATTTAGTTGGTAGTCGTGAGGCTGACCCAACCGAAGGAAAAATTTCTAATGAATCCCCACTAGGATCTTCTTTTATTGGTGCAAAAGAGGGCGATGAGGTTGAGGTCGAAACTCCTGGAGGAAATCAGATATATAAAATTATTGAAATTAAATAAATTATGACTAACAGCAAAGAAGTAGATATAAACGATGAAAGAGAGGTAAGGCTTCAAAGATTAAAAAAAATAAGAGAGCAGGGTATTGAACCCTATCCATCAGAATCAGACCGTACCCATACAGTCGAACAAGCATTAGAGCAAGAACACGATAATGAAGCAACAATTGCTGGAAGGGTGATGGCAAAAAGAGATTTTGGTAAGATAATTTTTGCTGATATAAAAGATGAAAGCGGAACCATCCAAGTAGTCTTTAAACATGAAAAAGCCGAAGAAGAATTAATGCAACTATTTTCCGATAAGGTTGACTTAGGGGATATTGTAGAGGTATATGGAACCAGGTTTAAAACTGAGAAAGATGAGGAGTCAATATTAGTTGAAGATTGGAAGTTCCTAGCTAAATCCATTAGACCCCTTCCAGAAAAGTATCACGGACTTAAAGACAAAGAAACTAGGCTCAGGAAAAGATACCTTGATTTTATTGAGAACCCACAAGAGAAAGAGTTATTTGAGAGAAAAGAGCGTTTTTGGAAAAAAGTAAGGAGATTTATGCTGGATAAAGGTTTTTTAGAGGTTTACACACCAGTATTAGAAAAAACAGCCGGAGGAGCTGATGCTGAACCATTTGTAACCCACCACAATGCATTGGATATGGATGTATACCTAAGAATATCAATGGGAGAGTTATGGCAAAAAAGGCTAATGGTGGGGGGGTTTGAAAAAACTTTTGAAATTGGCAGACAATTCAGGAATGAGGGCATGAGTAGGGAGCATCTACAAGACTACACCCAGATGGAGTTTTATTGGGCATATGCTGATTATAACGATTCAATGGATCTTGTAGAACGTTTGTTCAAAGAACTTGTACAAGACGTCTGGGGCAAAACCAACTTTGATATAAATGGTTTTGAAAACATAGAGATAGACCAACAATGGGATCAGATTGATTTTGTTTCAACGATTGAAGATAAAGTAGGAATTAACGTCATTGAAGCATCCAAACAAGATCTAAAAGACAAATTAGATGATCTAGACAGGGATTATGATGAATCCGATGGCAAAGGGAGATTGATGGACAACTTATGGAAGCATTGTCGGAAAGATATAAAAGGGCCCTGCTTCTTAGTAAATCATCCAGTAGAGGTTTCACCACTTGCAAAAAGACAAGAGGAGAACCCGGAGCTAACCGAGAGATACCAGGTCTTAATTGCGGGCAGCGAGATTGCAAATGGTTATAGTGAGTTGAACGACCCTATTGATCAAAGAAAGAGATTTGAACGGCAAGCTGAGCTAAGAGCACAAGGGGATGAAGAGGCTCAGATGCATGATGAGGATTTTGTAGAAGCACTAGAGCACGGAATGCCCCCCACTACAGGATTTGGTATGTCGGTTAGGGTATTTTCCTTTTTTGAGGATAGGCCTATTAGAGAGTGTGTAATGTTCCCATTGACAAGAAGAAAAGATGAAGACAAAGAAGATGTGCGAAATCAAGTGAATCACATCGTAATTTTAAATAATGACTCAACTCCAAGGTGGGTAAAATTTAACACAGTCGCAAATCTTAGCTCCTCTATATCATCAAGAAAAGGAAGTGATATTCTACCTATTGAAACCTCTATTACTAAAGATGAGGAGTCCATTCCAATGAATACTGTCGATGATATGGTAATAAAAGAGTCTAAAGACCAAAAAGATTTGCATAAACTTAAAAAAGAAGCTGAAAAAAATAATCTAGAAATAGCTTGCTTTACAAAAGAAATGAAAGAAGGCTCGGAACCTAGAGAGATCAAAACAGCGCAAGAAAGCAAAAAAGGGAGTGACATAAAATATTACGGAATTTTAGTCCGTGGGAATAAAGAGGAGGTTGAAGATGTAACTAGTGGATATGAATTAGTCGGTTAGTATGAAAAAAGTAATGACATTCGGAACGTTCGATATTTTTCATAGAGGGCATCTGCACTTTTTACAGGAGGCAAATAAATTAGGAGATAGGTTGATAGTAGTAATAGCTAGAGATGTTAATGTCAAAAAAATAAAAGGAGACGGTCCGGTGCACCAAGAAGAGGACAGACAAGATATTATTTCATCGCTTGAGGTAGTAGATAAAGCAATTTTGGGCAACAGAGAAAATGTCTATGAGGTTATAAGCCAAGTTGAACCAGATGTGATTGCTTTGGGGTACGATCAGACCCATTTTGTCGAAAAACTAGAAGATAAGCTCAATCAATTCAACCTAACTATTGAAGTTAAAAGATTAGAGCCCTACAATGAGGAAAAATATAAATCCTCCAAAATAAAAAAAGAACTTTTTAAAAATGGATAAACTATTATTGGGTACTACAAACCAAGGGAAGGTAGATGAGATGAAAGAGTATCTAGCCGGACTAGATATGAATATCTTATCTTTGAATGATTTGCAACAAGACATAAAAGAACCGGATGAACCACATGATACTATAGAGGAAAATGCGTTTTTAAAGGCACGCTATTATGCAAATAAAACTAATTTGATTTCATTGTCAGATGATGGGGGTCTATTTGTAGACGCCCTTAACGGTTGGCCCGGAGTAAAAAGTGCTAGAGTTGCAGAGAATAGTGAAAAGAGGAGAAGGCTTATCCTGGACATGTTAGAAAAAAAGAAAACAAACGACAGATCAGCAAGTTTTAGGTCGGTATTGTCCTTATATGACCCGCAAGAGAAAATTGGCTTTTCTAATATGGGTATGACCAAAGGTAAGATAACAAAACAACCAGAAGAGACCCCAAAAAATGGGTTTGGATATGATCCTATATTCAAAGTAAAAAAATCTGATAAGACCTATGCTTCAATGAACAAAAAAGAGAAAAATAATGTAAGCCACAGAGGAAAGGCCTTATTTGGTATAGTTGATTTTATAAAATTTTACTACAATAAATAACATGTTAGACATAGAATATATACGTGAAAATGAAAATGAAGTTAAGCAGAACATTAAAGACAGAGATATGAGTGTCAATATGGATCGTCTGCTTGAACTTGATGAAACTAGAAGAGCCCTCATTGATGATATTCAGAAAATGAGAGAAGAGAGAAATGAAAGATCAGAAGGTGGTAAGCCATCCGAAGAAGAGATAGCTGAGCTGAGACAGCTAAGTAATGATATAGATGAACTAGAAGATAGTTTACGTAAAGTTAAAAAGGAATATAAGGAATTACTAAAACAAGTGCCAAACAAAACTGCTCCAGAAGCTCCGATCGGTCCAGAAGAAGAGTTTGAAGTTTTAGAACAAAATGAAGAACCTGATGAATTTAATTTTGATCCCAAAGACCACCTAGAGCTTATGAAGAGAAAGGATTTATTAGATTTTGAAAGGGGTGCCAAAACTACAGGATCCAGCTTTTATTTCACCAAAGGTGATTTAGTTACCCTCACCCAAGCATTGTTTGATTATGGGCTGGATAAGGTTCAAGAATACGGCTTTGAACTGATGGAAACACCGGACCTTGCTAGAAACGAAGTGCTGGAGTCAGCGGGCTTTAATCCACGAGGTAATGAGTCGCAAATATATAACATAGAAGATTCAGAACATAGCCTGATAGGAACTGCTGAAGCAACAGTTTTAGGGTACCACCAAGATGAGTTCATCGATCTATCAGAGGGGCCCAAAAAATATGCCGCAATATCTCACTGCTTCCGAAGAGAGGCCGGCTCATATGGAAAAGCATCTAGGGGTTTATATAGAGTGCATCAGTTTAAAAAATTAGAGTTATTTATTTTCTGCAAACCAGAACAAAGTAAAGAACTCCATAAAGAGTTATTAAAAATTGAAAAAGATATTTATGATGACCTCAATATTCCATTCAGAGTGATTGATATAGCGAGTGAGGATCTAGGTGCTCCTGCTTATAGAAAATTCGATCTAGAGTCTTGGATGACAATGAAAGGCGATAAAGATAGCAATGGTGGCTATGGGGAAATCACCAGTTGCGGTAACTGCCTTGATTATCAAGCAAGAAGGGCAAACGTTAAATATAAAACCGAAGATGGGGAAAATAAATATGTACACACCTTAAATGGTACCGCTATCGTATCCTCTCGGGCACCTATTGCAATTTTTGAAAATCACCAAAATCAAGATGGTTCTATAGATATTCCCGAAGCACTATGGGAATATATGGATAAAAAACAAATTGATTAAAATGGGTACATTGCTTATTGTTCCCGGTTGGGGCGGAAACAAAAAGACATGGCAGGGTTTTAAAAAATATTTACAAGAACACGAGCTTGATTCCGATATTAAAACTAAAATATTAGAGCTGCCTTGCTTTGGGGATCGCCCCTGTCCGGATGAAGTATGGGGAGTAGAAGAGTATGCCGAGTTTGTAAACAAGAAAATTAAACAAGAAATGGAAAGTGATACAATTTATTTATTAGGTCATTCTTTTGGTGGTGCAGTAGCTGCTAGAGCAGCTCATAACTACCCAAATACTATTGATAAACTGATATTAACAGCTCCTGCGTTAAAACGCCCTAACAAAAAATTTAAAAAAGCTATTTTTTATTTAATTTCTAAAATTGGCAAACTATTATTCAAACTTCCTATAATAAGAAGGGTTGACTCAAAAGCAAAGAAGGTGTTGTATAAGTTTGCCGGTACACATGACTATAGAAAAACCAGCGGTATGAAGAGTAAAATATTTAAAAAGATTATTAAGGAAAACGAAATGGATATCATCTCGGAGCTTGATAATGAGACTTTAATCATCTGGGGCGAGGATGATGAGCTTTTGCCTGTAGAAACCAGTTTTGAGATCGTAAAAGAATTACCTAATGCTTGGTTAAGAATTATAAAAAAAGCAGGACATGGCCTACATAAAAATAACAAACAACAGCTAAGAAAGAGTATAAATAAGTTTATTAAGTAAACATGTACACCTTCTCAATAGCAGAACTTATAATTTTAATTCTGTGGCTTTTTAGTGCACTGTCTGACTATAGTAAATTTAGCTATCTTTGGCAGCTCAAAGAATACCGAATAGACAGGTTCAGAGATTACTTACAGACCAAAAAAGGAAAGAATTTTCTTTTAAGCTACCCTGTTTGTTGGAGAGTTTTTGTATCTTTAATTATTTTGTTGCTACCTTTACCTAGTCTGATATACCTAAAATACCTATTAATTGGCCTACTACTATTTGATTTAGG
>JBDGRJ010000050.1:0-10101 GCA_042218115.1 Minisyncoccia bacterium | reverse complement strand
TAAGGTTTACTCAGTCCAGTTACTTCTCCACTCCTGCATCTTCTCAATCTCCTCTGTCTGAGCCCTAATCATTCCTTTCTCCATTTCTATGAGTTCAGAGTTCCTCCATCCATAGTAGATGTTATGGGTTGGGAACCAGGCGACAAAATACACTTCAACTTCATTAGCTCAGGAACAAACGCAGGGAACTTGAGACTAGAACGTATAGAAAACAGTTAACTATCATAAAGGTATTTGATATTTATTGTGTTACAGTAAAATATGTCGGAGTTTTTCTTGCTTGAGGGAGGGATTGCTACAGGAAAGACAACAGTGATGAATGAGATTTCTAATATCGCTCTCCAGAACAATGAGGATGTTATTTTTGAGAAAACACCTATAGAGAGCTTGGAGGGTTCTCGAGAATGGATAACAGAAAACGCCAATCCACAGACCAAAGCATTATGGTATCTCTCACATTCTACCAGTGTTTCTCAAACTGTCGAAGAAGAGCTAGAAGCAGGAAATGATGTGCTTCTGGACCGTTACTGGCCTACAACAGTAGCTTACTATGATCCGATGGTTGATGCTGATATGTACGAAATTGTTGATCAATTTGACTTATTCGAACCAGACACTGTATTCTATCTCACAGTTGATGAAGATACCAGAGATCAGCGGATAAAGGATCGAGGGCGAGATGAGAATAGATCAGATGAAAAATCTGTTGAAGAAACTGCTCTTAACGAGTATGAGGATATATTTAACAGCTTAGATAGTCAGATAGAGAGAATTGATACCAAAAAATATTCTCCAGAAGAGATAGCAGATTATATCTCAGCAGAAGCTGGTTGGGTAAAGGGTGGCGAACATTAAAGACTCTGAGTTTGACCGTTATCTAAGCCTGTACGACTTACCAGAGATTAAACATGAGGAAAGAGTATCTGAAGAATTCTTCCAACATTGTAAAGAAAATATTCGATTTGTTGTTCTAGCTATATGCAACCGGAATGGAGAGACTCTCTATTTAAGATATTTCAATAAAAACGTGGGCTGGGAACTACCAGGAGGCTTTATAGATCAAAATGAGTCCTTAGTGGATGCAATAAACAGGATTGTAAAGGATGAGGCTGGAACGGAGATAGATGAGGTTCAGCCGATAGCTTATTTAGAAAATAGCTTTTCATGTGGCGACGAGACTGTTAAGCATCAAGGTATAGGTTTTGTAGCAATTACTGATGAGGAGGAAGCAAGTAATACAGATAACATCAAGAGATGTTTCTCCCATAATATTCCTGACAATATGGCATACCAAGACGAAGAGGTGGTTAGAGCTGCAAAACCGCAAATCGAGGAAAAAATTGGAAATCTTCCGACAGATGAGATAGATAGCAGTAGGGAATTTTATTTGTCTCATTTAGTCCACAAGCACCTAATAAATAGACTTTTTGGCCAAAGGGCATCTAGAAAGCAGAAAAAGGCTCTAGTAAATGAAATTGATACCGCTCCTAACTCAATTCTTGATGCTGCTTGTGGAGATGACAATACAATATTTAAACTCGAAAAAGAGTTCAATCCTCAGTTATGCTTGGCCAATGACATTTCGTGGAAAACTATATCTGTAGTTCGGAATAAGTTTGATGAAGAGGATATTATATTTACAAATCATAATGTTCTAAATCTGCCGTACAAGAAAAAGTTCGATTTAATACTGTTCAAAAACTCGCTCCATCATATTGATAATTCTAAGCAAAAAGAACTTATTTCCCAACTTTCTAAACAGTGTAAAGTTCTAATTGTAATAGATATTAAGGATCCTAGAAACGGTAATTTGAAGTCACGGATCTGGAATTGGTACTATAGGAAAATTCTGGGGGATCAAGGAGAGGATTTCCTAGATTATGACGGATTTAAGCGAATAATAAGTTCCGCTACAAGTGATCGAGAAACCAATTTTAACCTAGTAAATACTGTAAAGGGAGAATATATGATGGCAAAAGTGGAGGAAAAATGACAGATAGCTCTGTTTTGGTTACATTAAATGGTGTACATGCGTCAGGTAAGAGTACTATTGGCAGTTTCCTTGATAATCAAGGGTATAGATTTCTGCCTGAGACTGCGCAGAGACTTATTGATGAGGGAGGCTATGATCCAGGAAAAGATTCAAGTTCTAACTTCCAGGAATCGGTTTTTCAATATGAGTGTCAGAGAGATAGATCTATAATTGATCAAGGCAACAGTGCCTTCATAGAAACATGGCACATTGGTAACATAGCCCATGCAGAGATAGTTGCAGGTCAAAGCTTAGTCCAACAGCAGAAAGAGTATTTACACCTTTTTAAGGAGAAAACGGATTTTGAAATCAAAGCCATCTATTTAGATATATCGGATGATGAGATTCTTGATAGAAGCAACCTTTATGATGTAGAAGATGATGAAGTTCTAGATTTCTACAACGAAATAGATAATCTAATTTTTCAATTATACGATCAGTTCGATATTGACTATTTCAAGATTCAGAATGAGGGTAGTTCTCTCAGGGAGACAGAAAAATCAGCTTTAGCTATAGCAGAAGAATTTATTGGATCATCAGATCAATCATATAATATTTTGTCTTCTAGTTCAGGTTATGTCAAATCCAAAGGAAGTGGAGATTAAAGTTTCTCTCTCTGAAGATGATGCAGAAAAAGTTGAAAACCAAGTTTTTGATCAAAATTTCTCGCATTATACAGAGTCTGACACTTATTTCACAGCACCTGTAAGAGACTATATGGAAACTAACGAATGTCTTAGAATAAGAGAAAGAGATGGAGAACCTATAGAATTGACATATAAGGGAGCTACTACTGAAGAGATGGATGAAGAAGGACAGTTTTGGAAAGAGGAAGTTGATATACCTATAGAGGATGTTGAAGACGCTAAAAGCCTACTTAATGCGTTAGGTTGTGAAGAACTAGTTACTGTAGTAAAGGAAAGGAAGCATGCTGAGATCGACGATAAGGAAATAACTTTAGATTATGTAGAGCCTGTGGGCCACTTCCTAGAAATTGAAAGTACTGCCTACAATCAGGAAGGCGTTGAGGAGGCTGTTGAAGACAACAAATCCTTCTTAACTAATTTAGGATTAGATGAGGTAGACGTTGTTGATCAGCCATACAGAGACATAGTTATGGATGCCCAACAAAATTAACTTAATTTAGAAAAGAACTCAGTTTGTTTCTGACTTCTTTTCACTCTGTTTGCCTCCATTGAGTCCAATTTGTTAATTATCTTACTTACGTCTACCCATTTTACTTTTTCTAAATCTTCCTTCGCTTTTGCGGTTCCCCCATTTGGTTTACAGTGGAAGACAAATTGTATGCTATTTAGTTCGTCATTTTCGTCCCACGCAAAAGTTGAAGATTCAATTAACTCAGAAACTTCAACATCTAGATTAGTTTCCTCTTTAATTTCCCTTTTTATTGCCTGATCTAGAGTTTCACCGTGTTCCAAGTGGCCTCCCATTAAATGCCATTGTCCGGAGATGGGATGTCCTTCTATCTCTTCTTTTCTTCCAATTAGAACTTTTTCATCTCTAGTTACAATGCCTTTGACAACTGCACGAAACTTTTCCCGAGACATATTATTTAAGGAACTTTCACCTAATTTAAGATTTCCTATCGGCAATTAGCGAATAGGTTATCCATCGAAATTATTGAACAGAATTTTTTACTATAAACAACGTTTATAGTAAAAAAAGTTCCGGGAAAGTCGCACATTCTAATCTAAACCGATTCTAGAAGTTTTCTATGCAGGCAAATCTTTAATTGTCTCATATTTATTCTTATTTTTACTAATCTTGGTTCTTGATACGTCGAATAGTATTTCTACTTCTTGTTGACTCATTTCCGTGTTGTTATAGAAGTAGCATGCCCAAGGTAGAGTATCAGGTTTCTGGTATTTGTCCCATTTCCAGCTGCTTTCTTCTCTGGTATCGAATTCTTCAGAACAAGCATGTATATTTTCTAGTTTGAATTTCTGTGTTTCTCCTTCTCCATTTTCTACCGATTCATAGACTTTAGCTTCTTTCTTAGATTCCTTTTGGATATAGTTAGATAACCTTCTGATGTCGGGATGTATGTCTTTGCCTGTGTGTCCGATGATGATCAGTTTTCCTTGATTCTTTCTAATGAATTTGACTAGGCTGGAGAAGTATTTCTCTACTTTCATCTTGTCTTTGATGTAGCCTGATGCGTGGCTAGAAGCCTCGTCAAATACGAATAGTTTTTCTCCGTCTTCCTGAATCCATTCAAGTAGGTCTGCCTGACTGGTTATGGTTTTACTGGCCTTATGACTTGAGATATTGGAAGCTACTTCTCCTTCTGTGTTTATTTGTCTCCATATCTGGCTTATTAAGATGGCGAAGTCTGTTTTCCCTGTTCCCATATGTCCGGCGATGTAGGTTATTCCTGCTGTACGGTCAATCCAGTTCCTTAATCTCTCATACTTTTCAACTTGAGACATATTGACTGAGTTGTCTTGGATTCCTGTGAAGTGGCTGAGAAGAGTTAGGTTGGAGTTTTTGATTGCTTTTCTCAAATTTGTAGAACTGTTCTTCTTCAATATTCGTCTATATTGCTTGGATGTGATTCGAGCCACCGCTTCAGGGCTGGCGCTGCGACAAAGCAAGGCACCTTTCTATCAGGACTCTTCTTGTTCCCTGGTACTTTAAGCACGACTGTGTTCTGCTTCACGGTCACGTCCGATGTTTTGACATTCAAGGTCTCACCTACTCGTGCTCCGGTATCCCATAAAGCCATTAGAAAAGCGACGTTTCTTTTCCCCGTCAATGTTTTTGATCTTGCCTCTAACTGTCGGGCAATTATTTTGACATCGCTAGGTGCGGGTAGGTCTTCTGGATCGGTCGGGTTTTCAATTAGCTTTGGCTGACCAGGTAAAGTCTTCTCCTACTAACTCGTCTGGGTCTTTTCCTTGGAGTTTCAGCACCTTCTTGATAGCTCCTCGGTACCCGTCCTTGGTTTTCTCGCTGTACTCCTTGCTATAGTAAGCGCTTTCCTCAATCTGCACCAAAACCTTCCGAACACTAGAAGCATCGTAATCAGTCAAATCCAGATCACTGCCTGAATTGTATTCCATGATCCGTTTCAGGTTGTTCAGGTAGCGGAAACGCCGGGCATCGCTCAAATCCTGAATAATCAACTGGTTGTTGAAGTCCTCGAAAAGTTGTTTGTGTTCTTCTGAGATTTCAGGGTTCTTGCGTTGGTTCTTAAGGCAGCTCTCAATTCGATCTTTACTTCCGTGGAGATCAGTCATAGAGCTTCACCTCGGGCTGGAGTTGTGGGGAGAATGTTAGACATATCCCTTTTTGTTTTACCGTTGGTTTTAGAGGGTTTGGAATGTAGTTTTCCGGTAGTTCCGTTTGTGTCCCAACCGCACTTTTTGTCAGAAATGTATGAACTAAAGGGTGAGTGCGGGGGACAAGATTCGAACTTGCGAACCCCTATGGGACAGGATAGCTTATCACAGCTTCCCCAGGGGAAAGCTGTTCGAGCACTCTTCTCCCGTTGGAGAAGGTGCGATCGAAGCTCGCGTCCGCTCGCTTCTCGGTCCTCGTCCTTTAGAACCAAAGGACTTGAGGAGCCTAAGTCCTGCGCCTTTGACCACTTGGCTACCCCCGCATTATAACTTGTACAGGATAGTTAGTGAACGGAATTTTCAAAAAGCATACCTGTTAAAACGTCATTTTACACGAAGTCTTCTCTTATGAGAAATTCTGTTATTCTGAGAGGTAAATATTGGGGTAGACTTACTGTTTCTCGCAGTTCGTTCAAGTTTTGATTTCTTCTTCTTTTTATGAAATCGATATTTGCTTCTCTATCTACGTCGCAAAGGTCATCTGCATTCTGCATCAAATGCCCGGATTTAGCCCAGATTGAACGGTCATCTGTGGTGTAGCCAGTCGTCATCTCAAGGAAAGTTGCTGAGGCCCTGAAAAGGCTTCCGCTTGATTTTTCATGCAAAATATATTTTTGTTCAGGTTCGTCCGCATTTTTTGATTCCAAAACATTTTCTACAACTTGTTCAAGTTCTTCCCTTAATTCTTTCTTCTGCTCATCTTGGAGTTATTCTCCGACTATCTCAGCAGCATTGTAAGCACACTGCAGGTATCCGGCAGTCTGATTTGGGCTGAAATCTTCTGTAATAATATCCAGTTGATTGTAGAGGAATTCTTTCTTATCTGGTACTTCAGGAAATCCGTGATCTCCGTCGATGAGGTCATCTGTACGATTTACAAAAACTCCTATCACGCCTCCTGATCTGTACGTTTCAGATAGTAATTCCGGATTATAATTTCCTTCAAGCAGACAGAGAAGCTGGAAACCTCTACCTACTTTTTCATAAGAAGTATAATTGATATCGGTGGGCAGGTCGATAGTTGTCCTTTCGAAGACTTCTCTTTCACTCGGTAAATCTGCCATATATAATTGTCAGGTTATAGTAACAAAATTTAAAATTCGTTTGCAGTCCTATCCAGAGAAACGGTTTAAAAACTGGAGCTCAATCCTGGTACAGGGGAGGGAAAGTTGCTGGAGTACGGTGAGCTTGAGATTTACTGGGACGGTCACGCATCGGTCAGGGTAGAGGATAACGGCTTTACTGTTCTCCTGGATCCTTTCAGGAAGGTAACGCCAGAGGTTGAGGCGGATCTTGTTCTTGTTACACATGAGGATACCGGACACTTTGACAGTGGAATACTGGAGAAGGTTTGCTCGGAGAACACCTGTGTTGTAGTGCCTTCAAGTATCGAGGAGGAAAAAGTGCCCTGCAGGGATGTGGAGTTTGTTGAAGAATCTGATGTGATCGATGTGTTTGGAATAGAGATCGAGGCCGTCCCGATGTACAATGAACATCATGAGAGGGGAAGAGGGGTTGGATACAGGTTTGAGATGGGGCAAAATTCTTTCTACGTGGCTGGAGATACTGGTCTGACAGAAGAGATGTTTGAAATCGAGGACCGTGCGGATATTGCCTTTCTACCTGTAGAAGGCGTATTTACTATGGATGTGGATGATGCTGTGAAGTCGGCTGTGAGGATAAAGCCCAAAATTGTCGTTCCATACCACTACGGCGAACCTTTCTTCGGGAACAAAAACCCTGACCTGAGAGGTATGAAGGCGGAGCTTGAGGATAGGAATATAGGATGTGAAATCCTGAAGTCGGAGACAGATTTCTAGAATCCGCTTTTATTCTCGGTCACTTCACCGTAACGCTCTTCGCCAGGTTCCTCGGCTTGTCTGGGTTGTTCCCCTTCTCGACGGATGTGCTGTAGGCAAGCAGCTGGAATGGTATTATATGGAGTATCTCCGAGTTTTCATCCTCCGGGATATTTATCGAGTAGTCCGCGCTTTCAAGCCCTTCTACACCGGAGAGAATTATTTCCGCCCCCCGGCTCTTTGCCTCTATCACGTTGGATATAAGCTCTTCGCTTCCTCTTTCAGTCACCATGCCCACTACCGGAACACCTTCCTCTACCAGCGCCAGTGTTCCGTGCTTGAATTCTCCGCCCGGGAAAGATTCAGAATGAATATAGGAAAGCTCTTTCAGCTTCAGGGCGGCCTCGTCAGCCAGCACAGACCCCTTGTTCCTTCCTATAAAGTAGACATCATCTCTCTCGGCTATGAACTCGCTAAGCTCTTCTACATTTTCCTGGTTATCTTCCAGTACCTTTTCAACTTTTTCAGCTGTTTCTACCAGTGATTTTCTTCCCTCCCTGATATCTCCATCCATCACGTAGCTCAGCAGTTTCAGAACCACTAGCTGGGATGTAAAGGCTTTTGTCGAGGCCACACCGATCTCGGGGCCAGCGTTGAGGTTGAGGCTAAGATCTGCCTCCCTGTCAAGAGTCGAGCCCTGTACATTGACGATCGAGAGAACATAAGCATCAACTTTCTCGGTCAGTGAAAGAAGATCGGCGGTCTCACCGCTCTGGGATACCGCTATAACCAGGTCTTCGTCACCTATCTCGTGTTTCCTGTACTCGAGTTCATGCGACTGCTCGACGTTAACCTCGATCCCTTTCGACCTGAAATACCTTGCTCCCATCTTCGAGGCGTAGCTTGAGGTTCCGCAGCCTGTAATGTAAACACTCTCTGCCTTCCTGATCATCTCTGCAGCTTGCTCCAGTTTCTTCCTGTCCTGCAGCGCCGCCCGCTTCATGGTCGTCGGCTGTTCGTGGATCTCTTTCTGCATGAAGTGGTCATATCCCTTCTTCGAGGCATCTTCAGCGTTCCAGTCAACCTCTCTCGGCTCTCTTTCAACTTTTTTCCCAGAGTTGAATATCCTGATTTCCTCGTCTACCACCATGTAATCCCCGTCCTCGAGGAAAGTTGCTTCCTCAACCTGGTCAAGGAAGGGAGTAGTATCAGAACCGAAGAATATCTCGCCATCATTCTCCGCGAATACCAGGGGCGAATCCTTCTTCATCGCCACGAGTTCGCCGGAGTCAAGAGTAGCTAGAACAGCGTAAGAACCTTCAAGCCTTTCCTCAGTCTTCTCTACTGCTTTTTCCACATTCTCATGGATCTTTAGGTTCTGGGATAGCAGGTGAGCCACCACTTCGGAATCAGTGTCGGAAGTTTTTTCCACTCCCAGCTGTTTCCTGATCTCTTCATGATTCTTAATTATACCGTTGTGGACCAGAGCCACTCTTCCCTCATGGTCCAGGTGTGGGTGGGCGTTTGTGTCGTCGACTCCTCCGTGGGTCGCCCATCGAGTATGTCCTATCCCTGTCTTTCCGTCCGGGCTTTTCTCTATAGCCTCCTCGATCTGTCCCTCCCCTTTTTCTATCTTCAGCGAAGGATTCCCTACAGTGGCTATACCTGCCGAGTCGTAGCCCCTGTACTCAAGCTTCTTAAGGCCTCTATGGACTATCTCTCCAGCATCTTCTTCACCCTTGTAACCTATTATGCCGCACATATCTTCATCCAGTATTAAGCCTCGAATACCTTATAAATAGACCAGTTTAACGGGTTTTACAGAGGTTTCAGGCATTTGGAGTTTTCAGTCCCAAAAGTTCTTATGTATGACCGGATACCAGTAAAACTTTTATTATACCGGCTTAATATTGGTTACAATGGCTCGTTTATTGAGGGAGGACGGAAGCTTGGTGGAATCGAGTGAACTTGATGATTCGATGCTTGAAGCACTGAGCGATGAAACCCGCAGGAGGATACTCGAGTTACTCAGCCAGAGTCCTTCCTACCCGACGGAAGTTTCCGAAAGAATGGATGTATCAAAACAGAAAGCCTACTATCACTTCGACCTGCTGGAAGAATCAGGACTTATAGACCAAAAAAGGCAGGAAGAAAAATCTGGCGGCATCGCGAACTATTACGCGCCAAGCTCTGGATCCTTCCACCTAGACCTTGGGAAAAAGGGAGAGCAAACCGGGTTCCAGCCTATGACAGCTGAAGTGAGAGAATTCCTGCATCCTCTCGTTGATGAAGGAGATCTGGAGGGGTCAATCGTGGTGGGATCTCCGGACGAGCACGGTCCTGACCAGGTGAGGGGAAGAGATGGATACCTGGCGGGAGATATCTGCCTGGAACTCGGAAGTTACGTTTCTTCAGGTGATATATCCGTTGAATGGGACACTGATGTATTCAGGGAGGAAAGCTTTGACTCTAATATGCTGGTACTCGGGGGAGTGCTGACAAACACGATCGCCAGGAAGTTCAACGATGCCTTTCCGGTCAGCTTCGAGGGCGAGAACTTTCCCTACAGGGGAATTGAGACATCGGAGAATTCATACAGCAGTCCGGAGATAGGTGTTATAGCGAAGGCCGAAAATCCTGTGGACGCTGAAAAAAGCTTAATTCTGGTCGCCGGCATCAGGAACCGTGGAACCGAGGCGGCGGTGAGAGCCTTCAAACAGCTCGAGAAGATTTTAAACGAGGGAACTTCATACGTGATAGTGGAGGGAAAAGACATGGACGGAGATGGCAGGATCGATGACTTTGAGGTAGTTGAGAGCTCTTAGAGGTGTTATAATGGATTGGGATGTTTTTCAGAGGGATGTACTCGATGTTCTGAAGCAGTATGAAGGTTACTTCGATTACTTTG
>JBDGRJ010000005.1:0-24540 GCA_042218115.1 Minisyncoccia bacterium | reverse complement strand
CTTATGAAAGTTGTCATAGAGCTAATAATGTCTTTGGAATAGATAAGATGGCCGCGGTATCACAAAACTACCACCTTTCCCGGATAGCTTACATTTGCTCTAATTTTGGCATTAAAACCTTAGGAATATCAGCAAACTTAAGTGATTATGAAACCACAGGTGGTATCCGAGAAGTGTTAGCCAGAGCGAAAGCAGTATGGCAGACTGAGGTGACTAGGCCTCATCCGAGGTATATGTGGGAGGTTTCTTTTGGGTACTAGCCGTTAGCTGAATTCAGAAAAATCCATGGTTTCTAAATCAAGTCGATTGTAGTCATAGAGGATTTTATTCTCCAAATCATAATAAGAATTTTCAAATTTATTTTCTTCACATTCTAAACCAAAAGGGTTTTGTTGATGTAGATAAACCTCGGACCAGAAAGGCCGATCAGGATAGCAGTTTAATATCCACTCTTCATGGCCTTGAACAAAATCATTTCTAAGTCTAAGTTCTTTTTTAGCTACTAAATAAAAGACTAGAACTTCTTCAAGAAAGAAGTTTAGCTGGTATTCATCTAATTCATCTCTTTTCCCATTTTCTTCGTAATCTTTTTTAATATATTTTTGCAGCTTGTCGTCTTGATTATACAACTTTTTTAATCTACCAAAGTAGTCATGAAAAGAACTACCGCTAGTAAGTAACTGGTTCCAAGTAGTAAAGTTTACGGACTTTTTAACAAAATGGGGGTTATTATCAAGAATCTTGATGAGCTTATTTTTATGGTTGATAACAGAAGCTAGAAGTTTGTTTTTTAAGTTTGTAGCCTCTTGTTCAGAATATAAGTATAGTGTATCACCGTATATAAAGTTTACTCCTACTTCGGGCTCTTTGATTTTATCCCAAAATAGTTCCAAAAACTCGAAACATTTTTCTGCACTTTGAGCGTTTTCAACTTTACTAGGGGATATATAAATTGACAATAAACCCGGCTTTTCCGGCATTCTACTTATATCATAAAACTCGTTTACAGGTTCTTTCATGTTATAGTTATTATAAACTTTACTTTAACTTAGCAAAACTTTAATTACTTTGCAATTGAAAGTTTCTATAGAAGGTCTATTTTTAATGTTTCATCACTCCAATAATTGTTTTCTTCCCCTTCTTTTATCCTCTCTTTCCTTGTTCCTTCATCTTTCATAATGTCGAAAAACTGAGAAGTTATACTCTTACCGTAGTATTGAAGTAATTTTTTTAATATATTGGTGGCTTGTATTAATTTCTTCATTTTTTTCTGCTGATATTCCACCTCTTTTTTGCTGGCTTTATCAGAAAGATTTTGGTGTGCCTCATCTAGCTTTTGTAAAAACTCTTTTTTGCTTAAAGAGCTGGAGACCCTTAAATCTTCACCTTCTTCAAAAAATTTACTAAAATTCTGGTCCCATATAATAGGAGGTATTTTGGCGCCCTTTTGAATTAATTTTCGTATTTCTTTTTCCCTTTCTTGTTCAAGATTTGATTCATCTAGAAAATCCTGAACTTTTTCAGTGTCTAAATCAATAAATTCCGAAGTAGGGCTAGCTTTTGTTTCTTTGTTGCCCCTATCAGAAAAGTCTCTTTCCGACATGAGTTATTCTAGTGAATTATTTTACCTCCACCTTTACATCATTGCTATACTCAGCACATTCGTTATTTTCTAGAATACAGATCCGAAAATGGTAAGTACCTGTCGGGATATCGACCCAGGTGATGCTTCTTCTGGTGCCCGGCTGTCTGAACCAATAATTTTTTCCGTTGTGTTTTGGGTTTGCTTTTTCGTCCCTCACTATTATGAATCTGTCTACTTCTTTGTTATCCGATACTTCCCATTCAAAATGAACTTTGCCTTCACCTCGAGGCTCCGCTTCCAGAGTTAAGCCACTTTTCTGGTTTTTATTTGTCTGGTCTTCAGTCGCTTCTTCTATGTCCTCCTTCATTTCTTTTTGCACTCCGGATTTATCTTGTTGGTTTTGGTTGCCTTGGTCAGCTCCACATCCAGCTCCCAGCAAGATAAGGCTGAGCACTAAAGAGGAGATTAGCGTTATTTTTTTGTTTGAAAACATAAAGTTTTCGTTAAATATTACTGATATTAGTATATCATAGATTGATTGACAAACAAAGAAATTATGTATATAATCCAAGCTGCTCAACCCCGGGTAAAGACTCACCGGGGAGTTAGTTAATTGAATTCAATGAAAGAAAAAATAACTATAGAAGGAGCACGAGAGCACAATTTAAAAGATATAGATTTGGAGCTGCCTAGAAATAATATGATCGTATTTACAGGTCTTTCTGGATCCGGTAAGACCTCTTTAGCTTTTGATACTATCTTTGCAGAAGGACAAAGAAGATACGTTGAGAGTCTCTCCCCATATGCTAGACAGTTTTTAGGTAGCATGCAAAAGCCCGATGTAGAGGAGATCAAAGGTTTGTCTCCGGGTATTTCCATTAATCAAAAAACTAGGAGCGCTAATCCTCGATCAACTGTGGCAACTATTACTGATGTTTATGATTATCTGCGTGTGTTGTTTGCACGTATTGGCACTCCGTATTCACCAGAGAAAGGAGAGAAATTAGAGAAGATGACCACGGATCAGATTACTGAAACTATTATTGACGAGATAGGCGGTAGCGGTGATTTAATTATCTTAGCTCCTTTGATTAGAGGAAGAAAAGGTGAGTATTATCAACTGATGTATGACCTGTATAATGACGGTTACCTGGAAGCTAGGGTGGATAATGAAATTAGAAGTCTTCGTGATAAGATTGTACTGGATAAAAACAAGAAACACACCATTGAAGTAGTGGTGGATCGTATCTCAATAGATGAAAAGAAAGACATAGAAGAGAACTTAGAGCGAATAGCGGAAGCAGTCGAGACGGCTGTGGATTTAGCTGATGGTAGCTGCATTACTATCTATCCGAATAAACAGGAGGAAACCTACAGTACCGAGTATGTACTTCCAGAAGAGGGTACGGCTTTCCCTGAGATTGAGCCGAGATTGTTCAGCTTTAACAGCCCCTATGGATATTGTAAGTCTTGTGAGGGGTTGGGTGTAAAATCAAAAAGTAGTGAAGAAGTTTGCTCCTCTTGTATTGGCAAAAGATTGAATGAGTATGCTTTAAGCGTAAAAATAAAAGGAAAAAATATCTACGAAGTTACAACTATGCATATAGGGGAGGCCAGTGAATTTTTTGAGGGCATAGAAGATGGGCTTTCTGATAGAGAGAAAGAAATATCCCAGGCAGCACTTAGAGAAACCAGAAACCGGCTGAAGTTTATGGATGACGTTGGTCTACACTACCTGACCTTAGACAGAAAGGCCGGCACTCTATCCGGAGGTGAGTCACAGCGCATTCGTCTTGCTTCACAAGTAGGTCAGCAGCTGGTTGGAGCTATGTATGTATTGGATGAGCCTACGATAGGTTTGCATCAGCGGGATAATAAGAATCTGGTCAAAACTTTGAGGAATCTATGTGATGACGGTAACACTATTATAACTGTAGAACATGACCAGGAGACTATTATGAGCAGTGATTGGGTGGTGGATCTAGGACCAAAGGCCGGAAAGCATGGTGGAGAAATAGTATATTCTGGTCCGCTTGAGCAGCTGTTGGATCCGGACTCAGAATCTGATAATTACGACTGTGATGTGTTAGGTGAGCCAGAAGAGTCTTTAACAGGTAAATATCTACGTGGAGAAAAAGAAATAGAAAACAAGACCGATAGACTGAAAGTGGATGATTCTACGAATAAAATAACTATCAAAGGTGCTAAGGAAAATAACCTTAAAAATATAGATGTGGATATACCCCTGAGAAGGTTTGTTGCTTTGACCGGTGTTTCCGGGTCTGGAAAATCAACCTTGATGGAGGATATTCTTTATCGTGCCTCCTCTAACCAGCTACATAATGCTTCACATCAGGAAGGAAGATTTGATGAGATTGAAGGACTGGATCATGTAAGTAAGGTGAAATTTATAGACCAGTCAGGTATCGGCCGCACCCCTAGAAGTTGTCCCGCCACGTATACGAAGGCTTTTGATTATATCCGCGACCTATATGCCTCCATGACCGAAGCGAAGGTTCGAGGTTATGATAAGGGCAGGTTTAGCTTTAATAAAAAAGAGGGTAGATGCGAAAACTGCCGAGGTAGAGGCCAAATTAAAATTGAGATGCACTTTTTACCTAGCGTCAAAGTGACTTGTGATGTCTGTGGAGGTGCAAGATACAACAAAGAAACTAGACAAGTTCACTATAAAGGTAAAAGCATAGATGAGGTTTTAGATATGACTATAGAAGAAGCAGAACAATTCTTTAAAGATATACCTAAAATAAATGACAGACTCAGTATCTTAAATGATGTGGGGCTGGATTATCTGACTCTAGGCCAGCCCGCCCCCACACTTTCCGGTGGAGAAGCTCAGCGAGTAAAGCTGGCTAAAGAGTTGGCTAAGCGTAGGACCACTAATGCTTTGTATCTTCTTGATGAACCAACCACGGGTCTGCACTATGAAGATGTAAGAAAATTAATCAGAGTGTTACAACAGCTAGTAGCTAAAGGCAATACTGTGATGGTTATCGAGCATAATCTTGAGCTTATCAAATGTGCTGACTGGATTATAGATCTAGGCCCGGAAGGTGGAGAAAAGGGTGGTGAGCTGGTAAAAGCCGGCACACCTGAGCGGATAGCAAGCTTTGAGCCCAGCTATACCGGCAACTATCTTAGAAAACATTTGTAAAATAGTGTTATCGGTCTACTTTTTTACCTAAGCTAAATAGTAAATCCCCCGGCATTACCATATCCCTATCATTGATAATGATTAGCTTGCCCGGCTCTTGAGCTATAACCGGTTCCGTATTAAAAGAGTCGACTTGTGTAATCTCGCCGATTTTATCTCCAGGCTCAATTTTTGTCATTAGATTTCTTTTTGGGTCGAAAATACCAGAATTTTTAGCTTTTATTCTCTTTCTTTCAAAATAAGGTAGATTCTCTTTTTTTGATTTTTCGGGTTTATCTGTGCTCATACCGAGATCGTACAAAACATTCTCAATTCCCTGACTGACTTGTTTTATTTGCTGATCGGTGACCCTAAAATGTTCAGGCATTTCTATTACAAAGTTAGGGGTGCCGTCATGGGATAGCCTCGGTCCTAAAGAGCCCAAAAAATCTTTATCCGCTTTTGAGTCAATATCAAGCTCCCAGACTAGCTCTGGTGCGAAGTTTTCTATTTGTTGTTTAGATTTTTTCTTTACCTTCTCGGTCCCATGGTTGATAAAGATACATACTATCGGCGAGCAGTTTTCGAATGTATGCATATCGATGATTAGATCGTATTTTTTTAGCCTCTCAAGCAACTTTTCTGCTATTTGCTCTGTCAAGGTACTGTCCTTTGGGTCGAAACTTCTATTAAGATCCTTCTTGTCCAAGGGGGTTTTTCTCTCTTGTAGTGCTTGAGCTAGAGGGTTCGCTGAAGTAATTATATCCAATTGACCTTGAGAGAGGTTAATATTAGATATCAGTCTTTTTATTACAAATAGCCCTGAGATCTCATCTCCGTGGATACCGTTTAACAACAGCACTTTCGGTTGTCCCGAACCAAACTGGAGAACCGGTATATTAATCTCTAAAGCTCCCACTTTGTCTATAAAGATACTCTTTTGTTTTTTGTTCATGTGATTATATTTATAAATAAAAAACACCGCCCTAGAGTGGGCGGCTAAAGATAATGACAGCCCACTCCACTTAGATCATGGATTTGTAATAATAGCTAATTTGTGTTTGTTTTTCTGTTCTCATAGCTAATTATTTTTTTACCACCTCTCTTCATTTATGTCAAAATAAAAGAAACCATCTTGTTGATTTTTATTCTAAATTTAGTTAATATGTGTCTGAATTAAAAATAAAATATGGACACAACCGAAAAGCAACTAAAAGATTTACCAAATTCTCCCGGTATATATATTTTTAAAAACTCTGAAGGTGAGATTATATACGTAGGAAAAGCTTCAACTTTAAGTAAGAGAGTAAAAAGTTACTTTCAAGATCAGAACAAAAAGGAAAAGACTGCTAGAGAGGTGTTTCGTCCTATCGAAGAGATGATAGAGAAGGTGGAGGATATAAAGTATAAAGAAACTGATTCAGCTCTCGAAGCCATTATTTTAGAAGGGGAATACATAAAAAAATACCAGCCTAAGTACAATGTTATGGGTAAAGACAATAAGAGCTGGGTTTTTCTTGTAATTACTAATGATAAATATCCGACCTTAGACTATATTCGCCAACACCAATATCAACAATTAACTGAAGAAGAAAAAGAGGAGAGATTTTCAGAGGTCTTTGGTCCATACCCTAAGCTGAATACAAAAGCCACCCTTAAGATTTTGCGCAAGTTATTTAATTATTCCACCTGCCAAACTAAAGAAAGAAACTATAGTGAGGACAAGCCCTGCCTATATTATCAGATGGGAGAGTGCCTGGGGGTCTGCACCGGTGAGATTTCACCTGAGAAATATAAAGAGAAAGTTATTGAACCATTAAAGCAGTTCTTGTCTGGAGGCAAGGAAGAGCTAATAGAAGAGTTGAAGCAAAAAATGGAGCAGGAATCAAAGCAAAAAAATTTTGAGGAAGCTGCACGTGTGCGCGATCAGATAAAAGCATTGAACCGAATTCACGATGTTGCCTTGCTGAACAAAAGCTTTATCGAAGATTCTATGTCAATAAATAGACTAGATATCAATAGAGTAGAGGGATATGATATCTCCAATCTAGGCAAGACCGACAAGGTAGGTAGTCTGGCAGTATTCGAAGACGGAGAAGCTAGAAAAGATCAATACAGAAAATTCAAAATTAAGTCCGTAGAAGGGCAGAGTGATCTAGATTGTTTGAGGGAGGTTATAGAGAGGAGAGCAAAGTATATCGGAGAAGAAACCGATTTTTCTGAATCAGACCCAGATCTGATTTTAGTCGACGGCGGCAAGGCACAAGTCAATGTAGTTCGAGAAGCGCTAAAGGAGAAAAATCTAGAGATACCAGTATGCGGGATAGCAAAAGGTCCGGATCGAGATAAAAATCGGCTTATAGTTGAGGGGCTTGAGCCAAAGCTTATAAAATGGGTTGAAAATCACAAGCAAACACTCATTGAACTTAGAGATGAAGCTCATCGCTTTGCTTTAAAATACCAAAAGAAACTCAGAGAAGAAAAATTGGACTAAAGCTTGACAAAATAAACAAAATTTGTTTTGATGTAGTGTCGTTTCTTCAGGTATGGGAGGTTGACAATGAGTAAACCAATAGAAAGAATGGACAGTTTTGTTAATTTGAGAATTTTCGATTTTGTTTTTCATGGATTTAAGGATGGAATGGGACGATATTATCATTCACTGGACTGTGCCTTAGCCTTTCGTAAGTTTTTGTTTAAACAGCTTGCCAAGGCACATTTCCGAAAGGAAAAGTTTAATGATTCAATTGATTGGGGACAGAAGATAGAAAAACTTAAGTTGTTAGCAACCGAGGTAACTGAGTATATTTCTGAATATTACGATGTCAGCCCCACCGAAAGAGAAGCGACTGAAACTAGTTCTTTTCGTATTTATAGAGTGGTAGAAATTGAATCAAAACTTAGAGAGCCGAATTTGGCTTTTTGAGACAAGGGGGGCCAACGGAGCCACCGCGCTCCGTTTTTTGTTTTGGTTGTGGATAACTATGGGAAAATAGGGTTTGCATTATATATAAATGTGGTATATAATGGAATCAAGTGGGTTAAAGTGGGAGATTTTCAAAGTATGAGTGCGGTGCTTGTCCACTCATACGCTTAATCCACATTTATTTTTCAATGTTCATAGGAGAGTACACCCACAAGTTAGATAGCAAAGGTCGTCTGCTCATTCCAAAGAAGTTTCGCAGCGACCTACAAGATGGGGCGGTAGTGACCCGGGGATTGGATGATTGTTTATTTTTATATACCCAAACGGAGTGGGAACAGCTGGCTGAGGAGCTAGCTGATCTTCCATTTGCACAGTCAAACTCCCGGGCTTTTACCCGCCTCATGCTTGCGGGTGCTATGGATGTAGATATAGACTCGAAAGGCAGGATTATGATTCCTGAGTATCTAAGAGAGTTTGCAGATCTCGACCAAGACGTAGTAGTTGCCGGCCTCTATAGTCGGCTTGAGCTGTGGGATAAGGAGAAATGGGGCGAGTACAAACAGCAGACTGAAGATAACAGTGGAGAGATAGCAGAGAAGATGTCTGACCTAGGTATATAGTATGGACAGACACATACCGGTACTGACAGATAAGATCATTGATAAATTGAAATTGGAAAGCGGAGACAATGTCGTTGATTGCACTGTAGGGGATGGGGGCCACAGTGAAGAGATGCTTAAAGAAATTGCTCCGGGAGGTCAGCTGTTGGCTATAGATGCTGACCCAGAGTCCTTAAACAGAGCTAAAGACTATCTGAAAGATTATCAGCAACGTACTACCTTTGTTCGTGAAAATTTCAGCAATTTAGAGCAAGTAGTAAAGACTGAAAATTTTGGAGATATATCTGCAGTAGTTATGGATCTCGGTTGGTCCAGTTCTCAGCTTGAGATGGGGAAAGGGTTTAGCTTTGACAAAGAGGAGCCTTTGGATATGAGATATAGCCGAGAAGGCAAAACAGCAGCAGATCTCATAAATGATCTATCACAAAGGAAATTAGAGTTCATTTTTCGCCGGTTTGCTGAAGAAGACTTTAGCGAAGAGATCGCAAAGTGCATCATTGAAAAGAGGGAGCAAAAAAAGATCGACACTACCAAGCAGTTAAGAGACATCATTTTGGAAGTTTATAGAGAGCAGCTAGGCTCTGATAAAGATGAACCTTGGGTTGGGGGCAGAGACCCTGCAACAAAAGTTTTTCAAGCCCTTAGAATTGCCACCAATAAAGAGCTTCAGGCTCTACGTAAAGCACTGCCTCAGGTCTTAAATATATTAAAGAAGCAGGGAAGAATGGCTGTTATCAGCTTTCATTCACTTGAAGATAGGATAGTGAAACATTTTTTAAAAGACCACAAAGATGAGCTGAATACCGACTCAGATAATCCGATCACACCGACGGATGGTGAGCTAAATAATAATCCACGATCCCGTTCGGCAAAATTAAGAGTAGCACAAAAATTATGAGAAAATATTCCACTAAAAATTCAAAAAAAGCAGAGCGTATTCGCTGGAAGCGAATGTTTTTAAGCTCCACCTTTAGAGTGGTTCTTATAGTTTTACTACTGTTATTTACCACGATATATATAGTAGAAACTAGCTCTACAGCTACCAGTGGCTATCAGATATCTCAACTCAAGCAAAAAATTGAAAAGCTAGAGAATAAAAATGAGAGATTGGATGTAAGAATAGCCCAAAAAAGATCTCTAAGAAATGTGACCAAGCGAATTGATAAAGAAGAGTTTGTGCCGATAAAAAACATAGATTATGGAACTCTTCAGGGGACAGCTGTGGTAAAGAAGTAGTTTTGTAGGGTGTAGAAAAAACTAGAGTTTAAGTCTTATTAAACTGCCTCGGCGGGCAGTTTTTAAATTTACCCTAATTTTATATTTATGCTAAAATAAAGGTGAATAAAATAATATGAGCGTTTTAGTTTTTCAGCGGCTGGTAATAAAATTTTTCTTAAATATTTTGTATACTCCACTGTGGTGGTATTCACGTGGATTGAAAAGAGCTTTTGACTTTTGTTTGCATCTATTAAAGATGGGGAACAAGAACTTGGTTCCAATGTTGTGGCTCAAAAATATCTTTACTCCGATGTTCGGTCAGACTGATTGGCAAGGTAAGATTGTGAGTTTTTTGGTGCGTATTGCTAATGTGTTTGGACGCAGTCTAGCCCTTTTTATCTGGTTTTTTATAGTAACCTTTATTTTTTTGCTGTGGATCGCTACACCTATCTTTGTGGCAGTCATGTTTTTATTCTCCTTAATCTCTTAATATGGAGTTTACTCAGCCGGAACCGTTGCCTTTAGAAGAGGATAACGGCACGGTTTACTATACTGAAAATGGGAATGCATGGTTTTTTGGTAGAGACCTGGGGCGATTTGAGGTTAAAGTTCGGGAGTATGGTCAACTTATAGATAAAGTGCAGATTTTTTTGGGGATTATTTTTGCTTTGCTTTGTTTTGGGTTATTCTATTATGTTTACACCTCTTCAGCTTTAGCTTTAAATCTATTATCATTGGAGTTTTGGCTAGAACCTAGAACTTTTCAGGCCTGGTTTTGGTTGGGGATTTTGAGCTTGTTGTTCGTGTGGGCCCGAGCGTTAATTCTCAAATATGAAAAACAGAACAAGCTAGAATATGAACAGAAAGACTTTAAAAAGGAGGGGGTCTCTGAGATCCAGTCTACGCAAGGGCAAGTGGCAAATATATCAAAACTAAACCAAAAAGATTTGACTTGGTACTTTACTAAAGAAGCTAGAGAAGTAATTGACAAGGCATTTGAGCTTGCAGATAAGAATAATTTTGGTCGCGTTAGTTTGTTGGTTATTTTTTATGCTCTTCTTTTTAATCAGAGAGTTTCTAGTATTTTTGTGAGGCTAAATTTGCCCGTAGATCAGATAAAAGAAAAGTTAGCAAATGTAGTTTCCGGACAGAACCAAGAAGAGCCTAAGGTTAAGCAAGATTTCTATCAGACAGTTTTTCGTGCTTACAAGATAGCCAAAGAATCCAGGGAGGATTTTGTCGATGTGACTGATCTGTTGATTGCCGTAGTGCAGAACTCAGAGCAGCTGCAAGAGTTTTTATATGATTTAAATGTTGATGAAAATAAGCTGGAAAATGTGGTTGAGTGGGTGAGAATTCGTTCTAGGCTAAAGAGAAGATATGAGCAAAGACAGAAAGAGGCTGCTTACAGAAGCGAGGCAGGGATAGATCGGGCAATGACAGCGGTTGCAACACCTTATCTAAATAAATTTAGTCAAGATTTAACCTTTCTAGCTCAGAAATCTCAGTTGGAGCCATGTATAGCTAGAAAAGAGGAGATAGATGAGATTTTTAGAGTAATAGAAACCGGCAGACAGAGTGTGTTGCTTACCGGAGAAATAGGGGTCGGCAGAACTACTATAGTAAATGGCATAGCACAAAGAATGATCGGAAAAAATATACCGAAAGTCTTAGAAGAAAAAAGATTGGTCAAACTTTCTTTATCCAAACTTTTGGCAGGTACATCTGTCAGTGGGGCTCAACAGAGATTGATAAATATTATGAAAGAGGTTGCCAAAGCGGGTAATGTAGTACTGTTTATAGACGGGCTACATAAACTTATGAATGCAGATACAGGCCAAGGTTCTGGTCTAGATGTTGCCGGTACCTTGGCTGAATACTTGGGTTCGGGCAATTTTTTGACTTTGGCTGTGACTACGAACCAAGGCTATAGCCAGAGCATAGCTAATACACAGCTTGATACAGTCTTTTCTAGGGTAGATGTTGAGGAGATGGATCTAGAACAGACGATAAAAGTTTTAGAATCAAAAGCAGGCCTAATAGAACACCAACAAAACGTATTCTTTTCTTATGAAGGAGTTGAACAAGCAGCTGAATTAGCTAAAAAATTTATTCAAGAAAAGAATCTGCCCGAAAGTGCTATTGAGATCATGTCTCAGGCTGCAAGCTTTACACGCAGCCAAAAGGGTGAGAAATCATTAGTTACCGGTGAGGACGTGGCTCAGGTAGTAAGTAATAAGACCGGTATACCCACCACTTCTTTGACTGAAGAGGAGTCTGACAAATTAATGCGACTGGAAGAAGAGATGCATGAAAGAATAATAGGTCAAGATGAAGCCGTGGAGATGGTGGCAAATGCTCTTAGAAGAGCGCGAACGGAGGTAAGATCAGAGGATAGGCCGATAGCTAACTTTCTCTTTTTGGGGCCTACCGGGGTTGGGAAAACCGAGCTAGCCAAAACTATATCCTCTACTTATTTTGGTGGTGAGGATAAAATGATTAGGATAGATATGAGTGAGTATCAGGATAAGCGTTCAGTATATAGATTGATAGGTGAGCCGAACGAACAGGGAACAGGGCTGCTTACTCAACAAGTTCGTGAAAATCCATTTTCTTTACTTCTTTTAGATGAGTTGGAGAAAGCCAGCCAAGATGTCCAGCAATTATTTCTACAGGTCTTCGATGATGGGATATTGACCGATAGTGTTGGGCGGGAGGTTGACTTTACAAATACTATCATTATAGCTACTTCTAATGCAGGCACGGAATATGTACAGGAACAAATAGATCAGGGTAAAGAACTAGAGGAGATTAGAGAAGATTTAATCCGAGGGAAATTACAAGATTACTATCCACCCGAGTTTTTAAATAGGTTTGATGGTGTGGTATTATTCAAATCCTTGACCAGAGAAGAGGTGAAGCAAATTGCAGATCTGATGCTAAATAGGGTGCGTGCGGACATGGAAGATAAAGGCGTCGAGCTAGAGATAACGGAAGGTGCCTTGGAGTCTTTGGCGGAAGAAGGATATGACCCCCAGTTTGGTGCTAGACCTATGCAGAGAGCAATCCAGGACAATATAGAAGATAAATTAGCTGAGCTGCTACTTCAAGACAAGCTGGATCGCAGAGATAAGGTTACGGTTGAAGGGGGGTTTGAGATAGATATTGAAAAGAATTAATATACAAGTCAGTTTATAGGGGGCTCGGTTGTATAAACTAGTATTATTAATATCGAGCTTGAAACACCTCCAATGAATTTATTTTTATTTTTTTTAGCTACATTTTTTTCGAGCCTAATTTTGAGTTGGTTGGCAAAGAATGTAATGAGTAGGCTGAATGTAGTCGATCAGCCGGCAGATATTAAAAGAAAGATCCACCAACAAGCTAAGCCTCTAGGTGGTGGTATTGCTATATTTTTAGCCTTCTTTCTCAGTATTTGTACTGCCTATTATACTGGAGTTATTGGGTCTGTGATTTCCTTAGATCATATTTTGGCGCTTGTGATAGGCGGAGCCATTATAACCATCGGCGGGTTTTTGGATGATGTTTATCGTTTTTCCTATTATCCTCAGCTTATAGCTCCGGTTTTGGCTAGCTTGGTTGTGATCGGCTTTAGTATTGGACCAGAGGCAGTGACGAACCCTTTTGGTGGGGTTTTTAGGTTGGATAACATTACTTTGAGTTTTGGTCCGATAGAGAACTGGGTTCTGTTAAGTGATTTGGTGGTTTTCGTGTGGTTGATGGGGGTTATGTTTACCACAAAGCTTTTAGATGGTTTGGACGGTTTAGTATCCGGAATCGTTGCTATAGGTGCTGTTGTTATTTTTTTTCTGACTTTACAGCCGCAGTGGTTTCAGCCTGAGATGTCTATTGTATCGATAATTTTAGCAGCATCTATGCTTGGTTTTTTAGTTTGGAACTGGCACCCGGCTAAGATTTTTTTAGGAGAGTCGGGCAGTCTACTTGCTGGCTTTCTGCTTGGCAGCTTAGCAATATTGTCTGGAGCTAAGATCGCTACGGGCCTTCTGGTCTTGGGCGTGCCTATGTTGGATATGATTCGTGTGGTAATCCGTAGAGCCCAAAAAGATCAGCATATATTTGTAGGTGATAAGGAGCATCTACATTTCAAATTACTTCGGTCCGGGCTGAATCAAAGACAGGCTGTTTTATTATTTTATGCTATATCCTTCTTATTTGGTATATCAACTATTTTTTTACAAAGCAAACATAAGCTGATTGCACTGCTGTTTTTGCTTGTTTTAATGCTCATTATTGGCGCCTGGTTTTCTAAACAAGATCAGAACAATGAGAACTAAACTCACCTATATAATTGTTGTTGCATTCTTTATCTCTGCCTTATTCTTATATTTTACATATGATAACTGGGGCACTGCCAAGATAAAGCTAGGTGGAGAAAAAATGGATGTTTTAGTAGCTGAGACTCTATATCAACAGCATAAAGGGTTGGGTGGCAGGAAAGAATTAAAGCAATACGACGGCATGTTATTTAAGTATTATCCCCCTAGAAGGGTTGGTATAGTAATGCGTGATATGCACTTTGCTATAGATATTATCTGGCTTAAAGATGGGCAAGTAGTGGACATTAAACATAATGCAAAACCTCAACCTAACACACCTGAAGATGAGCTTAAAGTATATAGATCTAAAAAGGAAGCAAATATGGTTTTGGAGGTTCCCGCTGGGTGGGCTAAAAAGCACGGTATTGATGGGGGTACAAGAATGAAAATTTTACAAGAATAAAGCTTGACAAAAACTTTTAACTTAGTTAAAATACTTCTGCTTAAATTAAGTAAATTCTATGTTTGCAGTAATAGAAACCGGAGGGAAACAATATCAAGTTCAAGAAGGTGACCAGCTAAAAGTAGAAAAGTTAGATGCTGAAGAGGGTGAGGAGATAGAGTTTGAACAAGTGCTTTTGAGATCAGATGAAGAAGGTAAAGACACACAAATAGGCACTCCTTATCTTGAAGACCAAACCGTAACTGGGAAGGTTGTGGAGCAAGGTCACCACGATAAAATTAAAGTAATAAAATTCAAACGAAAGAATAGGTATAAAAAGAAATACGGCCACGAACAACCTTATACAGAAGTGGAGATTACCTCAGTTTAGTAAATCCAGCTTTTACATTTAAAAACAGCCTTCAACAGGCTGTTTTTATTTTTGTATTTTAGGTTTGAGTAGGCGTGCTTATTATCTTTGAGTTTATTTTGGGGTTAGCTTTCTTTAGTCCTGTGCTTTATAGCACTACCCAGGGTAACCTCATCGGCATATTGTAGACTGCTACCCATGGGTAAACCTCGAGCCAGTCTAGATATAGTTACATCGGTATTTAGATCATTAATCTCTTTTTCTAGGTACATCATAGTGTTTTGCCCCTCCATATCATGGTTGAGAGCCATTATTACCTCTTGTATATCATTATTTTCTATCCTCTTTAGTAGTTCTTTAGCTTTGATATATTTTATATTTTCTTCTCTGTCCGGCTCAATAGTACCTCTCAAAATATGGTAGACCCCGTCAAAATCATCTACATTTTCAATTGCTTGTTTTTGCTGTGGAGAGGACACTACACAGATTGTGGAATGATCTCTTTTTTTGTCACCACAAACACTACAAGGAGATTCTACTGAAAAGTCCCAGCAGGTTTTGCAGCTTTCCACTTTTTCGAGCAGTTGCTTTAGGGATACAGCTAGTTCACCCGCTTCTTTTTTTCCGGATTTTAAAATATGAAATACAAACCTCTCGGCTGTTTTTTGTCCTACACCTGGGAGATTTTTAAAGGAATCGATCAGCTCTTGGACCGGAGCTGGATAAGACATAAAGCTAAGTTAGTCCTGGAATATCAGGCATTCCCCCCATGTCCTTCATTTCTTTTGCCATTTTCTTTTGCATTTTTTTGCTTGCCTTTGCATGGGCTTTCTTTATATATTTCTCTAGAGAATCTTTATTATCTGGATCTAGAAGATCTTCGTCTATATCTATATCCACTATATCCATATTACCATTCATGGTAATCTCGACATTTCCTCCAGTAAGTCCGCCTTTGGATACAGTGATCTCTTCTTCTTCTAGTTCGCTTTGCATCTCTTTTGCTTTATCGCGAGCCTCTTTGAATTGTTTGAGTTTATTAAACATAAGACTTTGTTAATTATTGAACAATAATATTATAAGTTAGTTTTGTGGTTTTTTCAATTATACAGGTATATCTTCTTCTTTTACTGGCTCACCTTGGCTTTCTTCAGGGATTTGTTCCTCTTCGTGTTGTGTATCCAGGCTTTTGAAGCTAGCTATTGATTCATCGAAAAATGTCTTGACCATCCCCGTGGGTCCGTTTCTGTGTTTTGCTATATGTACTTGGGCTATATTTCTTTCATCAGGCGGTATGTCTTCGATTCTATAGTTACGGTCAGCTGCTTTTCTGTATATAAACATTACAACATCGGCATCCTGCTCAATACTACCGGAGTCTCTTAAATGAGATAACTTAGGAATTGCCGGCTTATTTTTTTCAACTGCACGGGATAGTTGAGATAAAGCTAGCACCGGAACATTTACCTCGCGAGCCAACGCCTTTAGGTTTCTGCTCATCTGTGACACTTCTTGAACTCTGTTTCTGCTTGAAGATTTTTTGTGCGGCTCCATCAATTGTAGGTAGTCTACAATGATCATACCCAAGTCATGCTCTGCTTTTAATCTTCGTGCTTTTGTTCTAATTTCCATAGCAGTACTTCCTGCAGTATCGTCGATATATATTGGTGCTTCCGACAAAATACCCATAGCATTACCTATTTGAGAGAAATCATTACTTTCGGGTTTATCGGATAAGTTTCCGGTTCTTAGTTTCCAGAGGTTTACTTCAGCTTGGGCACATAAAAGTCTATCTACCAGTTGTTCTTTGCTCATCTCCAGTGAAAACATACCCACTGGAACATCAGCCTCTACAGCTGCATGGCGGGCAAAATCCAAAGCTAGAGAGGTCTTACCTACTGATGGGCGTGCAGCTAGTATAATTAGATCAGAACTTTGGAACCCGGCTAATATATCATCAAGCTTCTCAAAGCCGGTAGGTATACCTCGTAGCTCTCCTTGGTTATCATGGAGGTCATCTATTCTTTCAAAAGCCTTATCCAGAACTGTCCTAATATCCGTAAAGTCTTCTTGAAGGTATCTTTTTCCGACAGAGAATATCCTCTCCTGGGCCTGGTCTAAAAGTTCATCTAAGTCCTGTGATTCTTCGTCGTAGCCTAATTTAGATATTTCGTGGGCTGACTCCAACAGCTCTCTTATGATTGATTTTTTTTGTACTATATTCGCATATTCCTCAATATGAGCAGCGGTAGGAACTGTGTTTGATAGTTCCGTTAGATAACTTTTACCTCCGATCTGCTCCAAGCTGTCTTTTTCTTCCAGCCGGTTTCCGAGAGTCAGTACATCTATCTGTTCATTATTAGAAAAAAGATCCATCATTGCTTTGTAGATGGTTTTGTGTTTTTGTTTGTAAAAATCTTCTGTCTGGATCTCGTCTCCTATCTTATAGATTGAGTCTTCTTCAATCAAAATAGATCCGAGTAAACTCATCTCCGCTTCTATATTGTGCGGTGGAACTTTCTCCAGAGATTCTTCAGCCATATTTGTTATTTGTTTGGTTTATCTTATACCAATTTACTTTTTTTATCAACATAGTTGTATTGCAAAAGACTATACTATGTTTTATATTACATCCGATATGAAAGTATGTCTAATTAACAACCTGTTCAAACCCTATTCACAAGGTGGGGCAGAGAGGGCGGTACTCAATAAAGCCAAGAAGCTGAGAAACCAGGGTCACCGATCTTTTGTGATTACCACAAAGCCTTGGCAAGGATGGGGGAGTTGGAGACCTGAAGCTGAGATGTGCGATGGGGTTAAGGTATATAGATTTTGGAGCCCAAATTTATTTTGGTACAAAAACTTGAACAACCATGGATTTTTATTGAAGCTCATCTGGCATATCATAGATATTTTTAATATTTTAAGTGCTAAAATAGTATCAGGTATTCTAAGAAAAGAACAACCCGATATGGTAAATACCCACAATATTATGGGGCTGGGTTTCTTGATTCCGAGGGTTATAAAAAGATTGGATACTATATTTGTTCATACCCTTCATGATGTTCAGCTGGTAGAGCCGAGCGGCATATTGCCTCATAATCATATAAAAGATACTTGGTATCAGAAGATATACTCCCATTTGATGAGGTTATTGTTTGGTTCTCCGGATAAAGTAATATCGCCCTCAAAATTTCTACGAGATTTTTATTCAAATAGAGGCTTTTTTGCTGATAGTCGGTGGCAAATAGATAAGTTTACCCTTACACACACTAAAAGTATACAAGCCCAAAATGTAGAATATTCTCGTATTATCAAGTTCATCTATGTAGGCGCTCTGGAGCAGCATAAAGGCCTTCCCGAGCTAATGGAGGCTTGGGATGAGTATATATCAGCAGGTAAAGAGCTGCGCATAGCTGGCTCAGGAACCATGAAACAAGAAATAAGAAATTGGGCTAACTATAGACAAAGAACAAAGGTTTATGGAAGAGTAGAACGAGAACGTCTGGAGCGAATGTATTCTCAATCTGATGTGCTTATTTTCCCTTCTGTTTGTATAGAGAATAGTCCCAATGTGATTAAAGAAGCCCTCAGACACGATTTATTTGTGGTAGCAGCGAGGACAGGGGGTGTAGCCGAGTTTGAGGATTATAATATATGGTTTTTTGAGCCCGGCAATATTGAGGATATGAGAAAAAAGATTGTGGAGGTCAGTCGAAATGTACTAATAAAGCGAGGTTTACAAACCGAGAAAAAGGACCAGGATAGTTTTGAGATAAACTGGGCTAACTATTTTACAGGCTACTTAGAGCAAAAATTTAACACCAAGTACAAAATAGAGAATAACGACCAACAAAACTCAGATGTGGATGTTTTTGCTGTTCCTCAAGAGGGGGCGGGAAAAGAGATTAAAATACAGCTTACCCAGATTCACCCTGAGTTTTTCTATGAAAAAATAGGAAAAGATACGATCTTTAAGGGGAATCGTTTAAGCCCTACGAACCAAGAGACGACGGAGTCTAAAATAAGATATTTAGTGCTTAAGGCAATAGAGAAAAAACTCCAAGGCTATTCTCGTCCTAATAATATAGTATTACTTCTCCAAGGTTACTTTGAGCCCGGTAAAATACGCTCGGCTTTCTCTAAGATTGATCGGGAAATTATAGAAAATTGGGAGTTTGCTGGCATTTACTATGTTTTTCCTGGGCTCAATCAAGGTGAAGTTGTAGAAATTAAGGGGATGAATTTTTAGTCACGTTTATATTCATAAACCCAAACCTTCCCCTCGATACTCCACCAGTCATCAGCATATTTTTTTGCTTTATCCCTGATTTTAGCAGCAGGATACCAGTAATTTGTGTGGATGAAATAAGCCTTATTTGTTCCCGCAAACTCCATAGCTTGCTCCATCCATTTTCTTTTAGGTTCTTCATATACCATTTTGGAGAAGAATTTTTTATATAATTCTCCTCCGGTAGGTATTGAATAAAAATAATGTTCAGACCCGTTTTTAAGCTTTAAATACTTTGCAAACCCAAATTCTTTCAAGGCGGCTGCGCCTATCATTTGATTAGTGATAACTATGTAGTTTTTTTGTTTGTTTCTTTTATCTATAGAGCGGACAGCCTTTAAGTCTGCTGTTCTGACATTGTAGCCCGTATATTGAGATACCGGGTCTCGTGTAGGGTAGGTGAAATATAGAGCAAAAACTAGAAGAGCAGATAATGATGTAATTAGAAGAGTTTTCTTTTTGAATAAGTTCGTACTGTTTATCAGTTGCTTTGTTCCGAGTATAAAACCGGGTGCTAACAGCAGCCAACTTAGATCTAAAATCCTTCGTGCAAAGACTGTCTCCTCGTAAGAGATTACCTTAGAAAAGTTAAGACCGGAAGCCAGAAAGAAAGCCGAGCCCAGTACACCAAGGGCCGAAATAATATAAAATAAACTTTTCTTAGTCTTATCCATCTTCCAAAACCCAAATAGACTAACAGCTATTAATAAATAACCCCAGATATATGCCTTGAAATAATACAACAACTGCCAAGGCAGATCTGCTCGATCAAATAAATACCAGTGAGGTGCTTTTAGTAGATCTAAAAATAGGCCTGCGTTATTCAGGGGGTTTACTATAGCCCCGGAATCTGTAATCCATATGTAGCCTCCCAGTACAGTTGGCAGCAAGAATACCGACAAGAGTAAATATGAGCCTAAAATTGCTTTTTTATTAATATCTAATTTTCTGTAAACCAACGAACCTAAATAAAATAATAAAATTGGGAGACCGATAAAGGGGTGGATAGCTGCACTTAAAAGCGACAAAGTCAGACCTATTATGCTGTACTTTATGTTAGGTTTATTCCATTCAAACCAAAGCCAAAAAATTACAAGAGCCGCAATCAATAGAGCAAAGTTATTTGGTGTCGTGACGATAAACTGATCTAGAAGCAACAGTGGTAAAAGGGCAAGAAGTAGACCTTCCTGCTTAATCTTTAGGGCAAAGTATAGTATGGAGGGTATAGTGAGAGTAGCCAGCACTGGCACTAAAGCAGAATCTACCCAAGAGATTGGAATATTAGTTGCTAAATGAATAAAGACAACTAACACATATTGGCCTATGTAATAAGGTTTTTTTGGTGTAATAAAACCATTTTCAGCAATCCATCTTTCTGTGGCTTGGTGGATAAATGGATCAAACCCGAACCCATGCTTGTAAAGTATAAATGCAATAGTAAAAAATACTCCAAAGTGTAATATTAGAAGTGGTAGCTTAACTAGCTCATATTTTTTTTGTTGTAGGATATATAAAGTTACCGCTGTGGTCGCTAAAAAAGCAATGAAGAACTCCCAGCCGAGTGGAATCCAGGGCGATATTATCATACCTCCACTGCGATGCGTGTATAGATAAAAGAAAATTAACAAATAACCGACAAAAGCCAACAAAGACCAAGAATTGTATGAGAAGATAAAACTCTTTGCTTTTTTGAGCAGAGACGCTTGCTTATTTTTATCTGTCTGTTTCGACAATAAAAGACAGCCCGCAGCCATTAGGACTATAACTACTGATATTATTAGCGGATTTACTTGAAAGAACCAGTAAATAACTGATAATATAATTACTGTAATACTTATAGAAACAAGTGAGCCGAAAAAAAGCTTCCAGGCTCCCCCTCTGTTAGGGAGTAGCAACTGACCTAAAGAGTATCCAGAAAACAAATAGAAGAAAATTAAAAAAATTACCTCCAATATGGAGGGGATCTGAAACCACAAAGAAAAAAGTACCGCAATAGTTGCTGCAATTAAACCAATATTAGTTTGTGATAATATATTATTCATAGCCATATTATTTTACCAAAATGAAAGAGATTTCCAATAGACTCTCGGAGGAGCGAGAGGAGATGTTCGAGTTTTTGAAAGCCGACAAAGTACACCCCCATGATAAATTTTTGGGATATACTGTACTACAGTTGATTCCGGAATTCATTACTCCCAATATAGTTACTACGGTTAGGCTTATTTTAACACCGGTTGTGTTCTTTTTGGTGTTTAACAATTATTACGAGTCCGGGATTATACTCTTTCTAATCGTGGCCTTTACTGATGCAATGGATGGGTCCTTAGCTCGGCTTAGAGATCAGATTACTAAATTCGGGATGATGTATGATCCTCTGGCTGATAAGCTGCTTATAGGTTCTATGATAGTGCTTATAGTATTTGATGTCTACAGTATTTGGCTGGCTATGACGGTGTTGGGGATAGAGATCATATTCATAATAATAGCTACGATAGGAAAAATAAAGTTTAAGACCACAAGAATGGCGAATATCTGGGGTAAAATGAAGATGATTTCGCAAGTTATAGCAGTTTTTTTAACATTAGCCGGGCTTTTACTCCATGCGCCCCAGTTTTTTACTTTCGGAGCCTGGATATTTGGTTTGGCGATCGGTTTTGCTATAGTTAGTTTATTCTCACACGGAATATAATGAAAACAAGACAAAGAAGCTTTATTACAACCTTGGTAATGACCGCAGCTTCTGTGTTAGCAATGATTCAGCTCACCTTTCTTTCTTATGGTTGGATAGGGATATTGGTGGTTGCGGTATTTTTGGGTGGTTCTTCGATCTTGTGGCACGATATTTTGGTTAAAGTTTTTCGGATTAAAAGAGGAAAGATCGAGACCTATATCTTAGGTGGGGTTTTGAGTTTTTTCTTGTGGGGTTTTCTAATAGCTATATTTATAATATTTTATCAGCTTAGCATTTGGACGATACCTACGTCTATGGTTGTAGTAACTGCAGCGTCATATTTTTTGAATAAATATATTACTCAAAACCGTGTTAGACTGACGACTCCCAGCAAAAGCTTTTCTCTTAATAATTATCTACTCTTTACTGCCCATAACTCACTACTGTATTTATATGGCTTAATTTGGGTGGCTGCAGCTTACTTCCTGTCGCTATCGGGTGGCAGCCAGGTTTTTCATACTCCTTGGCATAGCATCTCTGAGACCTTTGTCTATTTATTTTTGCTGTTAACTATTATCTTAGGTGCTATATTGTTGTCAAAGCACAGATCAAAAGTCGTTTTGATGGTTATTATTGCACACTCTCTATTAGTACATGCTTATCTGCCCGTTTCTCATAATCAACCCTGGGGCGGTGATGTCTGGAGGCATATAGGGTTTGAGAAAATATTACAGTCAGAACAACCTATTCGTCCTACCTTGTTTAATGAAGATATCAAAACTGTAAATATAGCTTCACTGCAAGTTCCAGAATTATTTACTCACAGTCAAAAGTTCTCCTACTCTTTTAGCTGGGGGGTTATCTCTTCTTTGGGTTTATTGTTAAAAATTCCACTCACTGTACTGCATAAATGGTTGCTGCCTGTATTGTGGTCTGTAGCTGTTCCCATTATCTTATTTCAGATTGGATTAGTATTGTATAAATCTGTTAGACAAGCTTTGTTTTTGTCTGTATTTAGCTTAATTCCTTTCAGCTTTCAAGCATTAGGCTCAATTACACTTCCGGTCTCTTTTGGGTATCTGTCTTTTTTTATGCTGCTGTTGATGTGGCTCTTGTATCTTCAGGATAGATTTATGTGGCAAAAAGGGATTGTGTTTGGTTTTTCTACCTTGATGTTATTTGGGTACCCTCTCCATGGAATTTTGATATGGCTGCTTATAGGTCTGACTTTGTGTTGGGAGCAAATCAGTGCGTTGAAAAATAAAGCTGCACGGGCTTTCACCAAAAGCTCTTTGCTGGTTGTGAGTATATTATCCATACCTTCTATTGAGTTGGCCACCAAGATTAATAAATTTGGAGAATTTATGCCCATCAGCTCAGCTATAGACTTTCTTAAGCTGTTAAGCGGATATCAGTATACCCAGATTATAAAGGGCCAAGATACACTGATTGGGAATATCTTAGTAAACCACACCCCAAGTTATGCTTTCTTATCAACCTTCTTTACCGTAAGAAGATACCATGTATTTATTTTTTCCACTTTGATTTTACTAGCAGCTGTGGTTGGGGTATATAAAATAGCTAAATCAAAACGAGAGGCCCACAAGAGTGTGGGGCTACTTACTGCAGTTGCTTTTGGTGGCTATTTTATCAGCTGGTATTTTTTTGATGGGGATCATCTACTTACTCGCAGGCTAGATGTAATGCTAGCTTTTGTTTTGGGAATGTTATCTATTTCTGGATTTTGGTTTGTATTGGGACAGCTTCAGGAAAAAATATCTAAGCCATACTTGCGGACTACTCTAGCAATAGTAGTAATTTTAGCTAGCTTGTTTACAACTACCAGCTATATTTCCGGTCCGGATATGCGAGTAGTAAGTGATAATGAGCAGAAGGTAGCACAATATATCTGGGAACAAAAGCACAAGCCTGAGTGTGTGTTGGCCGATACCTGGGTTTTACTGAGATTAAGAGCTTTCTCGGCCGGTCAGGTGATCGGGGGCGGGTTCCCCATAGGAAAACAGTTCTCACAGCCCGAGAGGGTCCGTATATTAAAACAAATGAAAAATAAGCCAAATGCTGGATTATTGCGGCAATCCCGCAGACTTACAGACTCCGAAAAGTGTTGGCTGGTTTTTTCAAAGGATCAGTTGTCTGAAAGCGAGATAGAAAAAATAAATAAAATCGTCGGTTCAAACTCCATGAAGATAGATGAATTTTTGGTGTGGAAGGAAGATAATTGAGTTGAACTATATTTTTTTTTGCGGTAAGATAAATTACGATAAATATTACTAAAACAACAATTATGCAAGATTGTAATTTTTGTAAGATCATAGATGGTGAGATACCAAATCACACGGTCTATGAAGATAATAACTCCATAGCTTTTTTGGATATAAATCCCCAGGCAAAAGGTCATACTATCGTCATACCAAAGGTGCATGCCGAGACTTTTTTTGATTTGAACGAAGAGCTGATCGGAGAGCTTTTTGTAGCGGTACAAAGGGCTATGGAAAGTATAGACTCTAAGATCAACCCGGATGGTTACAACGTAGGTTGGAACCAGGAGCGAGCCGGAGGACAAGTAGTGCCGCATCTCCATGTACATATTATGCCCCGATGGGAAGACGACGGCGGAGGCAATATGCACTCTATAGTGGACAGCCCAGGAGAGATGGAGGTAGAAGAGGTTGCTGAGCTGTTTGATCAATAAATATTATGGCAAACAGACCTGAGAAAATATCAGAAGAAGAAATACACAAAAACCCTTGGTGGAGCTACAAGCACGATAAATATAAACTGCCCAGCGGAGAAGAGGGAGACTATTATTATGCTGACACGGAGGGTGGAGTAATGATAGTGCCGGTACTTTCGGATGGTAAGTTGGGTCTGATTCGGCAGTACAGATACCTAGCAGACAAAAAGGGGATAGAGTTCCCCGGAGGTCAAATACTGGAAAATAAGAGCC
>JBDGRJ010000049.1:0-7666 GCA_042218115.1 Minisyncoccia bacterium | reverse complement strand
TAGTGTTAGACATATATTGTATTTTACACTAGTCCCAACTTCTATACAATTACCTAAAAATATGGTTCAAACAGACTGTTTAATCATGTATAATATTGTTAGTTACAAATTAACTATTCTGGACAATGTTCAGTGCTTTCTTTCAGACGTTTTGGCTTATGTTTGCTGTTTTATTTATAGGCGGAGGTATTTTGCTGTTATGGAATAAAGCGAAGGGGTAATAACTTCCCTTTTTTTGTTTTTAGGGCAAGCTTTTTAGCTTGCTCTTTTATTTCTTAAGCTGGACAGCAAGCAGTAGAGATGGTAATATGTGCCTACTGTAAACAAAAATATAATGGTATTTGATCTCAGTTTTCTAAAAACTATATTCGGCGATCAGAATGAAAAATGGCTCAAAGAACTGCGACCTATAGTCGAGGAGGTAAACGATTTAGAGTCAGAGTTTGAAGGGCTTAGCGATGAGGAGCTCAAAGCTAAGACTCCCGAATTTAAACAAAGACTACAAGAGGGTGAAACCTTAGAAGACTTACTACCCGAAGCCTTTGCTGCTGTCAGGGAGGCTTCAAAACGAACTGTGGGTATGAGGCATTATGATGTTCAGATTATAGGTGCGATAGCTATTCATCGCGGTAATATTTCAGAAATGAGAACAGGTGAAGGAAAAACCTTAGTTGCCACTATGCCCGCTTATTTAAATGCTCTAGAAGAGAAGGGGGTGCATATAGTGACTGTAAATGATTATTTGGCTAAGCGTGATGCTGTTTGGATGGGTCAGATCTATGATTTTTTGGGTATGGATGTCAGTGCTATTGCTTCCCAGAGGACGAGTTATGAATATAACGGGGAGGCAGGCGAAGAAGGAAGTGAACTGGATGAAGAGAGAGATGAGATCGGCGAGTTTAAGGTAGAAGATGAGTACCTGGATCCTATAACCCGGGAGGAGGCATACCAAAAAGATATCACTTATGGCACCAACAATGAGTTCGGCTTCGATTATCTGCGAGATAATATGGTGCAGAATTTCGATGAGATGGTTATGCGCCGAGGAAACGAGATGCATTTTGCTATTCTGGATGAGATTGACTCTATCCTGATAGATGAGGCAAGAACCCCACTTATTATCTCTTCGCCGGCTGAGGAGGCTACTGATCTGTACTATCAGTTTGCTGATCTGGTTAAAAGATTGGACGAGAACGAAGATTATAATGTAGATGAGAAGATGGAGTCCGTAAGCATGACCCAATCAGGGATTGAAAAGATGGAGGACTGGCTGGGAGTAGATAATTTATATACTGAAAGCGGGATTACCAGCGTACACCACATTGAGCAAGCTCTAAAGGCTGAGTTGTTATTTGAAAAGGATCAGGATTACATAGTTGAAGAGGGTGAAGTGGTCATCATCGATGAGTTTACCGGTCGTAAGATGCCGGGTCGGCGTTTTTCCGGGGGGCTTCACCAAGCCCTAGAGGCAAAAGAAGGTGTAGAGATTCAAAAAGAAAGTAAAACTTTAGCTAAGGTTACTTTTCAGAACTTTTTCCGAATGTATGATAAGCTTTCTGGTATGACGGGAACGGCGAAGACGGAAGAGGAGGAGTTCTTCAAGATTTACGGACTTAAGGTACTGGTAGTACCTACTAATGAACCGGATATAAGAGAGGACCACCCAGATCAGATCTACAGAACAGAAAGAGGCAAGTTTAAAGCTATACTTAGAAAAATAAAAGAGTGTAGAGAACGGGGGCAACCTGTACTGGTCGGTACTAGATCGGTGGAGAAAAATGAGCAGCTCAGTTCTTATCTAAACCAACACGGGGTAAGTCATGAAAAATTAAATGCAAAAAACCACGAACGAGAGGGGGAGATTATAGCCCAAGCCGGAAGGTCAGGGGCTGTGACCTTGGCTACCAATATGGCGGGTCGAGGTGTGGACATTAAACTAGGTGGAAACCCACCTGATCCGCAGGATCGACAAAAGGTAATGGATGCCGGGGGCTTGTTTGTCTTGGGTACTGAGAGACATGAGTCCAGAAGGATCGACAACCAGCTTCGTGGTCGTTGTGCTAGACAAGGTGAACCGGGAGAAACCCAGTTTTTTGTCTCTACCGAGGATGATCTTATGCGTATATTTGCCGGAGATAGGATGCAGAACGTACTGGAGGGGCTGAATGTACCTGAAGATCAGCCGATAGAGCAGAATATGATCACGAAGATGCTCGAGAAAGCCCAAGAGAAGGTTGAAGGTAGAAATTTTGATATGCGAAAACAAGTTCTGCGCTACGATGAGGTGCTGAATAAGCAAAGAAAGGCCCTTTACAATAAGCGAAGGAAGATACTTAAATTGGCTGAAAATGAAGAGATAGAGCAAGTTGAGGAAGAGCCTAATGAGTATGAAGTTACCGCCTCTGTAGTAACGGATGAGTTCGGTAATAAAGTAGCGATCTCAACACAGTTTAACTATGATTCGCTAAAGGGGTTTATACTGGATATGATGGAAAGCGAGATAGAGCAGGTAGTCTATTTTCACACCAACCCGGGCCAGAACGAAGAGCTGGCCGAGGAAGAAAAGAGCTGGAACATGGAGGAGATTGTCGAGACGGCAAAGACTATTATGCCTATCGATGAGAACTTACAAGAGGAGTTGTTGTCTAAGGGTAAAAGCGATGGTGATGATAAGATAGCAGAAGATAAGGAGCGACAAGAGATCATAGATCTGCTTCACGAAAGAGTACATACTACTTACGAACAAATGGAAGAAGCTATCGCTGAGACTATGAAGGGCTCCGGAGAGAACCCTGATGAGGTGATGCGAGAGATTGAAAAGACGGTCTTACTTCAGTCTATAGATAACCTGTGGGTAGAGCATTTGGTGAATATGAGAGAGCTAAGAGAGGGGATAGGACTGAGAGGGTATGCCCAAAAGGATCCTTTGATCGAATACAAACGAGAGACTTTTCAGATGTTTAATCAGCTTCAATCCAACATTCAAAGAGAGGTAGTCTATAAATTCTTTAAGATTGATGCGGGCATAGATCTAGGCCCTTCTATAATGGCACAAGATAACGTAGTCTTGGAGAGTGCCAAAGACTCAGAGGAGGACTCTATAGAATCTACAGCCGCATTTGAAAATGATCAAGTCACTACGACAGCCGCAGGGCAGCTCAAGTATAAAGACGGAGGCAAGGTCGGAAGAAATGACCCCTGTCCTTGTGGTTCCGGTAAAAAGTATAAAAAGTGTTGCCTAACTTAGTTTTGTCAAGGCTAATGAGAGGCTAATATATTTAGTAAGGTACACAAGAACTTTTAGGTCGAAACTTTTATCTTGTCTACTCAGTGCTGGAAGAAGTCTACCATGCAGTATTATTTCATAGTTTTTTCTTTGTCTATTTTTGTAGTATAATTAAACTACTGTTTTTAAGATTTTTCAATGGAAAATAAAAAAATAATCTTACCACTTGTCATAGCACTTTTGGTAGTGGTTGGGGTAGGAGCTGTGTTGTCTATGGAGGATATCATTGAGATAAAGGAAAAAGACAAAACGAGCTCGAGGAATGTATTTAAGTCTGAGGTAGTAGTAAAGCAGGGAGGCAAAAAGTTTTTTAAAAAAGATTTTGAAGACTTTGATAATTTAAAAAAATTCAAAGGCAAGATTGCGGATGTGAACTTTAATACCGGCACCAGATCCTGGAGTGTTAGCTCTACTATAGAAGAGACAGTTAAAAAAGGCCCCACCTTTGCTAGTAACTATGCAGTAGCTACTTGGGTTTGTGGACAAAACTGTCAGCGTAGTTCGATAGTAGATGTGAGCTCCGGTGATATAATAGTAGATGGTATCAGATCGGTTTATGGTGTTAAGTATCGTGTAAGCAGCCGTTTGTTTGTCGTCAACCCACCATCTAACGTTCCTGAAGACCCCAAATCTAATGCGTCGACGCAGTATTATAAGCTCAAAGATGGAAGGTTGAAATTTATCGGCAATAACTTCTTTGGTAAGCAGGATCAGGCTTGCGCCCAGGTAGTAACTAAAGCTAAAAATGAGGCTACCGGCGAAATATTAAACTTTCCTACACCTTGTGACGTACCTGGGTATGGTTGGAAAAAAATATAATATGGCACATACTACTAAGATTTATAAAACTAACGGTGATTTAGTACCATTTAAAAAAGAGAAGGTTAAAGAGTCTCTACTTAGATCCGGAGCGAAAGAGGGTTTGGCTCAAGAGGTAGCTGATAAAGTAGCAGAAAAAGTGGAAGAAAAGATGAGTACTACCGATATATACAGCATGGCCTATAGTATGCTAGCAGAGCGTCAGGAGAAAGCGACCGCAGCCAGATATAGTCTCAAAAGGTCTATTATGAATCTGGGACCTACTGGTTACCCCTTCGAGGGTTTTGTCGGGGAGATTATGAAGAAAAAGGGTTACAATGTAAAAGTAGGTACTCAGATGGAAGGCGTCTGTGTCTCACACGAGGTAGATGTGGTAGCAAAAAAAGAAAAGGAACATTTCCTAATGGAGTGTAAATTCCACAATAAAACAGGTATAAAGACAGGTGTAAAGGTGCCGATGTATATATACTCTCGTTTTGATGATATTGAAAGAAAAAATAAGGCTGAAGGCAAGAAGAAGCCCTCTCATGAATTCTGGGTCGTCACTAATACCCGCTTTACCGACGATGCCATTGAGTTTGGGAAGTGTAGGGATATGAATCTTTTAGGTTGGCGCTATCCGGAGGAGGGCGGATTGGAGGCCTGGGTGGAAGATCTGGGTTTGCATCCTCTTACCTGTTTGACTACACTAAACGAAGACCAAAAACAGAAATTGCTGAAAAGAGAAGTGGTATTATGCAAAGATTTACTTGATCAAACAGATGTATTGTCTGTAATCGGTCTAGACTCAAATGAGATAGATTCCACTATTGAGGAGGTAAATAATTTATGTAAACATTAATTATGTTTGGATTAAACTTTAGCCTAGAAGAGTTACCTAATGTTAGGCTGATTTATATATTGATAGCTATTTTGTTCTTGTTAGTAAGTTATCCCTTCTTTATTGCTAGCCCTCTTTATTTCATCCCTGTGGTGCTGCTTGATATAGTTATCCCCTTGCTGGCTATTTATTTAGCTGCAGATCAGAAGCGAAACTTGTTATTTGCCGCCGCTTTAGCCATACCTTTGGCCATACTCAGTTGGCTGTCTTTGGTTGATCCGACTCATCTTATTCTTACTTTATTATACTCTTTCGGGATAATATTTTATGGATTCGCTACTTACGTGGTTTTACATCAGATCATAAAAAAAGATGTTATAACCGAGGATATTATTGTAGGCTCTATAGCGGCTTACCTTATGGTAGGTCTAACTTGGACCAGCATTTATGCATTAACAGATCATCTCACTGAGAATAGTTTTGCGCTTAGTACAGATCTGGTGGGAGCCACAGGAACCCAGATAGATTATATCTACTATAGCTTTGTCACCTTAACCAATGTGGGGTACGGAGCTATGACTGCAGCAAATCATTATACTAGAGCTTTTTCCATCTTAGAGTCGGCTACCGGCGTAATATTTACTGCGGTAGTAGTTGGGCGTGTCATCGGGCTTTATGTGTCCGAGCGGGGCAATACTATATTTAGAGAAATGATGGATTAAAATGGGGCAATATAATAAAACAATTGCAACCTGCTTATTTTTTATTTTGGTGTTTTTATTTGGCACCGGTTTTTTATTTTATTCCAAGACCGGAGCTAATAAAGTAAAACGAGAACGGGTAAGAACTGATAAAAAGATACAAACTACACAAAAAAATAACCAAACAAAGCCTAAGATAAATAGAGCAGAAAAATATGTAGTAAAGTCCGGAGATGTATTTGCCGATGTAGCTGAAAAGTTTGATATTGAACGCAAGAAGATGATGAAAATGGTCTCCAGTTCTAAGTCTGTATATAATTTAACTGACTTAAGTATTGGCCAGCCCTTTTATTTGTTGAAAAAAGGGGGGTCTTTTTTCGGTTTGGAGTATGAGATTGACTCAGAGAATAAGATTGTGGTCACAAAAGAAAACAATAAATTTCAAGCACAGAAGAGGCCAATCGAGTATAATACCAAGATTGATACAGTACAGGGCACGATCAGCTCATCTCTCTTTAAAGCAGGCAGAGAAGCGGGAATGTCGGATGGACTTATACTTGATTTAGCTGAGATTTTTGCTTGGAGTGTGGATTTCGCTGTGGAGACGAAGTCTGGAGATCAGTTTAAATTAATATACGAAAAAAGATATAGAGAAGGCCAGGAAGCTAAACATGGAGACATTTTAGCTGCCAAAGTGACAAACAAAGGTCAGGAATATACTGCATTTTTATTTGAAAATAAGGACGGAGAAGCTAGATATTATAATAAGAATGGAGAATCTTTAAGGCGCCAATTTTTGAAAGCCCCTCTCCGATATGATCGTATAAGTTCTGGCTTTACTAATGCTAGGTTTCATCCCACACTAGGCAGAGGTATGCCTCATAGGGCTATAGATTATGCTGCAGCTAGAGGAACCCCAATAAGGGCAGTGGGAGATGGTCATATAACTTATGCCGGCTGGAAGAAGGGATATGGAATATATATAGATATACGTCACAACGGAACTTATCAGACACAGTATGCTCATCTGTCTCAGCTGGCACAAGGAATAAGGCCGGGAGCAGAGGTAAAACAGGGGGAGATTATAGGCTTTGTGGGTTCTACTGGTTTTTCTACCGGACCTCATCTGCATTATCAGATAAAAAAATACGGAAAGAAAGTAAACCCACTAGAGGTTGAGCTGCCAAAAGGGGAACCGGTGCCCGAAAGTAAAAAAGATGAGTTCGAGCAGGTAAAAAATAAGTTTATTGATAGACTAAAACTATGAAATCATTGTTAAAAGTACTGCTGTATCTATTTCCTTCGGTCTCAGTGTATGTTTTGAATTTATTTTTGACTAAGTACGGCTATTACCAGCTGGATTGGCTTAGCTCTACCATGCATCTGGTAGGAGGCTTTGTTTTAGCTTGGAGTTTGTATCTTTTTTACAGCTGGGGTCGAAAGAGTGGGGTCTTATCTGACCTGAAAACATTTGAGCTGATATTCATGTTGGTTGGAGTGGTCGCTATTGCTGGGATATTATGGGAGGTTTACGAGATATTATTAGATATTCATTTAGATACTAATTTTATCCCTGGAGCAAAGGATACTATCGAGGATCTTATTATGGACTTGGTTGGTGCGCTTGTGTTTAGCTTATATTTATTTATACCCCATCAGGATTGACATTTTTGCCATTTTTAAGTATACTGTGGCTGATAAGTAATAAATAAATGTTATGACACAGGAAAATTTAGTAAAACTTGAGTGCAGTGAGTGCAAGCAGACGAACTATTACACCCGAAAAAATAAATCCAAATTGAAGGATAGACTTGAGCTAAATAAGTTCTGCAAGCACTGCGAAGAGCATACAGAACACAAAGAAACGAAATAAAGCAAGCGCGCTAGAATTTAATATTATATCTATGGGTCCTCTTAGTGGACCCCTTTCTTTTTAGGGGGTGGGTTGAAAAAAGTATTGAACTACTTTATACTACTTCTGCCTATATGGGAGCTTAGTTTAGTGGTAAAACGTCGGACTCCAAATCCGAAGCCGGGGGT
>JBDGRJ010000048.1:0-3768 GCA_042218115.1 Minisyncoccia bacterium | reverse complement strand
AAAGAAAGCGGGCTAGATAAATAGCTCCACTTACCATATCAGAGGCGAATACACCCTTCTTGATCAGAAGATTAAGTTTTACGTCATTTTGTTCATCTAATATTATTTTTCTAGTTCCTTCATTTCTTTTATGTCTTTCAAGTTGCTTTTTTAGTTGTATTTTTTGTTTGTTGATCATAGATAGTGTGTTTTATTTAATTTTTCCAATGAACTATGTTTTTCTCTGCCTTTACAAGGATCCAGTTGAGAAAAAAACCTAACATACCTGATAATATTATAGCAGAGTACATAGTAGCAATATTGTAAGTTGTTTGAGCATCTATAATAGCTCTACCAAGACCTGCACTAGTTCCGATGAACATTTCTGCTACTATAATAATCACTAACCCTAAACTTGTTGCATTTCTCAGACCGATGAAGGTTTGTGGTAAACTTTCCCAGAAAATGATATCAGTAAATACCTGAAATTTGGATGCACCCATAAGCTTGGCCATCTCTGATCTGGTATTGCTAGCGTTTATTACCCCATAAGCAGTGTTGAATACTATGATTAACACGGCAGCAAATGCTGCTACAGCTATCTTAGAAGCATCAGTAACTCCAAAGATCAGTATGAAAAGAGGGAACAGAGCAGTGGAGGGTACGGAACGGAAAAAGTCTATTATGAACTCTACACTTTCATAAATTTTTTTGGAACTTCCAAGAGCTAATCCTGTAGGCCAACCTACAGCCATAGCAATAAGCAAGGACCAAAAAACTCTTTCAGTAGTAGCCACAAGGTCATCTAAGATTACTCCAGAAGAAGTAAGCTCCAACAATTTGTTGAATGTTTTAAATGGTCCTGGAAGCAAGAAAGGGTCTATAAGTTGCAGTTTTGCAACTATGAACCAAGTTATAATTAAAATTATAGGTCCTAGATGGATATAATATCTCTTCATAGGTTAGCAAAATGTTGGAATGATATTAGTGCCTCATTTTTTACATCCTGAAATTGTTTTGTTTTAATTGTGTCTATAGATCTTGGATAATCCAGAGGGTTTTCTATCCGCTCCGAAACTGTTTCTCCGGTGATGATTCCCTCTAAAGCAAAAACATTAAAGAACTCCTGTAATTTTCTGGTTTCGTCTTTGGTCAAATCTTCATACATTTTAAACTCTATTTTCGGTAGCTCAGAAATCACCCCTTCTTTTATATCAGTATATTTGGTTAGATATTGTAGTGAATCACGAGAATGCTCTGAGATATAAGTGATAGACTTTCTGAATATATCTAAAATCTTCTCTGAAGTTTTCGGGTAACTATTTATGAAGTTTTGACTGATAATACCAGCACCACCATAGAACGGACCTTTCATATTTTTAGATACAGGTCCGGATACCAACTCCTCAGCTATATTCTGTGATAAAGCTATAGTGGGTATAGGCTCGATTGTCATTAATGCATCTATGTCGCCTGATTTTAATGCTTTTACCTGTTTATCTAAAGGTGTGGGCTTTAGCTTCAGGTCCTTACTTGTTTGTAAATTGCAGTCGTCAAAGAATTTTTTGGCTATAGTTTTCCATTGCACGCCGGGTAGGATACCCACTGTTTTATTTTTTAGTCCTTCTATGGGGCTAATATCCATATCTTTTCTGATAAGCAAAGAATCGTGGGGATTATCATGTTTCCCTCCAGCTACAGAGAAAGCCCGCAGTTGTTTTGATTTCTCGGTTTCGTAGGTTTTCATAATTCCTAATGCCCCGCTGGTAGTAATATCAGCTTTTCCTTCCAGCAGTGACTCAATTATTCTTGTTGGGTTTTTGTAAATTTCTCTGTTGACGTTCAGGTTTTTCTCTTGGAAATACCCTCTTTCCATAGCTACGTATAATGGCAGACTTTGTTGTACCGGCAGATCAGCAAAGGTAATTTCGTCTATATCTTCCGATTGCTCTCCTTCTGTGGTTATATTCCAGTTTTCATCTGCAGAGATGGATTCTTTGCCCGAAAGTAAAATGATTGAATCAGAGAGATAGACCGCCTCGTCTATATTATGTGTGACTAATATAACTGTTGACTCATATTTTAGGTAATATTTTTGCAGAAAGTCTCTAAATTTTAAGTTATTTTCATAGTCAAGGGCAGAGAAAGGTTCATCAATCAATAACAAATCTGGGTTGGTTATTATAGTCCTTATAAAAGCCAGTATCTGTTGCTGGCCTCCACTTAAGTTATAAGGATAACCTTCCCAGTCGAAGCTAAATTCCAAAGATTCCTCTAGTGTTTTTAGTCTATCTTTTATTTTTTCGGTTTTTATGCCTTTCATGCGCATAGGAAAAGCAGCATTCTCAAAGTTGGTTTCCCAAGGCATCAAGGAGTCTTGATAATCTTGAGTCAAATAACTCATATTCGATTTTATAGTCTTATCCACCTTTACTTTACCTTGGTCTGGTTGTTTGAGGTTGGAGATAAGACTCAACAGAGTAGTTTTACCGGCACCGTTTGGGCCGAAAATGGTAGTGATTTTACCTTGTTCTATTTCTAGATCAAAATTACGAAACACCTCCACCTCTCCAAAAGATTTATCTAGGTTTTTGATCTCCACTGCTATGTCCATCATTGGTTATTTTGTGAATAAAATATATCTCTAGGTTCTGTCATTTCTTTCATTACTTTATTTTTCACAAATATATTGTAAAAATTAGACACCGCTGTCCTGTCCTTTTGGCTGAACTCATCATACATGGTAAAGATTGGCAAAGGCAGCTCCGCTAGAACCCTCCCTTTTAGTGGGGTATACTTTTTTAGGTATTTTCTTGAGCTAGTTGGATTGGCTCTAATTTCTTTGATAGATTTTGTAAATACTTTCAGTACTTTTTTGGTAGTGTTCGGATTGTTTTTTGCAAACTGTTTGTTTACTACACCTGCTCCTCCGTAAAATGGATTAGAAACTTCTTTGGCTGTAGCGTAGTTTAGTATACTTTTTCCTATTCCTTTAGTTTTAACTATGGTAGGAGCCGGCTGAACCCCAAGCAGTGCATCTATCTGCCCTGAAGCTAAAGCAGACGGTTGATTTCCTGGTTTTAGTTTAACCAGCTTTACATCTTTGCCTGCCTTCAGGTCATTTTCAGATAAGATGTGTTTGGCTATTGTTCTCCATTGTCGGCTGGGTAGTATACCCATCTTTTTTCCTTTCAGGTCTTTGATAGATGATATGTCACTGTCTTTTTTTACTAATATAGCATCATTCTCCACTTTTTTATTTCCACCTGTGAGCATAAATATGCGTATACTATCTGGTTTTTTTGTCTCAGCTATGCCTGCTATACCTGTAGCGGCAGAAGCTGAAATTGGTGTTTGGCCTGAAATTAAAGAGTTTACAATTTGGTTGGGATTGCCCATCCTTATTGGTTTTACCTTCAGACCCTCATCCTCAAAATATCCCTTTTCTAGGGCTATATAAAAAGGGAGACTTTGGGCTATGGGAAGGTAAGAGATTTTTATTTTAGTTTGTTTTTGATTGTTTTTGGTGCTTTGGGGTCCATTATTATCGACCCAAAAGAATACCCCTGTTATGATAACCAAGATTAATATAGTTGTAATTATAGTTTTATTTTTTTGCATATAATTAATTTAAGTTTTGGCTAAACTTAATAAAACACACTACAAAATAACATTATTAGATAGTTTTGTCAAGTCTATCATTGATACTATGATGACACTTTGTTATACTATCCACTGACGGCATAGACTTACTCCAAGGAGGTTTATTCATACATAACATGACAGCCC
>JBDGRJ010000047.1:0-2977 GCA_042218115.1 Minisyncoccia bacterium | reverse complement strand
CATTTGAAGGTCGTCCGAGACCAGGACGTTGATAGGCACCAGGTGTAAGTCTCGAGAGAGATTGAGCCGAGGTGTACTAAGTACCTGAGCGTACCCGAGAACATTTAGTCGTGCTCAATGTAGCTGAATGTAGTATCTAGGTGGCACTTGCGGCAGGGTTACACCCGTTCCCATTCCGACCACGGAAGTTAAGTCTGCCAGCGCCGATGATAGCTCATCGCGAAAGTAGGTCGCCGCCTAGGTACTGCATTCAGCTTTTTTTATTTTCACATGCAAACTAGATAGCCATAGTCTTTAGTTGATTTTATAAGATTCCAACATTGGGGTTGTAGTCTTATGAGTTTAGTAAAATACCCATTCTAGGGGTAGACTAAAGTTTTTTTATTTAAGCATAGTAAAGCCTTTGATGCTTTAGCTCATTTCAATAGAATCTATTAATACAAGCTTCTTGCGTATTATTGCAATGTTTTTGTTTTATGTTATAGTGTTGACACATAGATTTTATACTACTCCATGAGTGATGAAGACTCCCATGAACAACTTAAAAAAGCGGTTTTAAGCTATATTCAGAAAAGATTCGAAGAGATAGAACAGGATCTAGCTATGTCCCATCAGGACAAATATGCAAAGCTAGAAGATTCCCTAGAGGGGTCCACAGATGAAAGCGAGCTCAAGGTTGCTTTTGAGAGGTGGTACAGAGAGCACCGGAATGATATTAGCATAGAAGAAGAAGTGGATGAACTTTGGGAGCAGGTTCTGGTTCACCATGATCTAAAATAAAATTAATGAAAAATTTGCAGGACATAGCTGAAAAACTAGTAGCCCCTGAAAAAGGGATACTGGCTTCGGATGAAAGTACCTCTACAGCTACAGAGAGGCTAGAGTCGATCGGGGTGGAGTCTAGCCCGGAGACACGCAGAAGGTGGCGGCAGTTTTTATACACCACTGAAGGCATCGAACACTACATTAGCGGTGCGATAATGTTCGATGAAACTATTAGGCAGTCTACTGATGAAGGTAAAAATTTTCCCGATTTGTTGTCTGATAGGGGTATAATACCCGGTATTAAAGTAGACAAAGGTAAAATCTCCGTCCCATTTTCAAAAAAAGAAAAGGTTACTGAGGGTCTGGATGGCCTTAGGGATCGACTGGAAGAATATAAGGATCTTGGGGCTAAATTTGCTAAGTGGAGAGGTGCAATGTATATTGATGAGGAGAAAGATCTGCCTACGGATTATGACATTCATCTTGATGCTCATGCCCTAGCTAGATATGCAGCTTTATGTCAAGATTCCAGTGTAATGCCCATTGTAGAGCCGGAGGTCGTTATGGAGGGTGATCACTCAATAGAAGTATGTTATCGTGCAACCAAAGAGACCTTACAGAAAGTATTCTCTGAGCTGGAAAGCCAAAAAGTTGATCTTAGCGGAATATTACTCAAGACCAATATGGTTTTAGCAGGCAGCGAAGCTGAAAAGCAATCCAAGCCAAGTGAGGTCGCTGAATATACGCTAAAGTGCTTACGAGAAACCGTACCCGAGGAAGTATCCGGGATTGTTTTTTTATCCGGTGGTCAAACCGCTCAAAGAGCAACAAAGAACCTTGACTTTATCAATAAAGAACGACAAGACGAGCCATGGGAACTAAGCTTTTCCTATGGCAGAGCTCTCCAGCGTGAAGCTTTGGAGGCTTGGAAGGGTAAAGAAGAGAATGTAGCCAAAGCTCAAGAAGCTTTTTTACAAAGAGCAAAGAAGGTAAGCAAGGCCCGTCAGGGCAAACTTAATTAACCACAATTAAATATGTCAGATCTGTCTCATATAGAAAAAATAGTCTTTGATTTTGATAATACACTTTTTGATACAGAAACTAAGAAGCAAAATTTATATAAAATGGCAGAGATTCATGGTTATTCTCATGATGAGGCTAGACAAATATATAAAAAAGCCAGAACAGAAAATGAAAAAATTATAATGAGCCTCTCAAGTTATATGAAAGTATTACGTGAACGGGTGAATGAAGATGATAAAGAGTTTAAATCTGACCAGGTATCAGAGATTATAACGGAGCTGAAAGGTGGCGACGGTCTGCTTCCTTACGCAGCTGAGTTTTTAAAATATTGCTTATCTGAAGGTTTGGAGACCTATGTCCTGAGCTTGGGACAAAAGGACTGGCAGGAGGAAAAAGTACAACAATCGGGTATTAAGGATTTTATGCCTGAAGATAATATCGTATACACCAACTCCACAAATGGAGGCAAACAAAGATTTTTAAGGCAGTTATTTGGTGATGATTTTACGGGCAGTGAGACCTTATTTGTAAATGATAAACCGGACGAAACTGGTGATATTTTGAGTGATTTCCCTGATTTGCTGGCTATGCTTAGACGTGAGCCTCGGGATGATCGGTATCAAGATGAAGATTTTAAGCGATTAAAGGAGCAGTATCCCCAGAGGGTAATAACTTATTCGGAACAACTCAAACAACTATTAGATAAATTCAAACATAACTATGAAGACTAATGGTAGTAATGTGGCTGCTGTGATTTTAGCAGCCGGCAAAGGTACTCGTCTAAACTGTGAAGAAATACCGAAGGTGATGTTGAAGCTGAACGGAAAGCCGATGGTGGATCATACAGTAGAGAACTTAGAGCAAGCCGGCTTCTCATCTCGTGATATAATGATGGTTGTGGGGTTTCAAAAACATAAAGTAAAAAAATACTTTAACGGCCGAGTTAGTTTTGCTGACCAAGATGAGCAGCTAGGAACTGCTCACGCTGCTTTTTTGGGCATGAAAAAACTTCCAGAAAATATTGATGAAGTGTTAGTTTTAGGGGGAGATGACAGTGCTTTCTATAAGCCTGACACCTTGCAATCCCTTATAGAACACCATACCAGCTCTGACTCGGTATTGACCTTACTCAGTACTAAGCTAGAGAACCCTGATCAGTATGGTAGAATCATAAGACACAACAGCGGTG
>JBDGRJ010000046.1:0-2969 GCA_042218115.1 Minisyncoccia bacterium | reverse complement strand
CAATTTTACTTCTTGCATATTTTAGCAATAAAAAGGAACTAAATCAAGGGTTACATGACTTGATTATTATGCTATACTCAAACTTACTATGAAAGAAAAAATAAAACACTTGAAAAATATAGCTAAATCCAGAATGGAGGCTAGTGATGACCCGGTGCATGATCTCGAGCATGTAAAACGTGTGGCAGGCCACACTAAAGAAATTTTGTCAGGATATGATTGTTTTAATAAAAAACAAAAACAAGCTCTTTTGTTAGCTGCTTGGTGGCATGATATCGGCCGAACTATAAATGGCAGGCCATCTTTTCTGGTGGTTTCTTATTTTTTCGATGATCTGTTGTCTGCTTTGACTTTGTGGTTTTTTACGATAAAGAACGGTTTGTTCGGCAATGTGGTCGGTATCTCTACCAGGATAATTTTCTGTAGTAATTTGGGTGATGGTTCTTTGATTAGCAAGATTCTACTTACTAAGGATTCCAGAAAATTAATGTCAATTCTTCAGGATGCAGATCAGCTGGATCTTTTGAGCACTGATAGGATGTATAAGCTCTATCAATTGTCGGAGCAGTCACGACTTATTCAATACAGCTACAAGTCTTTAGTTTGGTGGTATGTACACAAAGAGAAGCTGGAATTCCACACTCAAAAAGCCAAACAGATTTCAAAAAAATTATTAGCTAAACTATTAAAGTGGGTCGAGACCGAGGTTCACGCCTTACACACCTCTCTATTTGGTAAAGACTTCACTTATCGCAGCACGAGCAAGCTTCATCGAATCTGTAGACACACTTAAGCTTGAATGAAAGCGCTTATTTAGTTACAATTGAGGATACTATGAGACTGTATACTATTCTTAATTTAGGCTATGGCTGATATCAACACTGACTCTCTTTTTATTTTATCCGGCCCCTCAGGAGCAGGTGAGGACAGCATTATTGAAGGGCTATCAGAAGAAATCGAGATAGAACGAGTAATCACTACTACCAGCCGTGACCAGAGACCAAACGAAGTGGATGGTGAGGATTATCATTTTATCTCAAAAGAAGAGTTTGAAGCCCGAGTTGAAGAAGATGACTTTTTTGAGTACGCAGAACAAGATAATGGGAACCTCTATGGCACCACACTAAAAGAACTTCAGAGAGTAGCATCAGCAGATGCGGTAGGAGTGTTAAAGGTGGATTACAAGGGGGTCGAGACCTACAGGGAGAAGTTGGAGGGTATTATAGCGATTATGATATATACCTCGAAAGAAAATTTAGCCAAAAGGATTCAAGAAAGAGGCACCTCTTCAGATGAGTTTGTACAAGATCGTATTAAATATGCTCAGGGCTGGTTTGAAAATACAGGTTTGTTTGATTATAAGGTAGAAAATGCTCAGGGAAAGCTGGACCGGGCTGTAGAGGACGTGCTGGAGATTATTACCAATGAGTGTCCCCAGGAGTACATACATTACAAGTAGCAGGTTGACACAGCTGTCTTTTTTTCTTACAATGCCCTCGTATTAATCAAGTATTCAGCAATTTTATGTCAGAAGATAATATCAGAGACAAAATTGAACCGGGAATGGTCGTGCGATTAAAGCAGAGAATCCACGAGCAGGATGCATATGGAAACGAGAATGAAAGAACCCAAATCTTTGAAGGTATGGTTATCTCCAGAAAACACGGGACAGAAAAAGGTGCTACTATGACCATCAGAAAAGAAGTAAGTGGAGTAGGTGTAGAGAAGATATTCCCGATTTATTCTCCTATTATAGAAGAGATTAAAATAGTCAGAAACATGGAAGTGAAACAATCTCAGCCTTATTATCTGAGAGACTATGACAAGAGGCTCGATGAACAGGAGACTGAACAGAAGGAAGAGGCGGTAGAATAACTCACTTAGTTTCAGAAAAATTAGCCCCAGGCCGGGGCTTTTTTTATTTTACACTTTGCTCCCGGTCTTTAGTGTTATATAATAAACAAAGATAAATTTAATCTCTATTTATGGCAAATGTCTTGTGGGGTCTGGCGGGGATTGTGCTTGGCTCTCTGATCGTAATCTATACCGACTGGATCATAAGAAACTTTGGTCGCAACCGTTGGGCGGAGCAAAATCTAGGCACCAGCGGCGGCTCCAGACTACTCTATAATTTAATAGGTATAGCTATTATTTTTGTATCTTTGTTGGCGATGACGGGAATGTTAAGCGACATTATTCTGGGTATTTTCGGAGGTCTATTTGGAGGATTAGCACAATAATATGAACTATCATCGCGGAAACCACATGATGGACCCGCAAAAATTGTTTCGTAAGGGGCAGATACAGCAAGGTATGCATATAGCGGACTTTGGGTGTGGTAGGACGGGCCATATTATCTTTCCTGCTTCTGAGATCATCGGAGAGGGTGGTGTGATTTATGCAGTGGATATTCTGAAGGGTGTACTAAAAGTGGTACGAAAACGGGCTAAGATGAATAATATAGATAATATTCACACTGTTTGGGCAGATTTAGAGCAAGTAGGCTGCACTTCTATTCCCGAAAGCAGCCTCGATGTCGGTTACCTAATCAATACCTTGTGTCAGTCCAAAGATAGAAATGCGATAATGAAGGAATGCAATCGCCTGTTAGCTGAAAAGTCGCGTTTTGTGGTGGTAGACTGGGCTGATAAGAGTATAAATTTTGGTCCCAATGAGGGTGAGTACGTTAATTTTGAAAAAGTAAAAGACATAGGTCAGGAATTAGGCTTTACTATTCAAGAAGAGTTTAATATGGGGGATTACCATCAGGGTGTAGTATTTTTTCGTCATGAATAAAAAACCCTCTACAAAAGATATAGGGGAGTGGGGAGAAAAACGAGCCTGTAAGTACCTACAACAACGTGGATATACAATAGTAGAAAGAAATTATCACACCCGTGCCGGAGAGATTGACATAATAGCAGCCTACCAAGACAATCAAGAAAAATCTCTAAATTTTATCGAAGTAA
>JBDGRJ010000045.1:0-3379 GCA_042218115.1 Minisyncoccia bacterium | reverse complement strand
AACACGTATGTTAAATTAATTTTTTGGTATCGCTACCCTCAAAAATACTACTACCTAGAACCTTGATTTTTCGGGTAGTTTGTCTTCTATTTTTTATACTTTTGAACCTTTCTAATTTTGGCCGGATAGACATCAAAGATAGAATTGTTCACAATTTTCTTTTTGTCTATTTTTTGTGAATTGTAGACCACAATACCCGAGTTGGATTGCAGGTCAGCATCCACTTTTTTCACACCCTGCAGAGAGCCGACGGACCCTTCTATTGATCTTTCACAACCCACGCAATACATTCCTTCTATTTTAAGAGTCAGCTTTTTTAAGTCTTTAGTTTTAACCACTTGCGACCTAGAGGGTAAAAATACAGGCAAAAAACAGCTTAGTCCGCCTGCCGCATAAGCTACTCCGAATCCGATTAAAGTTGATTTCTTATTTTCACCTTGAATCCTTTTGTTTATGAAATTTTTAAATTTAGAAATAAGGCTGAACCCAAAATCACGCTCCAGCAACAAGTATACCAGGATCATCAGGGTTCGCTATGCCCAACCAAAAGGTAAATATAGCTCCAATCTCGTAGTGAGGTTACTGGATCTATTCGGTCAAACACGACAAAAACTAACCCCTCTTTACCCATTTACTAAACTCCAACACAAAGAAGCTAAACAAAGCAGAGGCTATTACCATCAACCACTCTGTAGCTCCAAGGGGAGCTACCTCGAAGATATTTTGTAAAAAGGGGGTATAAATTATTGCTATCTGCAGCAAGGCAGAGCCTCCTACAGCCAAAAGCAACCAACTATTTGTAAACAAACCTAGAGAAAATACACTCTTACCCACCGATCTACAAGCAAAAGCCTCAAATAACTCCACAAATACCAACATTGTAAATATCAAACTGCGTGCTAAAACCTCATTTGTACCCACATATTCAGAAAACACCCACATAGCTATCGCTGATATCACTATCGGGTAGATTAAAAGATATGGAGACAAGTTTTTAAATATACTTTCTGATTGACTACGAGGCTTTTTGGACATTATCCCCGGCTCCGCCTCCTCAGTACCCAGGGCTAAGGCCGGAAGACCGTCCGTAACTAGATTTATCCATAAAATTTGAATTGCTGTAATTGGAAGTGGGTATCCGACCATTATAGAAAAAACCACCACCAGCACCTCTACAATATTGCCACTCAAAAGATAGGCTAAAAACTTTTTGATATTGCCATAAATTCGCCTGCCTTCCTCTATTGCTTTCTCAATGGTAGCAAAATTATCGTCTGCCAATATCATATCGCTGGCCTCTTTGCTGACATCAGTACCGGAGATACCCATTGCAACTCCCAGATCGGCTTGTTTGAGTGCCGGAGCATCATTTACTCCATCGCCCGTCATTGCTACTATCTCATCATTTTGCTTTAATCCTTTTATTATTTTTAGTTTATCTTTGGGGTTGACTCGGGCAAAAACCGATGTTGGCTTTACCTTGTCTCTCAGCTGTTCATCAGTCAAATCTTTAAGATCAGAACCTTCGATACTGCCGCCGGTAAGCCCTATTTTTTCACCTATAGCTTTAGCAGTCCTTAGATGATCTCCGGTTATCATTTTCACCTCTATTCCGGCTTGTTCACAATGTTTTATTGCCTCTTTTGCTTCTGCTCTGGGTGGGTCTATCATGCCCTGAAGCCCCAGAAAAACAAGGTCGTTCTCTATCTCTTTGTCGTCTTTATTTTCATAAGATTCCAACTCCTTGTATCCAAAAGCCAAAACCCTAAGCGCATCATCGGTCATTTCTTTGTTGGCATGCTTGATTTGTTCTCTGTCTTTGTCCGTCATATCCCTCAGCTCACCATTATCTAAGATCCTATCACACCGAGCTAATACCTCTTCTAGGGCTCCCTTGGTGTATGCTACTTTTTTATCCTCGGCTTTATTGATAGTAGTCATCATTTTCCTTTCCGAGCTGAATTCAATCTCATCTAGTCTTTCCTGGTTCTGTATTTGTTCAATATCCAGCCCGGCCTTTTGAGCTGAAACCAAAAGAGAAGCCTCTGTAGGGTCTCCGTATACTTCAAAGCTGCCCCCCTCTCGTTTAATCTTGGAATTATTGTTTAATACACCGGCCTCAAGCAAACGTTTAAAGCTGTCGGGGTCTCGTCTAAACTCACCCTCGGGTTTATACCCGGAGCCGGAAACATCCACCGTCTCTCCGTTGGCAAAAACCTTGGTTATCGTCATCTCATTATGAGTCAAGGTTCCGGTCTTATCGGTACAGACCACACTGGCAGAACCTAAAGTTTCTACACTGGGCAGTCTGCGGACTAAAGCATTTTTCTTTATCATCCTTTGGACCCCCATAGACAATGATAGAGTAATCACAGCGGGAAGCCCCTCGGGAATAACAGCGACAGATAAAGCAATAGCAACCAACAACATCTCCTCGAGCGGCTGACTATGCAGGGTCAAACCAGCCGCAAGCACTACTACTGCAACCGCTACTCCGATAAAACCAAGCTTAGTAGCTACACTCTTCATTTTCTCCTGAAGGGGGGTCATGGTATTTTCTCCGCTCTGAACCATCTCGGCAATCTGACCCAACTCAGTGTCCATACCGGTACGTACTACCACCGCTTTAGCTCTGCCTTTCACCACATTTGTACCCGAAAACATCATATTCGTCTGATCGGCAACTTCTTTATCATCTTTTATTGCCTTACTATCCTTTGATACAGTTGTACTTTCCCCTGTGAGAGCGGCCTCTTGGGTCTGTAAGTTAGTTTGTTCTATAATTCTACAATCAGCCGGAACTCTGGTGCCGGTATTAAGAATTAATATATCACCCGGTACTAATTTAGAAGCTTTTATCTCCTGCTGCTCGCCATCTCTAATTACCTGGGCCTCCAGTGATACTATTTCTTTGAGTTTTTGTATCGCTTTTTCTGCCCTATACTCCTGAATAAACCCCAATACAGCATTCAAAAACACGATCGTGCCGATCACATACATATCGGTCATCTCCCCAACCACAAAAGCAATAATCATAGCAATAATCAAAATCCAAACTATCGGACTCTTGAACTGCTTGAGGAAAATAAAAAAGGGGTTTACACCCCTTTTTTCTTCGATCTCATTTAGTCCGTACTTCTCTAGCCTATTCTCCGCCTCCGTTGCACTCAAACCCTGATCTACATCAGTGCTGAAGTGGTCTATTACTTTCCTTGCAGCTTCCTGATAAAACTTCATTTGAGCTGATTATTGCACATCTATCTCTCCGACCATGCCTGACTGAGCGTGTCCAGGAACCGTACACTCAAACTCCAGGTTTAAGGTTCCGCTCTTAGGTGCAGTAAAGGTAAATGATTCGGTCTCGCCAGAAGAGATTACA
>JBDGRJ010000044.1:0-16302 GCA_042218115.1 Minisyncoccia bacterium | reverse complement strand
ATCTAAGGGTTTATTAAATAAAAAGACGCCAGCCTACTAAGCTGGCTTGTCGGGAGCTGGTACTTTTCTAATTGTCGGACTCAGACTTGTCTTTTAGCCAAGATTTAAGTGTCTTTCGGTCTTTGTTGTTTTTTTCTGCAGCCAGTACTTGCTCGAAGTTCAGATCTTTATTTTTTACTGCTGACTTTACTTCCGGGATGTTTTGAGAGACTATTTGTTCATAATCTATATCATCTTCTGTCTGTTGAGCTTCATCTTGCTGTTCTTGTGGTGTTTCATCTTGTTCTTGTACTGCTTCTTTTAGATCTTTTAGATCCTTCGGTCCTTCTTGTTGTTCGTCTTCTTCTTGTCCATCTTTCTCTTTTGTTTTTTGTTTTTCTTGTTGTTGCTTTTCTTCTACTTTCTCCATCTTTGCTTTGAACTTATCGACCTGACCTTCTGTATCTACGAACCTTTGTTCGCCGGTATAAAACGGGTGTGAAGCAGAGGAGACCTCGATATCGATAACATAATACTCAGTTCCGTCAACTGTCTTAGTTTCTTCTGAGGTTAGAGTTGATTGAGTTTTGAACTCCTCATCGTTCGAGGTGTCTCTAAATATTACGGGGTGTGTTTCCGGATGTGTATTCTCTTGCATGATTTTATCTTACATTTAACGGAAAGAATTGTAGCATTTTTGGTTTCACTTGTCAATTATCCTGAAACTTCAAAGACTGTTTCTTCTTTTTTCTGATCATAATCTACTTTTACTTTGTCTCCCTCTTTTACATCACCACTAAGCAGCTTTTTGGCTAGATCATTCTGAACCTCATCTCTTATTACTCTGTTTAGCTCTCGTGCTCCGAACTCCGGTTTGTACCCTATATCCGCTAAATGTTCTATAATATTCTCGGTAAATTCTATCTCTACATCCTGCCCTTTGGCAGTTTGTTTTACTCGCTCTAGTTGAATTTCTACGATAGGCTCCATCTGCTCTTTTGTAAGTGCATGGAATACTATGACTTCATCGATTCGGTTTAAAAATTCTGGTTTGAAGTGTTTCTTTAGCCGAGCCATTACATCATCCTCTACTTCTTCTATGTTTTCGCTGGATTTTTCCTTACCTTCCAGCTGTTCTTGGATGATATCGGAGCCGACGTTGCTGGTAGAGATTATGATGGTGTTGGAGAAGTCTACTACTCGGCCTTTACTGTCGGTCAGGCGACCATCGTCAAATATTTGCAGCAGCATATTGTGCACTTCGGGGTGTGCTTTCTCCAGTTCATCGAGAAGTATTACTGAATAAGGGTTTCTCCTCACAGTTTCAGTCAGTTGTCCACCTTCTTCGTGGCCCACATAGCCGGGTGGAGAACCTACGAGACGAGAGACGGAGTGTTTTTCCATATATTCTGACATATCTATTCTGGTCATCGCTTCCTCATCTCCAAAGACCGCCCAAGCTAGTGATTTGGCTAGCTCTGTCTTTCCGACACCGGTCGGCCCCAAAAACATCAGAGTTGCGATAGGTTTATTCTCCTCGGAAAGCCCGGCTGAGGATCTGCGAACAGCATCGGAGACGGACTGAACTGCGTGCTCTTGGCCAACTACTCGCTCATGTAGTTTTTCTTCTAATTTAAGTAGCTTCTCTTTCTCTGTCTCAGTAAGCTTAGCTACGGGGATACCGGTAATTTTAGATACAACCTCCATTACGTCTTCTTTTGTAACTTCTCCTGAGGTGGTGCTTTGTTCTTCTTGCCATTCTTGTTCTTTTTGCTCTCGCTCTTCTTTTAGTTGTTCTATCTCTTCTTTTAGCTCTTCTGCCTTCTCAACATTATCATGAGATTCAGCGTAGTCATGTTCTCGCTCAAGCCGCTCAAGCTTCTCATCTATCTCTTGGATCTCTTTTGGCCTGGTGCTAGAAGAGAGGCGCACACGAGCAGAGGCTTGGTCTATCAGATCGATAGCTTTATCAGGCAGGAACCGATCCGTGATATATCTATCTGACATATCGGCAGCTGCGTTTATAGCTTCATCGGTTATTTTTATCTTGTGGTGAGCTTCGTATCTGTCTCTTAAGCCTCTTAGGATTTCTATAGTTTGCTCGATTGTAGGCTCATCAATAAGGACGGGCTGGAATCTTCTCTCAAGCGCGGCATCGTCTTCTATGTGTTTTTGGTATTCGTCTAAGGTGGTGGCACCGATAACATTCAGCTCACCCCTAGCTAGAGCTGGTTTTAATACATTTGCTACATCGAGACCACCTTCTTCTTGTGAACTGCCAGAGCCGACTATTGTGTGTAGCTCATCCACGAATACTATCAGCTCATCTTTATGATCTTTGATCTCGTCTACCACCTTCTCAATTCTTTCTTCGAACTCTCCTCGGTATTTTGATCCGGCCACCAGTGAGTTAATACTCAGCTCTACTACTCGTTTGCCTTCGAGAGCTTCGGGCACCTCTTCATTTTCTATCCTTTGGGCGAGACCTTCTACTATGGCTGTTTTACCGACGCCGGCCTCTCCTATCAGTACGGGATTATTTTTGGTCCTTCTCGAAAGTATCTCGATAGTTGTTTCGATCTCATCAAATCTCCCTATTACAGGATCCAGCTGCCCCTCTTTTGCCAGCTTACTTAGATCTCGTACATATTTATCTAGGGTAGGGGTATCTGAAAACTCATCAACCTCTCCTTCTTCAGCGCCTTTTCCGACCACATTTACTGTCTGTTGTCTTAGTGATTCTGGTGTTACTCCGTACTTGTTTAATAGGTTTCCGGCCAGACCTTCATCTTCTTCGGCAAGACCTATCAGTAGATGCTCCGGGCCTATGTAGCTGTGTTCCATACTGCGGGCCACCTGAAAAGCTTGCTCCAGTACGTTTTTAATTCGTGGAGAGACGGAAACATTTACCTTTTCTCCGCTTTCAAAGTCTTTGTCTCCTTTTGGTGCATTTTCTTCGATGTGTTTTCTAAGGTCTTTGGTGTCTATATCCATCTGTTCTAAGATCTTCTCAACCACTTCATTTTTACTAATTACATACAGCAAGTGTTCTGTATCCACTTCTTCTCGGCCAAAATCGACAGCTTCACGGGCCGCCTCTTGGATAAGCTCTTTGGTTTGGTCGGAGAAATACTCAGAGATATTAGTGGACTCTCTTTGCCTTTCAAAGGGGTATCCCATCTCAGAGGATAGGCTGCCCATATCTTGAGCCTGATTGAAGAACTCATCGAATAGAGAACTCCCTGAGAACAGCTGGTCAAAAGGAGAGCTGCTTTGCTGTTGCTTGTATTTGTAGTAGTCCTCCTTGCAGAGGTTTAATCTTTTCTTGGTTCCGTTTTGGATTACGGCTATTTGTTTTGTTACCGGCCTTTTTTGGCATACGTCACATTTTTGGTTTGGCATAATGGTTTGGTTAATTTGTACTACTTATATGATAACAGTTAATTATCACTCTTGCAAGCCGAGTGATAATAAGTTTTTTATTTGTGACTAACCACTTATTTTATTAATATAATTGTATCCGACAGAGTTGGGTTTAGCAAGTAGTTTATTAAGGCCGTTAAAATTATATTTTACTAAAGGTGCATAGTACTTACCGAGTTGAAGCTTTCATCTAAACGGGCCGCGAGACTCGGAAGTTGTTTGGTCTCTACTTAGGATAGTATATCTACGGTCTTGTGTTAGGAGTAGTATGCTAATAATATAAAGATATGAGATTGCTCGATATCAAGACAGGGCTGTATGCTGCTTTAGCTAGCACAGCACCTTGACAAACTTCTACAGCTAAGTTATCATTTACCCTAGTATTAATAACTCTTATGATTGAGTCCATTCTCAGAGTAGCACAACTTGTTTTGGCAGTAGTAATGACAATTACGATCTTACTACAGCAGCAGGGAGCTGGTATGGGTGCCGGGTTCGGCGATACCGGCGGGGGTTTCAAGACGACACGCAGAGGTATAGAAAAAACTCTTTATAATATAACTATAATTGTTTCCATACTTTTCTTTAGCATTTCTTTACTTATAGTCATTATTTAGTATACTCAAAAGAGATTGTTTCTTAGTAATTTTTTGTGTTTCAAAAATTTATAGACTTCGTCAAGGAGAAATTTGCCTCACTGAAAGGTGAAAAAACTAAGTCGACTCGTATAAATCAGCAGTTGCTTAAAAAGATAAGAGGTAAAAAATTTCCTTCTTGGCAGCAAATAAAACATATTAAGTCGGTATTTTCCCCGAAAGAAAAGCAGCTTTTTAACCTAAGCATTTTATTGCTGTTGGTAGGGTTGCTGTGGGGTAGTGTAGTTTGGACTGCAGATTATAGAAAGACCGTACCTGCAGTAGGGGGTGAATACGTAGAGGGAGTAGTGGGATCTCCACAGCTGATAAACCCTCTCTTTTCCAGCTTAAATAATGTAGACAAAGACATTGCTAAGCTCGTTTATTCCGGTCTGGTGAGATATGATAAGAATCAGAATTTAGTTTTGGATTTAGCCGAAAACTATAAGGTCAGCGAGGATGGAACTGTCTATACTTTTGAGCTGAAAAAAGGGGTAAAATGGCACGATGGAGAAACGTTAACTGCTGAAGATGTTGTTTTTACTTACCGGAAGATAAAGGATAAGAGCATAAATAGCCCGAGGTATGTGACCTTTAAAAATGTAGAAGTGGAGAAGACAGGAGAGTATAAGGTTCAATTTAAACTGGACCAACCTTATGCTTTTTTCCTACATGATTTGACAGTAGGAATCCTCCCGAAGCATGTTTGGTCCGACATATCTTCAAAAAGGATGCGTCTTACCCAGAAGAATTTACAGCCTATAGGTACCGGTCCATTTCAGTTTAAAAATTTAGCAAAAGATAACTCAGGCTACATCTATAAGTACTCCTTGAAACGCAACAAGGATTTTTATCGTCAACCCCCTCATATACAGACCCTGACTTTTCAGTTCTTCCGCAGCTATGGCGGTAACAATGGTTCTATTCAAGCATTACAGGAGCAGTCAATAGATGGTCTGAGGTTCGTTCCTTCAAATAAAAGGGATAAGGTGGATAAGAAGCATATAAATTCTTACAAACTGGATCCACCTCAGTACACGGCACTATTTTTTAACAACGACTCTGAGTTTTTGGAGAACAAGGCTGTAAGAACAGCGGCCAGTTTAGCTATAGATAAGGATAGGATACTCCAGGAGGCTCTCGATGGCAGGGGCGAGATTATAGGTGGACCTGTATTACCTGGTTTTACCGGATATACTGAAGTGACTAGCAGTGAACACAACATAAAGAAAGCAAACGAACTATTAAAAAGCAACTTTAGTCGTATCGATAAAAAGGAGTATAAAAGCCTTAGAAAAATGGATTTGATAGAAGAGCGGGGACTGGAAGGGAGTGCCAGCTCAAGCACCTTGGAATCTTTCTATAGAGAAACAGATCCTCAAATAGAAGAGCAATATACAGGTGACGGCACGGATTATGAAAAGGGGGTACAGGTGGAAAACAGAACAGCCTCAACTAGCGACCGGAATGTCACCTTGACACTTCAGGGTACTTCTACGGACAAGGTGATAATTTCCAATGATACTGATTTTGAAAACAATAAGGCTAGAGATTTCAAAAAGAATATGGACTGGAAGCTGACCCCCGGCAACGGAGAGAAGTGGGTGTTTGTGAAATTTTTATCTGATGAAGGTGAGGGAGTGGTATATGATACTATCAACCTTCAAGATCAGTATTTGAGTGAGAAGACCTATATGGAAGAAGAGATAGAGCCGAACAAAGAAAAAATCAATGGTGTACGAGAAACTATAGACCAAGAGCTAGATAGCCCACAGACCTTCTATAGAAAAAGCGAAGACGGAGAGATACTAGACTTTGAGATTACTACTCTAAGGTCAAAAGAGTATAAGCAATCGGCTAAAGTAATAAAAAGCTTTATGGCTGAGCTGGGTATCAGAGTTGATTTGAGATTTGTGGGCTCAAGCGAGATGTCTCAGAGAATTATTAAAAACCGCACCTACGATGCACTCTTATACGGTGTGGTCATAGGAGGCAATGGTGATCAGTTTCCATTTTGGCACTCTAGCCAGACTAAACATCCGGGGTTGAACTTGTCTATGTATGAGAATGAAAAGGTTGATAAACTTTTATCTGAAGCTAGGCAAGCTACAAGCACACAGAAAATAGCTAAGAACTATCAGGAATTTCAACAAATTATAAGAGAGGATAAGCCGGCTGTTTTCTTGTATAGACCCATCTATACCTATGCTCAGTCGACACGGGTAAAAGGTTTTGACCTATCAGGTATCTACTCTCTGGAAGACAGGTTTTCCAATGTCACTGAGTGGTATTTGGAGACAGAAAGCGAGTGGCATTTTCCAGGTATTTAATCCACTGACTGTTGTACTCTCTGTTTTTAAATAAGAGTATAGCAGTGATTGGAATAAATACCCTCTTTGGAGTGGTGTTTTTCTCTGTTTAATACATTAATCATACAGACTCTATGAGTTCTAATCACATCAAACGTAATAGTGCAAAGTACAAATCAAGTAGTTCAGGAGCTACCAAAGATGATAAGTTAAAAATAATCCCTCTCGGCGGCCAAGAAGAAGTAGGGCGTAATATGACAGTTTTTGAGTATGAGGGCGATATCGTTATTTTAGACGTTGGCATGCAGTTTCCAGAAGAAGAGATGCCGGGTGTGGATTATATCGTACCTAATGTGGATTATTTGAAAGGTAGAGAAGATGACATCAAAGGGGTAGTATTTTCTCACGGACACTTGGATCATATAGGTGCTGCACCTGTAATTATGGAACAGCTAAACTATCCGTTAGCAATTGGCAGAGACCTTACTTTGGAGTTGGTTAAAGAGCAGATTAAAGACCATGACCAGGATGCGGTAAGTAAACTCGACACCTTGCAGATAAACAGCATAGACCAAGTTATTAATCTAGGTAAGTTTACCACTAAGTTTTTTCAGGTAGAACACTCGATAATGGATGCGGTAGGGGTTATTTTTGAGACCCCGGAAGGCACTGTTATCCACCCGGGAGACTGGACACTGGATAGAAGTGATGATGGTGAGCCGAATTTGGATTATTCTCACCTGCAAGATCACCCCAGCCCGACTATACTTATGCTGGAGAGCTTGGGTGCTGTACATCATGAACATGGCACAACTTATGAAGAGATGTATGACAATCTATATGAGATAATGGAGACAGCGCCGGGCAGGACTATTATCGGAACTTTTTCTTCTCAGATTGAGAGGATAAAGTGGATTATGAACTCGGCTCAAGAGCTGGGCAAGAAGGTATTCTTGGATGGTTACAGCATGCGTAAGAATGTAAATATTGCACGAGAGCTGGGTTATATCGAGTTTGATAAAGGTATTTTGAAGAATATACGCAATATAGACGATTATCCGGACCAGGATGTAGTGGTGGTGTGTACCGGAGCTCAGGGCGAGGAACATGCGGCTCTAAATAGGATGGTAGAAGAAAGGCATAAGTACGTGGACCTAAAAAAGGAGGATACGGTAGTATTCTCATCCTCCATCATTCCCGGCAATGAAATTACGATTCAGAAGTTGAAAGATAATATGTATAGAAAGTGTGATAACGTGTATCACAATCAAATTATGGATGTCCATGTCAGCGGTCACGCGACCAGAGATGATATTAGAGAGATGATAGATATGATTCAGCCGGATTATTTTCTCCCGGTTTATGCCCACCACTACATGCTCAAAGAAGCTAAAAAAGTAGCTGTATCAGACGGGTACCCCGAAGAAAATACATTTATTTTAGACAATGGTGAGATGTTGGAGCTTAAAGATGGTGAAGCGGAGATGGCTGACGAGAAGGCAAATACGGAGTATGTGTTTGTAGACGGCCTTGGTGTTACGGACTCGCATGATATAGTGCTGCGTGATAGAAATAAGCTAGCTGAAGACGGCATGGTGGTTGTCATTGTGACAGTGTACTCAAAGAGCGGGCAGTTGGTGCAAAATCCCGATATAATATCTAGAGGTTTCGTCTACCTAAAGCAGAACAAAGAGCTGGTGGAAGATATCAGACACAAAGCTAAAAGAATGGTAAAAAGATCAAACCCTGAGAACTGGACCAACACCAACCAGATTAAAAACGATATCCGCAATAAAATCGGTGACTTTATCTACTCGAAGACGGAGAGGCGTCCAATGATCCTGCCGGTTGTGATCGAGGCATAGCATTATCTATTATAAGACCGTTGAAATACTATCTTAAAATACCAGTTCGAACACCTTCCGGACCTCGCTGACCGGACAAGCTGAAGGCTTCGTCTCGGAAGGTTTCCTGCGCCTCTAGAAATATATGAGCTTTTCAACGGCCTCATTATGGTAGGCAGGTTGTATTAGAAATTAGAGACAGGACCATTTGACTGTCTTAACTGATAAGTATCTTTTATGAAAGAGGTTATTTTACTAGACAAGCCGGTGAGTGTTACCCCACTGCAGGCAATAGAGAGATTTAAAGAGAGAAACACAAAATACCAAGACAAAAAGATGAGCTATGCCGGCCGTCTAGATCCTATGGCCGAAGGTCTGCTGGTTTGTCTAGTGGGCGAGGAAAATAAAAAGCAACAGGAGTACCAAAAACTAGATAAAGAGTATGAGTTTGAAGTGTTGTTTGGGGTTTCGACAGACACTTATGACGTGATGGGGCTGCTGAATTCGTTAAATATCAGTCAGTATCCTGACAATATGGATGAGCAAGCAGAAAAGCACCTAAAAGAGTTTAGAGGTGAGATTATTCAGCAGCTACCACCTTATTCTTCCTATCGAATTAAAGGCAAACCCTTATTCTGGTGGGCGAGAGAGGGTCGATTAGATGAGATTGAGATCCCAAAAAAACAAGTAGAAGTAAAGGAATTGAACCCTATTGACTCATACCAAATGGAGATAGGGCAAATTATAGAAGAGGTAGTAAATAGGGTGTCAGCAGTAGAAGGTGAGTTCAGACAAAAACAAATAATCTCGAGGTGGAAGCGATTAGCTAAAGAAAACGCAAAGGAGAAGCTAAGGATATTTAAGTTTAGCTGCAGTGTAACCAGCGGTACGTATATTCGATCCATTGCTGATAAGCTTGGTGAAAAGCTGGGCACAGGCGCTGTTGCTTTTAGTATATTGCGAACCAGAGTGGGGGAATATAACCTGGAAGACGCCCAGACTCTGAAGAAGAGAAACCGAACGGGAGGCGGTACATGAGAGGGTGTACCGGGCTCGGAATAAGGGTCGGAATGAAAATCCGGCACTTATTCAGTCGTGGGTTCGAAACCCACCCTCCCGATTTTAAAACATATCCTTTCTTGTCAGTGAATACTTAAAAAGATAAACTATAATTCCTAATAGTAAATATAAATATATGTCAAATAAGCCAACTTTAGTATCGGGCGTAAAACCTACCGGTAATATGCACATTGGCAATTATTTGGGTGCGGTGAAGAACTGGGTTAAACTGCAGAATTCAGGAGACTTTAATTGTATTTTTTTCATTGCTGATTACCATAGTTTGACTACTGAGCTTGGACCCGAAGAGAGGCACGACCAGATATATAAGACGGCAGCTGAATATATTGCTGCCGGCATTGATCCGGAAAAGTCTTTATTCTTTGTACAGTCTCATGTTCCGGCACATACTGAGCTTGCCTGGATCTTTAATTGTGTCACTACTGTTGGGGAGCTAAAGCGTATGACTCAGTACAAATCTAAATCAGATGAGAACCCTAATGCCGGGCTGTTCACTTATCCTGCACTGATGGCTGCTGATATCTTGCTTTATAAAGGAGAGGTTATTCCAGTAGGAGAAGATCAGATCCAACACTTAGAGCTTACTCGCGATATAGCTAGGAATTTTAATAATCGCTTCGATACTGATTACTTCCCTGAGCCTGAACCTGAGCTGACTGAAACACCGAGAGTCAAAAGCCTAAAAGATCCAGAAAGCAAGATGAGCAAATCAAAAGGGTATGATCATGTGATAGAGCTGGCTGACTCGCCTGAGGTGGTCGAGAAAAAAGTAAAAAAAGCAGTGACGGCTACGGAAGGTGGAGGAGAAGAAATTGCTCCGGGAGTTAAGAATCTACTTCTGTTATTAGACAAGTTCGGAGACCAAGAGACTTATGACAAGTACCTGCAAAAAGAAAAGTCAGGTGATATTAAATATGGATACCTAAAACAAGAAGTAAGCAAAGCTGTAGCCGACTATTTTGCTGATTTTCGAGAAAGAAGAGAAGAGCTTATCGAAGATCGTGATGAGATAGCCGAAATTTTGATCGATGGCGCTGAGCAAGCCCAAGAGATTGCGGAAGATACTATCTCGGATGTTCGTGAGTTAGTAGGGGTAAGATAGTATGGAAGAAGAAAGGCTACAAGAACTTAAAAGTAAACTGTCAGAGCTTGCTTATCTAAACTCAGCCAATACTCTTTTGCATTGGGACCAGGAAGTACATATGCCCGACTCGGCAGTTGATGCCAGATCTAAAGCCTCCTCTAATTTATCGAAGTTAATTCACCAAAAGTTTACCTCGGAGGAGTTTGAACAACTCGTGCAAGAAGCAAAACAAGCTCTAGATCAAGGTGAACTGTCAGATGAAGAGGAGGCAATAGTCCGAGAAGTTAGCCGTGAGTTTAAGCGGGAGCAAAAACTGTCCTCAGAGTTTGTAGAACAGTTGACTGAGGTCACTTCTCAAGCACAAGAGGCGTGGAAGCAAGCTAAGCAGGAACAGGACTTTTCTATCTTTCAGCCGCATCTGGAGAAGATAATTAAGCTAAAAAGAAAAGAAGCTGATCTTGTAGGATATGAAGATTCCCCCTATGATGCTCTTCTAGATACCTTTGAGCCTTATATGATTACTTCAGAGCTGGAGTCGGTATTTTCAGAGTTGAAAGATTTTTTAGTTCCTTTTTTAGAGCGGATACAACGGTCGGAAACCGAGATAGAGGATGGACTTTTGGATCAAAAATTCTCTATTGAGCAGCAAAAGGAGTTTTCAACTGAGGTTATACAGGAGATGGGATTTGAACTGCAGAGAGGAGTAGTGGAAGAGAGTGTACACCCTTTTACTTTATCTTTACATCCTTCTGATGTGAGGTTTACTTCAAAGTTTAAGGAAGATGATTTGCAGATGTCTATTCTCTCGACCATACATGAGGCCGGGCATGCTCTCTACGAGCAGGGACTGCCGGCCGAGAACTTCGGTACACCTCTAGCAGAGGCGGTGTCAGTGGGGATTCACGAATCTCAATCCCGCATTTGGGAGCTTATGGTCGGCTCCAGCAGTGAGTTTTGGCAGTATTTTTATCCAAAGCTCGAAGAAAAATTTCCGGAGCAGCTGGAGGATTATACTTATCAAGATTTTTACAAAGCCATCAATAAGGTGGAGCCGGGGCTAATCCGAGTTAAGGCAGATGAGGTGACTTACAATCTTCATATAATTTTGCGATTCGAGCTAGAGAAAGCCTTGATAGAACAGGAAATAGAAGTAGAGCAGATGCCTGAGTTATGGAACCAAAAGATGGAGGATTACCTGGGGATCGAAGTGCCAAACGATTCAGCAGGTGTACTCCAAGATATTCATTGGTCCTTGGGTAATATAGGTTATTTTCCTACCTATGCTCTGGGCACGGTGTATGCAGCCCAGTTTTATAGCACCGCACAAGAGAAAATAGATAATCTAGATGATAAAATATCAAACGGGGATTTTGAGGGGTTTAGGAGCTGGCTTCGAGAGAATATACATATACACGGAAAATATTATAAACCTAAGCAGCTGGCTAAACAAGCATCGGGAGAAAAGCTAAACCCACAACACTTTATTGATTATCTGAAAGATAAATACTCTCGGCTATACAACTTGGATTAATTAGCTTATTTTTGTTTATCGAAGCTATGAGCTAAGCCTTAAGTTGAGCTACATTGGAAAGTGGCTGTGTTTATTTGTTATAATATCACCAATAAACTGTGATAAATAAATTTTATGCTCAAAGAATCCACTTATCGGAAGGCGCTTAAGGTCAGCTGGAACCTAGCTTGGCACCATAAAGTCCTGTGGGTTTTCGGTCTATTCGCGGCTATGCTGGGACAGATGGGTCTGTTTGATCTTTTCGTTAAAGTTGGACTTATAGGCACTGAATATTCTTGGAGTTTAAGCTGGATCCCGATTAATATTTCTGCTTTCCCGACGATAATAAATGGCCTGGCTTTTTCTCTGCAAGGTTGGTTGCTTTTGTTGTGGTTTTTAGTTTTATTTGGCGGAATTGGTATCGTGCTGGTTTTTGTTTCAGTTTCTTCTCAAGGAGCATTGATCGATTCCGCAGCTCAGTTTGTAGAAGAAGAGAAGCTTCCTGATGTCGATACTGCTTGGCATAGTGGAGTACACCACTTTTGGCGTCTGTTAGCTGTGAATGTGTTTAAGAAAACGATTATTTTTGGGTTGGCGGTATTAGTTGGCTACAGCACTTTTTTTGCCTTGACCAGCTCACCTTGGGTCGGCACGGCTGTATTTGCACTTGTTTTCTTTTTAGCTCTGGCTGTGGGGGCGGTAGTTTCTTTTTTGGCGGTATACTCCGCCTGTTTCATCGTAGTCGATGAAGATTCTGTACTTGACTCTATCAAAAAAGCTTATCAGCTATTTGTAGACCACTGGTTGGTCTCGATCGAGGTTGGTGCTACGATCTTAGCTTTAAATTTTGCGTTTGTATTTTTAGTCCTCGCTTCCGTGTTTTTACTGTTTATGCCTACTTTACTTTTATGGTTGATAGCAGTGACTATGGTCAGCCAAACATTATATACTCTCGGCGTAGTACTGGCTACTTTGATATTTGTAGTTTTCATTGCTTTTGTTGGTAGTATTTTTAAGGTTTTCACCACTTCAGCTTGGACCTATCTGTTTATGAAGATGCACCACCATGGCTTGTTGAGCCGTATCAAGCATTTAACCGGTCTTCATAATTTTGAGCAATAACTTATGACCGACTTTGATTCTGTAGACGACCTGGTAGACAATCAACAAAATAATGATGGAGATAATAATAGCGAAGAAAGTGATGTAGATGTAGCTTCTGAAAGTACAAAAAAAGAGTTTGAAGAGAAGATGCAGGAGATAGAACACAAAGAGAAAGAGAGGAAAGCGAAACGCAGAGCAAAATCATTAGGGTTCCCTCATATAGATCTGACCGACTTTCCCGTAAGTCAGGATGCGCTCAAGCTAATGAACCAACAGCAAGTGAAAGAGACAAAGGCTGTCAGTTTTTATTATGAAGGCGAGAATTTGCGCATTGGTGCTATCGATCCTACCACAAAAGAGGTCAAACAACTCAAAAAAGAGTTAAAAGAGGAGACACAAGCTAAAGTTAAGCTTTATGTTATCTCACAGAGGAGCTTACAGAGTATGGTCGAGAAATACGAGGATCTACCGACAGTAGAAGAGGTGAGAAAGGAGATTGAGATAAAACCGGAAAAAGTAGAAGAGGTAAAATCCAGCTTATCTGATTTTTCTTCTTTGCAAAAAAAGATAGACGAGGCCGAGTCGACTACTGATGTAGTGACCTATATCCTCGGTGCGGGCTTGAAATTGGACGCATCAGACGTGCATATAGAGGCAGAAGATGAGGAGGTACAGGTAAGGCTGAGAATTGACGGGATTTTACATGATGCCGCCACTTTAGATAAGAATAGCTATGAGAAGGTTGTCTCTCGGATTAAATTAGTAGCTTCTCTCAAGCTGAATATTACCGATGAACCTCAAGACGGGCGGTTTACTATCGACTTAGAGGATGAGGGGGAGGTCGATGTACGTGTATCTACTGTCCCTACTGTTTATGGAGAGAGTGTAGTAATGCGTCTTCTACGTCAAGATCGGGAAAGTTTGAGCTTAGAAGAACTAGGAGTTCAGCCAAGGTCGCTCGAGATGCTCAAAGAACAGATCAAAAGACCCAATGGGATGATTATTACCACTGGTCCCACCGGGTCCGGTAAGACTACGACTTTATACGCTTCTATGCAGATGTTGAGTGACCCGGAAGTAAAGATAGTAACCCTTGAGAACCCGGTTGAGTACAAAATGGAAGGTATCAATCAGACCGAGGTGACGGAAGATTTTAGTTTTCAAGAAGGGTTGGAGTCTATGCTGAGGCAAGACCCGGATATAGCGATGGTTGGGGAGATCAGAAATCTGGAGACGGCTGAAACCTCGATTCAGGCAGCTCTGACGGGCCATTTAATGCTATCGACACTCCACACTAATAATGCGGCCGGAGCGGTGCCTAGGTTTTTATCCATGGGGGTCAAACCGTTTTTGCTTGCCCCGGCCCTTAACTGCATTATAGGACAGAGGCTAGTCAGAAGATTGTGCGATAACTGTAAACAGAAGATAGATCTAGACTCCGAACAGGAGCAGAAAGTAAAATCTGAGATAAAATCAATGCCGGATGAGGTGAAAGAAGAGGTAAAAGATAAGCAGTGGCAGTTCTATGGAGCTGATGGATGTGAAGAGTGTAATAATATAGGGTTCAGCGGCCGAACCGGTATTTATGAGATATTTGTTATAGACTCTGAGTTTGAGGATATGATCTTAAGCGGGGATGTAGCAGAGCATGAGATAGAGAAAAAAGCATTGAATAAGGGAATGATGAAGATGGTGCAGGATGGGATTTTAAAAGCTCTGGATGGGGTTACATCGGTGGAAGAGGTGTACAGAGTCATTGAGTAATTATTTGTTTTGAGAATATGTAATTGTTGGTTTCAGAGTGATATTTTCTTACTTTTGTAATTTTGTGTTATAATTAAACAAAGTAAATAATTATTTTTTATGGTCTCAAGGAGAAAAGAAACCTCATTACCCAAAGATAGGCCGGTTCGTTTTTATAAGATCGTTGCTTTAACCTTCCTTTTTATTACTCTATTACTGCTTGGCAGCATTGTTTTTATGTCTTCAAAGCGGGCTACTATTACTATTACTAGCAAAGAAAAGCCTATAGAGGCCACTACTGCTGTAGAGGTTACATCTGAATCAAAGCCTCTAGGGGCAAAAGCTATGAAAGGTATGGTAACCAGCACTCAGATAAAAGCCCAGGGCACCTTTAATCCCACCGGAGAAAAAGAAGTAGCTGCTACCGCCACCGGTAAAATTACTATTCACAATGAGTCCGGGATAGATCAGCCTTTGGTGGCTACTACTCGTTTTTTATCAGAAGACGATGTTTTATTTAGACTGGTAAATGATGTGGAAGTTCCGGCTAACTCTACTATCGAGGCTGATGTGTATGCGGACCAGAAAGGAGAACAGAGAAATATCGGGCCGAGCCGCTTTACTATACCCGGACTTAACCCTTCGAGGAGAGAGGTGGTGTATGGGACCAGTGATGAGCCGATGACCGGAGGAGTAAAAACTATCGGCGCTATTAGTGAGTCTGATGTAAAGAAGGCAAGGGAGAAGCTAAGACAAGAAATTAAAGATAGAGCAAGAGAGCAACTAAAATCACTAAAGGATCCGAATAAAGAATTACTGGTTTCAGTCCAACAATCCCAGGCTCGTACTAAAAATGAGATCGGCGACCAAGTGGATAATTTTGATATGACCATGGAGGCGGATGTCGTGGCTGTAATTTACGACCAAGAAAAGGTTAGGCAACTAGCTGAGAGAGCTTTGATGAAAAAAGGTGTAAATGATACCGAGGTTATAAAATCAGGAGATAGCGAGCCAAATGTAAAATTTGATTCTTTCGATAAAAAAGACAGATCAGCAGTACTTACGGTGACCACCAAAGGCACATCTAGCCTGAACCCTGATAGTAAACAACTAAATAAGGTGATGTTCTTTGGTAAGACAGAAGAGGAAGTAAGAAGATATCTGTTATCTCTGGAACATGTTCATTCAGTGGATATTGAGTTTTCTCCAGCTTGGATAGACAGTGTTCCTCACGTAAGTGATCACGTGAATGTTGTAGTAAAGAAAGTAAAGTAAGGGTTGAACTTATTTAAAATTTTGTTAATATTAACTCAGAGATGCGACTTGTCACTCAAACCGCCAGAGAGTGCGAACCTTGGCTGTAAGTTTGCTCGGTGTATCTGACAAGTTACTACTCTGAAAATAATCTAAAATTAAGTTACAAACTCAGGTGGGACCGCCCATCCGGGCCCTGAAAGCACTTAGAAGGTGCGCTTTTTTATTAACAAAAGATTTATGTCTACAGATCAAGAATATATGGATAAATTAAGACACTCCTGTGCTCATCTGTTGGCGGCAGCAGTACTTGAGATTTACCCCGACGCAAAGCCAA
>JBDGRJ010000043.1:6580-10718 GCA_042218115.1 Minisyncoccia bacterium | reverse complement strand
AAAACTCCCACAGCGCCCTCAACGCTGCGCGTCTGCCAATTCCGCCACCTGAGCTAATCAAAACTCACGGTCTTTACCCACGACCATATCGATCCGATTTTTGGCCAATCTTATCTTTACCTCCACCTCCTTAGACTCCTTACCATCAGCTACTACCTTAAATGGATCATCACCTCTTACCACCATCTCTTCAAAGGGAAATACACTGACGTCTTCATACTCATAAGAACCGAACCAGCCTTTTTTCTCTACTGGACGCAGAAATGCTTCTAGCTTTCCATCTTGGGGGTGTACATCTACTTTCTGTTGGTCATCATCCCAATAAAAGGGCTGGAGATTGCAAATTGCCAACTCAATCTTGCCCTTAGTGGGGGAGACCGTAAACTGCTCGTCGTACTCTACATCTATCTCTGCCGGAGGGATATGCAACTGATTGATAAAATACTGATTGTTGAACCAGCCGACATCCAGCTTCATCTTGCGCCTTCTCGACAAAGTTTCACAAGCTTCTACTCCTTTGGGTATACCCAAAACTTCTGCTATTGAGTTATTTTTCCCTATGGGCAAAAAACCAAAAAGCACATCACTCGGGGCGCCTTTTGATAATACTTTTCCGAAGGTGTTATCATTACCTACTATTACTATCGTCTCCGCCCCTCTTCGTACCTCCTCCTTTATTACTGCATCCGGGTTAGTGAAATTTTTAAGCCGAATTATCTTCCCGGCTATACCAAAGTCTGTCAGTCTATTTTCCATCTCCTTTATTGTGGAGTCATATTTTCTTTTATCAAGAAAATTGTCATAGAGATACACATACATTGCAAAAAACTACTAGTGTCTAGTCTTCGCTCTCTTCGTCTGTTTGCTTGGAGTCGGAGTCTTCTGAGCTGCTTTTATTTTGTTTTCGATAGCCTTTTCGGGAAGAACCTTCAGACATAGAGATATTACCTTGTATTACAGCTCCCGGTGCTACTCTGAGAGTCTCGCACTCTATGTCTCCATCTATGTCGGCTGTTTCAGTAACATCCAGCTTACCGGATACGGTAACACTGCCGTCCACTTTGCCGGATACAGTAGCTTCAGCAGCTCTGACATCGGCCTCTACCTCTGCATCAGACTCCACAGTCAAGTTCTGCTTAGTTTCTACATCTCCGGACACTATACCCTTCACAACGATATTCCCTTTGGATTTGAACTCACCCTGGACATGTACGGAGGGGCCGACCACGGTCTCCATATCATTGGATGGTTCTCTGTCCTCTAATTTTTCGTCCTCATCAATAGCTATATTGGGATCTGGTTTTTTAATCATGGAAAAATATTATGAGTTAAGTGTTAGTTTTTATTATAACGAAAATAAGTGAAATAATAAATTTACATCTCCTCGAGAGTGTCAATAGTAAGTACACTCAATGCATTTTTCAATGTCTGTCTGACCACGATCGCTAAAGCTAAACGTGCAGTAGTGAGCTCTTCATTATTTTCATTTATAATGCTGTGATTAGCATAGTAATTATTAAACTCTTGAGCTAAATCAAAGCAATAACGGGTAATATCCGATGTATTGTAGTCGCCCAAAGACCTATCTATTATAGACTCGAATTTGGCTACCTTCATAATAAGTCTTCTCTCTTCCGGTTTAGTAAACAACTCATAATTTATTTCTTCTAAATCAACATCTGCTTTCTCTTCCAAGCTGTTAATCCTAGCAACTACATACAACACGTAGGGGGCGCTATAGCCTTCAAAGTTTGTAGCCTGCTCTAAATCAAAGGTAACGTTTTTTTGCGCCTCATGCTTTTGCAGCTCAAACTTAGCTACCGCTGTAGTCATCTTCTCGGCTTTTCGTTCTACCCTCTCTTTACTCCAATCTTCGTGCCGATTTTTAGTTTCTTGTTTTAGCTTTTGAAATAGCTTCTCTTTTAGCTCTGCAAACAGGACTACATTTCCCTCACGAGAAGACATCTTTCCTTCCGGTAGATTAACCAATCCATACCCGATATGTGACTGCTCCTCGCTAAAACCATAAAGCTCAAGTATCTTAAATAACTGTCGAAAGTGAAACTCCTGCTCGTTTCCGGTGATATATATACTTCTATCCACCTTCGGGTAATCATTATGCTTCTTCTCAGCTAAAGCTAGGTCACTGGTGAGATACAAACCTTCTCCGTTGCTTTTTCTAAGCAGAGCTGTTTTTAAGCCATAATCCTCGAGATCAACTATGATAGCACCTCCTTCACCTTCTTGAGCTATATCTTTCTCTAGGAGCTCATCTACTATCTTTTGTCCGCGATCTCGAATATTACTTTCAAAGTAAGTCCGCTCATGTTCTACTCCTAGCTCCTGAAAGATATCGGAATAAACCTCTAAGCTGGCATCACGAGTCTGCTCAAACAGATCATAAATTTCTTCGTCTTTGTTAGTCAGCTTTTGTAATATTTCTTCTACTTCTTGCTTTTTAGCTTCATCTTCTTCTATCTGACTGCTGGCTTGTTTGTACACCTCGCCTAGCCACTCCTGTAGATTATCATCGGGAATTTCACCATCATGCAGATTTATTATACCCCACAAACTCTTTGCTACATGAACCCCAAAATCATTTACATAATTTACAGCATGCACCTTATGGCCGGTTTTTTCATAAAGTTCTCTCATCGCATTGCCGATACAAACATTTCTTAGATGCCCTACATGAAAGCGCTTATGAGTATTCGGTGATGGATATTCCAACAATATATGCTTAGTTTCCTCTACCTGCTCAAAACCATAACCCTCTTTCAAATCCAACACCATAGGGATCAAATCATCGGTCACATCTGAAATATTTAAAAAGAAATTAACATACGGCCCCACTGCCTCGACATCTTCAAACATTCCGACTCCATGGTAGCCATCGGCCAGCTCTGCAAGCTGTTTTGCCACCTCAGCCGGGTTCTCCCCATGTTTTTGGGCATACTCAAAGCAAGGGAAAGCTAGATCACCCTTGTCGGGCCCCGGAGGAAACTCCAGCTTTATCTCTATATCAACTCCTGAACCACTTAAAATTTTTTTTACTTCTTGCTTAATCTGTTTAATCATCTTATTTAACTTCGAGATAAAAACGCTTACCTTTCTGGACCTTCTGACCGGGGTTCACTTCAAGATTATAGTCACTCACAGTATCGCCCTCCACCTGTACAGCACCTTGATCTACTAAATTCCTAGCCTCCGTCTTACTGGCTACAAACTCCGACTCAGATAAAACAGTAATAATATCATATGAGCTAGGCTCCAGCTCATCAACCTGATCAGGTTCTCCTCCACCTTGAATTACTCTCTCAAAATGACTTTGTCCTTTTTCAGCTGCATCTTCTCCTAGGAAAGTATTTGTTACCTCATAAGCAAGCCTCTTTTTGATCGGCATCGGATTATCTACTTTTTCCATCTGATCTTTTAAATCTTCCAGCTCCCGAAGACCGACGCTTGTCACCAGCTCAAACCCGTTTAATATCATCTCATCGGGCCACCGCATTACTTTTCCGTACATATCTTCGGCTGAGTCAGTAAAATCTATCGTCTGCCCCTCAGACATACTCATCTTCTCTTCTCCTTTGGGGGCTAGCAGCTTGGTAGAGAGGACGAACTTTTCTTTATCTTTTATTTTTTTCATCAAGTCTCTGCCAGCAAGCATATTAAAGGTTTGGTCGGTGCCGCCGATCTCACCGTCGACATCCATAGCTACACAATCATAGGCCTGCATCATCGGGTACATAAACTCATGTACAAAAATCGGTTTTTCATTATCCATTCTTCTCTCAAACATATCCCGCTCCAGCATTTTCTGTACTGTGAAATTACTGGCAAGATCAATAACATCAGCAAAATTCATATCGCCCAGCCAGTCACTGTTATATCTAAGTTCCACCGGGTTATCCCCCTCAAAATCAAGTATCTGTGAGGCCTGCTCTTTGTATTGTTTACACTGCTCAAGCACCTCTGCTCTAGTTTGTTTGTCTCTGGCTGTCTCTTTATCGGTCGGATCCCCCACCATACCCGTAAAATCTCCGATCAAAAAGATTACCTTATGCCCCAACTGCTGAAATTGTCTCAGCTTTAGCAGCTGAGCTCCATGACCTATATGTAAGCTATCGGCGGTGGG
>JBDGRJ010000043.1:0-6570 GCA_042218115.1 Minisyncoccia bacterium | reverse complement strand
TCTAGACCTAAATAAAGAGATATTTGCTCACCGGACTCAAGCTTGTCTCGCAGAAAATCTTCACTTGGATATATCTCCGAAACACCACGAGTTAGCACTTCTTCAATCTTGCGCGGGTCTGTTTTTACTGACATATTAAAGTTGTTTTAGGGAGTTAAGCTTCTCTTGAAGCTGTTGTAATTTTTCTTTAGCTTGCTGATATTTATCTCTCTCCTGCTCTACCACTTCATCAGGAGCATTGTTTAGAAAACCATCATTATCTAGCTTATGTTCCAGCTCAGTTATATAGCTCTGTTTATTTTCTATTTCCTCTTTTGTCCTACGTCGCTCTTGTTGTACATCTATCTCACCCCTTAAATGCAGATGGACCTTGCCAATATCGGGAACCGGGTACTCTACCGTATCTTGATCTTCAAAACCAGTAGTAACATCCACTTGCTCTACACCAGCTAAAGCAGCAATATGTCTTTTCATTTTATCGACTAATTCAACACCTTCTTGTTTTTCTATGGTTACATTACTAGCCTTGTTTATATTATAGTCATTCTTTAGGTCTCGTACTGATCGAACTACCTCTTTGAATTTGTTCATCTGCTGCTCCGGGTTTTGTTCAAAATTATAATCAACCTCCGGCCAGTCTTCTACCATTAATATCTCATCCTCTCCATACGTCTTTTTCCATAAAGTTTCAGTAACGTAAGGGATAAAGGGGTGCCATAGCTTCAAAATGGTGTTGAGGATATAATTCAATATCTTTTCTTTGTCCTGCTCTACTTTTGACACCTCGAGATACCAATCGGCAAGCTCACTCCAAGTAAAGTCTTTTAACCTTTCTCCAGCTTGAGAAAAATTAAACTGCTCTATATCCTCTGTAGTATTTTTTACTATATCACTTAACTTATCCAAAATCCATTCATCAGCCAAGGTTTGTGGGGCGGGCTTATCTGGGCTGAGTTCAGGATTTTCTATACTCATCAGAATATATCGGGAGATATTCCATAATTTATTAGAGAAATGCTTCATGGACTCGATCTTATCCTCAGATAAACTCATATCATTTCCGGGGGTATTTCCTATCAGCAGACTCATACGTGTAGCATCTGCACCATACTTCTCTTTCATATTCAAGGGGTCTATTACATTACCTTTGGATTTGCTCATCTTATCTCCATTCTCATCCAGAACTAGTCCATGTAGATAAACGGTCTCAAACGGGATCTCGCCGAGATTATATGTAGTCATCAAAATCATACGAGCTACCCAGAAAAATAAAATGTCATAGCCGGTCTCTAAGACCGTAGTTGGATGAAAGCGCTCTAAATCATTTTTTTCAAAAAAGCCCAGCTCTTCTTTGTTATTTCTTTTTTTATTATCAGGCCACCCCAAAGTTGAGAAAGTCCATAGCCCGGAGCTAAACCAGGTGTCCAAGGTGTCCGGATCCTGTCTCCACCCTTCTCCCGGTGGTGGTGTAGTGCCTGCGTATTGCTCCGTCGGTTGCCCTATATTAATACCAAAGCTGTAAGTATATATCCACACATCTGTTTCTTCATTGATCTCACGATCAGGATGGTGAAATTTAAAAGCCTCAATTAACTCTTCTCTAGTGTCATATGTGGCTCCATGAGCAGGATCTTTTAGTGGAACATTTTTTACTTTGGTTTTTTCTACATCTACGATAGTCCCATAACCAAAAATATCCTCTGTCTGGCTGTTTTCAAAAGCTATTTTATCTCCCACCTCTAATTCATGATTGGTGGTTCTATAGGTTACTGTCTTGTTATTTTCCTTTACTGAATCTACAGTTCTTTCGTGAAAACCCAAAGTATAGGCAGATTCTATATCTTCATCGTTAATATCGCGATACCAGACAGGAATCCTATGTCCATACCAGATCTGACGGCTGATACACCAATCCCGAAGATTATCAATCCAATGAAAATAATTCTTTTCAAACCTTTCCGGTAAAATTTCAATTAAACCCTCTTCTACTACATACTGCATTAGCTCCTTGAGAGTCACCTCAGACCCGTCTTCTATGCCTTCAATTTGAGAATCCTTTAGATCAAACTCTTTATTTACATCTATAAACCACTGCAATTTCGGCAGCACCTCAACTACATCACCAAACCGGTCGGATTTACCTACATTTTGCTCTACCTCTTCCGGCTCAGATTTCATCAAATCATTTTCTCTCAAGTAATCTACAAATTTTTCTCTAGCTTCCTCGACACTATCTGCATATTTATCCCCTGACCTATTTTTATTAGTTGCAACTCTAGGATCTTTTTTCTTCCCGGTTGTATACACTTCTCCTTCCTCGTTGATTATTGGTTTTATTCCTATAGCATTGTCTGTGTCTTTTCTTTTTCTGTACATCTCATAATCTACATGAGAGTGTGCCGGAGTTACTCCTACCGCACCGGACCCAAAATCCTGATCCACTTCCTCACTACCAATTACTTTAACACGCAGACGGTTGCCCTCTACCCCACCAACATCAATAAATTCATACTCATTACCAATATACTCACTCCATTTGCCTTCAGGGTGCACCGCAATGGCAGTATCCCCCAATTTTGTCTCCGGACGAGTTGTAGATATCGGGATCGGGAACTCTTCTTCATCTTCTATCTCTCGTTTATTTTTCTGTAAATCTATCCACTTATCCGAGTAAACAAAAGTATATAGCTTAGCAGTTCTGGTTTCTCGTTCCAGCTCATCATCACTACATGTGCACTGACCTCTCTTTGACCAGTTTACGGTACGATAATCACGATAGATCAGACCGTCATCATACATGTTTTTAAATACTGTCTTGACCGCCTTATTTCTCTGTTCATCTAGAGTAAAGGCATAGCGATCCCAGTCCAGAGATGAGCCCATTTTTTTAGCTTGGTTGATGATGGTGGATTTTGATTCTTCTGCAAACTCTTCCAGCTCCTGCATAAACTCTTCCCTGCCCATCTCTTCTTTGGGGTGGTCATAACCTTCTTCTTCAATTAATTTCTTCTCCACTTTTGACTCGGTTGCTACAGCAGCATGGTCTGTACCCGGCAGCCACTCAGTCGGTTTGCCATCCATCCTGTGATAGCGAGCCATCAAATCTTGAGTAGCAAGCATCACCGCATGACCCATATGCAAAGTTCCGGTTACATTAGGAGGAGGCAGCATCATTGAAAATGGGTCCTTATCATCATCAGCCACACCTTCCTTGATACAGTTATCCGGGTTAAAGAAACCGCTCTCCTCCCATGACTCATAAATGACGTCTTCGTATTCTTCCGGCTCATAGGCTTTTGGTAGTTTGGTCATTCAGATGTTTTTAAAAATAAGAGTGAAGAGTTTAGCAAAACAAATATATTTTGAATCTTACACCCATATTAAGAAAAATACCAGTTTAAATCAACAAAATTGACTGTGCAGAATCGTTATTGACAAATAAAATTAGTTATGTTACTGTGAACCAATCACATAAAATTTTATGTCACTTTCTAGAGCAGAACAAATCAAAAAAACAATCGAGGATAAGAACAATTTTTTGATAACCTCCAGAAAAGATGTCACCGGTGATGCTATAGCAAGCGCGCTGGCTTTGGCTATCTTTTTTGAGAAGCTGGGTAAACAAGCAGAGATAGTAATAGATAACTTTTCTTTGCCGCGTAAATACAGCTTTCTGGAGGGCTCCGAAAAGATTCAGTCTTATTTTGAAGAGCTGCAAAATTTTATTATCAGCATCGATACCGAAGACAGAGGTCTGCAGAATATCAGCTACGAAATGCAGGGGGATGATTTAAGGATTTTTATAAATCCGCAATCAGGGATGTTTGAGAAGAATGATATTAAGGGTATAAAGTCCGAATACAAATACGACCTTATTTTTACTGTGGACACTCAGAGCCTAGATGATTTGGGTGAAATTTATGAAAAACACGCCGATCTGTTTTATACTCTCCCGATTGTAAATATAGATCACAGCAACAATAATGAACACTTCGGTCACATAAATTTCGTAGATATTACCTCTACTTCCACAGTAGAGCTGGTCTATAATTTATTGGATAGTATCGCTGCCGAACATATAGATGAAGATGTAGCTACAAACCTGCTTACGGGCCTGATCAGCAAGACCAAAAGCTTTAAAGGACAAAATGTCTCCCCCACTACCTTAGAGACCGCCGGCAAATTGATAAATCTTGGTGCTGATCGAGGTTATATTGTAGACAACTTATTTAGGACACGCACCATCTCCGAGCTGAAACTTTGGGGTCAAGCCTTAGCTCACTTAGAAAATGATGACGAGATCGGGTTAGTTTGGAGTACGATCACACGTGAAGACTTTTCTCGTTCCGGGGCCGACAAAGACAATGTACATGAAATTATAGAAGAGTTGATACAAAACTCACCAGAAGCAGAGCTTATACTATTATTGTTTGAAAACCCGACACAAGAAGGAGGAATAGAAGGTATTCTTTCAGTCGAGCGAGTTTATAACGCCAAGCAGATCATGAAGCCCTTTAATCCTCAAGGTAGTAAAAACCAGGTATTCTTCACTCTTCCACAAGACTCCCTCAAACAAGCACAACAAGAAGTAGTAAATAGAATTAAAAACTTTGTTAAGGAGAAATATTAAAATCTAGATTAAAACCGTCCGTCTCCATTTTTTCTGGAATATCAACATCGATAAGTTTTAATACAGTAGGCGCTACGTCTTTCAAACTGCCGCTAGGGCTAGCCAACGTGAGGTCAGAATTGGGCACTTTAGCTTGTGGAAAAGAGATACCCCTAAGCTCATTAGAAATGACTAACAAGGGCACGTTGTTATTTGATTGATCTTGATTTAAATTTTGAGAGTAATCAGAAGTAATTATGCTTACACCCCCCTTAACCATTACATTTTCCACCAACTTCCCGATCGTACCATCCAGTTTTTTAAGAGCTTTCTTTTTTTCTTTATTTGAGTTCATTTTTTCAAAGTTAGGGAACTCGGCTATATAAATATCATGTTTCCCCTGCTGTAATTTCTCTAATAATTTCCTACTTATCTCCTTGCTCGCCATCGCCGGACGCTCAGAAAAAGACTGTACATTGAGAGAAGAGACGGTCTCGACCTCTTCATCCTTGAACTTATCCATAATATTACCCTTGAAGTAATAATTCAAATAAGGTGATTTTATACTCTCCGTAATGTAATAAGGTAAAAAACCATCCTTGACCACAACCTCTGTCAGGTTGTCATGAAATATACTCCTGGAATATATAATCTCAGCCGGGATATCCTTCTCATACTCAACCAATGTGGACACATCGAGCTCGGGTTCTTTACGTTCAAACTTAAATACAGGCAAAGAAAAAGCTTTAGCGAGGTATCTCATATTCTTACCATTGTGGTCAGCAAATACTACTGCATCTTCTGGGCCTATAGTTATATTTTTACCTTCAATCGAAGCTACCGAAAACTTACTATTTTTCTTACTAAATTTAACCGGGTTATCAAACGACTTCGGAGCCCCCTTCTCTTCATTTAGAAAAACAGAAACAACCTCTTTTAGCCGATCCCAATCTTGGCTTCTCCGTATATGTTCTTGATTAACAATAGAAGCTACATTGACCCCATCCACGCTCTCAGAATTAATAGTTCTAAGCCTTTGTCTCGCCTGTACCGTATCCAGGTTATCTGTATTTGTTGATAAATGTATATGAACATCAGTACCTTCAGGGGCTGTCTTTGCTAATGCCAAAATATGCTTAGCATCAGAATAGTCTAATAAACTAGCAAATAAGTGGAGATCAGAATCATTTTCTTTTAGTTGTTTTGTAATATTCTGTACTTGCTCCTTATCAAAAAATACACCCTCATCGATATCCGAGCTAATCCGCTCTTGGATCGGCAGCACACTTCTACCTGCCCCCATGATCTGGTGACCGCTCTTGCTGTCCAAGCGACCCAATTTCGGATCCACAGCTTTCACTACGGTAGCAGGATAGTTTTCTATAAACTTATTTAAATTCGGAGTATAGCGAAAAAAATCTTGCTGAGGATACACTCCAAAACCACTCATGATTATAAATAGAAGTGGTGTTTTTGGTTTTTCCATAAGTTAAGTTTGATTATATAAAACATTCCCGGTCATCTCTTTTGGTCTATCTAACCCCATCAAATCAAGAGTTGTCGGGGCCACATCGGCCAGCTTACCCTGAGATAAGCTCAGATCTTTTTTATTCTCATCTATCACAATAAAAGGAACTGGATTTGAGCTGTGCTCCGTTTTGGGGTCGCCCGAGCTCGTAAGCATCTCTTCTGCATTGCCATGATCGACAGTCACTACAGCAGTTCCACCCTTATCAATAACGGTCTCTACGATCTGTTTTACTTTTTTATCAACTATACTTACAGACTTTTTAGTAGCTTCTATATCCGCAGTATGGGCCAGCATATCGGGGTTGGGGAAATTCAGACAGATAAAATTATATGTATCTTCTTGCAGATAAGTCAGTACTCTATTTGTAATCTTTTTTGCTTCCATCTCAGGTTTTTCAGCAAAAGTTTCTACATCATCGGACTGTATTAGC
>JBDGRJ010000042.1:18541-21262 GCA_042218115.1 Minisyncoccia bacterium | reverse complement strand
CTTGTGCGCCCGCATTTCTTCAAGTCACTGACTATTTTTTCCTTTTAAACCGTGGATATACGACCGTTTTCTCAGAAACCCCAGAATTAATTAATATTAGTTAATATGTTTTCATATAGGGGATACCACTTGGCTTTAACTCAGAAAGGACGCACCTCCAAGCTCTCGAGAACCCAGCTCGACAAAGCAATAAAAAGTATATGTAGAAAGAGAGACTCACAGGACGAACTCATTATTTCAGTAAAGGAAATAACCGCAGAGCTGGAAATAGAGTTTGATATTGATGTAGATCCTCAAACAGTCCGGAGAAAAGGAGTGGGGAAACATGGTTACTACGACAAGAAGTACCCTGAGATCTGCAGCTACAACTACATGGGCGACACCAGGATGAGAGGATTAGTTGTGAAATGCGAGAAATTTTTAGAAGAGGTTGATACAGAATGATAAGAAAAATAAATGCAGTGTTACTAGGCGCTATTTCAGGTATAATTCAATGGCCTATTATTTGTTTGGCTATTTCTTTAGGTTTGGAGGAATTTGCTGAAAATGAGGGAAGCTTGTTCATGTATTTCTTATCAATCTTCTCAATTCCTTTTCTTCTGCCGGTTAGTATGTATTATTGTATCTCAAAAAATTTGAAAGAGGTTGAAACTTAATGGATTTTAATGACTTACCCAAGGTAAAGTGGAACAAAGACCTGCTTCGAAGAGATAAAGCTCTCATAGGCGGGGAGGAACACCCTCAGTTCATCGGGAAGATAGTCAAGATGATGAAAGAAGGCACCCAGCCCCGTATCCTCGTCCTTGCAGATCCAGGACATGGAAAGACATGGGCCTGCGGACGACTCGGAGAAATACTGCACAACGAACTCGACGTACTTGTAGGCGACTTCGACCCCGACTACCAGATGACAATGGATCCTCTACACTGGAGCAGATCTGTAAGAAACTCAGCAAAGAAAATATTCTTCATGCCTGACGTCGATGCTGTACTTCCCAGTGGTGACTACAACTCTCCGAAAAACAAGGCGAACCGTCAACTCGTATACCTTTCTAGAAGATTCGGAAATCCTCTTACCTGGGATGCACACGAAATGGCGAAGTGCCCCAAAGCAGTTCGTACCAACCACAATATCAGACTGGTTGCAGTAGGAAACGGCGACACTTACAAGTTCAAGGCAATGAGAGTGAAGAGAAAAAACGACAGTAAAAAAGAAGAACTTGTAACCAAACCACTTGGGAACTGGAAACCAGATAAACCCAGTGAATCTACAAGGCAGAGAATAGAGGAGCTGGACGAAGAAGAGAAGGAAAGCCAGTTAATAGATTCTGAAGAAGCTATAGAAATGAAGAGAAAGAAAGAAGAGATCAAGCAAAAAGCCTTCAGTTAGTTCTCCATACCTTCTTCTTTATCCCTAAGCCTCTCCGCTTTCTTGTATTCCTTCATGTTCTTACTCTTTGTATTCTCGATGTTCTTCTTGCCGGAGATGTTCATGTTTAAGTCGCTGTAGAACTCCGGCTGCTTCTGCAGGCTTTCGGTCCAGTTCTGATGCGTGGTCAACCAGGAAAGCTGGATTAAACGGTTCTGTCCTTCCTGAGACGTTGTCTGCCATAAACCGTCTTTCTTGAACAGGTGTACGTCGCTTTTTATCACGACTCCTTGATCTGTTACCCTGATGTCTTTCAAAGGAAGATCGAAGTATTCTGCCTGGGGATTGCTACCGCTTGAAAAAATCCCGGCAAGCTTGTAGGTAATCATGCCAAGCACTCTGTCAAATTTTTTCCTGCCCCGTACCACGCTGTAAGTGACAGCAGCAGCTTCCTCATCAATGCTTTCCTCGATGTCCTCCCAGTCTTTATCCTGGTCAGATTTCTCGAATATCTCCTTGATCTTCTCTTTTCCGATGTTAGTTTTTGTCTCTTCCAGCTTTACTATACGGCCTATGCACCGTTTTGAGGAGGAGTTACTTTGTTTGTAGAGAAGTTCTTTCTGCGGCGCTCCGTTCTTTTCTACAGGAGCTTTCAGCATATTCTCCCATTTTTCCTTCCAGTCAGTGGCTTCAAGTTTCTCATCTTTTTCTCTGTTCTCCCACCATTTGTATCCGAGGAATCCGATTCCTGCGGCGGCTGCTACGGCGACTTTTCCGTATATTGGCAGGCTTTGCCAGGTCTGTATAACTGGTCCGATGGCTTGGCTTAACAGTCCTCCGGCTGTTTCTTCTGTACCTGGAGCCGGTGCTGAGGTGTTGGATGCGTTTTCTGCTGCTTTCTGCAGTGTTTTGTTCACGGGTGCTGCCATTATACTTCTCCGTTTCTAATCATTTCTGTGAGTTTTTGACCGTCCTCGAGGCTGTTTACTCCGGCTTGTCTTCCTTTGGCGAGGCAGCTGTTGCAGATCCAGTCTTCTATAGGGTCGAGGAAGGTCATGTTGCTGCGTCTTTTTTCTTCGAGGCAGACACTGCATTCTTCAGTCATCTGCGGTCACCTGTTCGCCTTGTTTCTGTTGTTGAAATTCTTCTGCCATATCCAATGCATCGTTCATCATGTTTTCGATGTCGTCCAATCCTTCGTCGTTACCCTGGCCTACAGAGGAAGAACCTTGCATCGACGAGATACCTGAGTAGCCGAACATGGCTGAATAAACAGCGAAGATTGTAGCAGCATCAGTATAGCCGAAGTAAAAACTTGCCAAGCATAATACAAGCAGAGTCATAAAGCCTTT
>JBDGRJ010000042.1:3936-18441 GCA_042218115.1 Minisyncoccia bacterium | reverse complement strand
CCCGAGCTGCATAGGCTTCATAGAAGACCCCTCCGCATAAAGTATTCTTCCAGGGCTGCACGAGTTACTTCAGACTTGTTTCGCCCGGTTCGTTCTTCTTCATCTTGAAAATTTTCTTCCAGTTCATTCGGGAGGATTACCACAAGATCTGCCATATTTTTATCCCTGTATTATCCCCCGAGCCTTAAGTTAGTTATTATTAGTTACTTCTCGAGGTAGGATCTCAACACCAAAACCATCACAGCAAAAATCAAGAGGTAGAAAAACAGGTTAACAGCCGAGCCCGTACTGGTTCCATACACACCGATATTCTTCACAGAATTACTTAACTGGTCTATATTACCCATCGCTAATGCACCGAAAAACATTACTGTAACAGTCTCCCAAAGCTTCGGCATCGCCTTAAGTCACCTCCGCACGGGAAAGAATCCCGAGAGCTAGAACCCATAAACCGATTTTAAACAGGTTCACTATCTCATTGGACGCAGTAGTCAAGTCTATGCCGAGAAGACTGCTGTTAATATTTCCGGCGTAAAAACCCAGTGTCGTTACTATAAGAAACGCTCCGAAAGCAGTCAGTCTTTTCATGTGAACGGCACCAGGTCTTTGGCTATTCCGAGCACTATCAAGATAACTGCTGCACTCAGTGCTACGAAAAAGCCGTTTATCAAGGTGTTTGAACTGCTGCAGCCGAAGAAAACATCAACTAAATCATTTGCAGGCTGGATAACTTTTTGAACTGTTGTAGCATTTTCTCCAGGTTGTTGAAGTATATCGCTTGGATCTCCACAGTTTACAGTATCTACTCCAAGCTCTGCCGAGACAAAACTAAGCGTAACGATGGTAAGGACGCCGAACACCAGGAAACCAACACGAGAGCCGAACTGTCCTTTCACAGGTTGATGTCACCTCGCATGAACTTGATGACTGCTACTGCTACCGCTATGAACAGTACCACGGCCTGTATCGAATCCGGGATATATTCTATGTAACTAAAGAATATGAACCAGACAGCTGCTCCTGCCTGCGCCAGCGTTGGGTAATCGTTGATTTTGAAGCCGAGGTGCCAGCCGATCGTGATGAACAATGCGATAAAGAGCTTGATGCTGCTTCTGTTAGCGTCATAGACTATCGCTGCCCCTGTAATCACAGGGTCGAACCATGCTCCTGCGAGCTGGGTTAATGTTTTTTCTTTTTGTTCTACGGTGAATATCTTTGAACCGTTCTCGAATCCGCTTGTGTTGTAGACTACGGTGCCGTCATGGCTCCAGACAGCGTACCACGTGTAGTTGGTGTTCTCTACCCAGTCACCTGTCTCAAGGTACGAAGTGTTTACACGAACCGAGTATTCGACTTTATCCGGCTGTAAACCGATTTTAGCTTCTGTCTTGTTTCCTTTCTCTATGTAGATTGTACGGTTTAGAAGCGCTGTGCCTCCGTGCCCCATGTCGAAGTAGAAAGTAATGGATGATTTGTTTAAGTCTTCTACCATTACTGTCTGCTTGTTTACAGGATAGAGCGGTGCAAAGTACGGGTCTTTGAATGTTTCGTTTCCGCTTGTTTCAGAGTTGAAGTCTTTCTCTTTACTTATTGAGTTGTTTCTGTGGAGCGTGTAGTTTATCTTTTTACCTGTATCTGTGAAAACTTCTTTCTCTCTATCGTTTTGGATAGAGTTGTTATTCGGTGAAATAATATTTAGGTAGGCTGTCTGCCCTATGCTCGTGGCATTGAATCCTGCAGAGTTATTCGATGACGCATTAACGTAAGCTGTGTAATCCCCCTCTACACCTGCTATGGAAACTGAAAGTTCCTGTGTGAATGAGACTTGTTCTGGGACTTGGATAAGCTGAAATGCATCTCCGTAAACACCGAACGTACTGATCCACGAATAAGTTTTCGCTATCTCCAGCAGGTCAAGTATGTCGAAAGTATCTTTTTTATCCGTGTCTATTATCTCTGCGTTTCTGTAGATCTGTCCGTTGTTACCGTAGTAGTATGCCCCGAATTTTGTACTGTTGAAAGTAGTTGCGTTGTATTTTATCGGCAACCTTACTCTCGGGTTGGGTCTGCGGTTGTAGGTTTTTCCTTTTGGAGGTTCTATGATTGTAATTGAAGGTACTTGCCCCACGTAGAATCCGACTGGTGAAGTGGTCGAGTTATGTGTACTGTTCTCGAGGAGTACCCTTGTCTCGTAGATCCCCTGCTCAACAGTCACGACTTCTGTGACGCGTTCCGTAACCGTGCCAGGCTGGGTCTCGTTCACGTTCTTCCAGTTGTGGCCCGGCCCGGTCTCCCTGTACTGCAGAGTAACATTCAACGACTCGCTTAAACTGTAGTTGTAACTAATTGGAACATGATTGCTGGAAACTGCCTGTACCACGGAGAAACGAGCCGAAGCATTATATCCACTCCACCCAGGCAAGACATCCGGCATCCAGATCTGAGTATCCACGCCGTTAGAAGTCGTGTAAGTGTAAGTATCGCCTTCATCCAATGTTTTCAGGTTGCCGTTGAATTTGACATTTGCACGGGTCGTGTTCACCACATCAACAACCTCAATCGTAACCTCTTCACCACGAACCGTTACAGTCACGCTGTTATTCTCGTCTACAGTGGCAGCGCCAGCTCCGTACCGTGCCCCGATGTGAGGAGCAACTATACCGGCTTCACTGTTCTCCAGGAAAGCGGTTCCTCCTGTACTCGAATTAGTGCCGCCTCCACCACCATCTCCTCCACTTGAACCACCGCCTCCACTACTGGTGCAGGAATTGACATCAATCGAGCCACTTACAGAATCCGTTGCTCCGTCGTCATCGGTTACTGTCAACGTAACCGTGTATGTCCCTGTCGAATTGTAGCTGTGGCTAGTGAAAACACCTGTACCGCCTGAATTATCTCCGAAGCTCCAGTCATAACTTTGGATACTACCGTCAGAATCACTGCTGCCAGAAGCGTCGAAATCTACAGTATCACCAGTACAGACGCTCGTGGCCGAAGCTGTAAACTCGGCAGTAGGCGCAGAGTTCGTCAAAGACGCAGCATCATTAACTGTAATGTTCACCTTCTCCGATTCGACATACGAGTTATGGCTTGCTGTACTGTTGACGAAGCCGAAAAACCTGTACTCTCCGGTCTTGTCATTAGGGACATTGACAGTATAATTTTTCGTGATTGTTTCCTTACTGGTCAATCCCTTTTGACTGTATGGACTTGATTTATTTGATAGGCAAAACTCTGTAGATTTACTGGAAGAACAGCTCTCCAAAATTGTTTTGTTAGCTTTTGTCTGAACCGTAAAGGTTTTCGTAGCCGTGTTAGTTTGACTTGCGTTGTCTGTAGCCTTTGCTGTGACCGTGTAGACTCCACTGCTGCTGTAGCTGTGGTTAGCGGTAAATGTTGAGAGATCTGTCCCGGTTTTAGTAGCGTCGTATATGCCGTCGCTTGTCCAGTCAATCTCAAGTTTGGTAACTCCATAGTCATCTGAAGCGTTTACGATTGCGCTAAAGCTATCGTTCACGTAAGCGGAATTGGTTGAAAACTTGAGATCCACTGCTGGAATGCTGTCGCCGTTGAGTGCCACATACTCGGTGTTCACTGATTCTACATTTCCAGCGTTGTCGGTGGCGTAATACTCTAAAGTATTGTTGCCCTGCGTGCTAATAGTTACGTCTACACTGCTCCCGGATACGGTGCTGTAGCTCCCGCCGTTCACCCTGTAACTAATATTCGCCACAACCCCGCCACCACTGTCAGTCGCAGTCAACTCAATTACTGTCGAAGACTTGTCCACATAACCCGAAGCAGTCCAATTATCCGAAGAAGTCGGCGCCGTAGAATCTACAGATAAATCAGCCTCAAAACTTACATCATACAAAGTCGGCGTAGTAGAATCAGTATAGCCGCTGCCCAGACTGAAATTCGCACGGTAATACCTTGTATTTGCCAAATCTTTGATACCATAGGAAAAGCTGCCCCCGTAACTCTCAACCTTTACAGAATCCTTAATACTGGAAAAACTGCTAGAACTGGAAGCAGCCAAAGTAACATTTACAGAAGTCTGATTTAACTCACTCCAACCCATTCCCAAGTCAGCATAATTATGGGAATTAGTCGAGTGATTCGTACCAATAAACATCAAGCGGCGAGTACCGTTCCAAAGGAAAGTCCCGCCGTCCTTGTACGCATATTCATCATTCCAATCACCTGTATTAGGAGGAGGATAAACAGCATCATTAGCAATTTTGAAACTTGTAGGACAGGTGTTAGACGAATCCGTAGACTTCCAGACTTCATATAATTCAGAAAGATTGCGGGAACCGCCATCACTTGTCTGCAAGTAAACATCGCCGTTTTGATTCCACACACTTCCAGTAGTATAAGCAGTAGTAATATCCGTGTCAACCGCAGACTCTTTGATTATAGGATCAGAACTCTTGAAAACCTCTATAACATCTTGCGCCCTGTGGTAACGGTAAAGACAATAACTTTCATTCCGTACAAGAATCTCTGGATTCTCCATATCATCCCTTTTCTGCAAAACCGTGATGTCGCTGAAGTTTCCAATATCTGAAAACGCTTTACTAATTGAAAAGTTGATGTACCAGAGATCTCCGACACATCCAGGATTCATCCACATGTGAACAAGATTTTCACCTTCAGAGTTGTACGCTACCGTGGGATCTCCGACACCAGCCACATTTTGATTATTCTTACAAGTAGTTCTATCAGGGCCAGCCCCTACAGTCAAAGTAGGATTGTCGTTGCTGCAAGTCCATGAAAAACCTCCGTCATTAGATTTACACACTCCAATATCCCACGCTTTATCAGGATCATTTAGCGTTTCGGCAGCCGTGAAATACATGAACACGGTTCCATTATCCCAAGGACGCAGGAAAGTAGGACTGTCAGGACCCGAAGCATTACCCCACGTACCAAGCAACTTATTCGTCATTACAGGATTGCTTGAAGCAAGTTGCCAAGAGTTAAAGTTCACAGGTACATCCGCATTTATTCTGAAATTCTCGAGGTTTACTTTTTTTCCGAAATCCACAACCTGGGATTTTAAAGTACCTGATCCTTGAGAGACAGTCAAGTCAATCAAGTTGTTATTAATATTTATATCTCCGAAAATCGTCCCCTGATTGAATTCGTAGTTTGTATTGTATTCCTCTCCTTTAACTAGATTAAACGATTTGGTGGATTGTACGGAGTCACTGGAATCGTTGTTATCTGTGGCTGTGAGAGTGAAGTTATGACTGCCGAACCCAGTGTAATCAGCGAGATAATTGAAAGACGTGCAATTAGTACAAATCGTGGTACTTGTTCCACTTCCATCTAGTTTTATTGAGATATTGGCTTTTTCCGAAGTCGTTCCTTGAACACGGACTTCAGATGCATTATTATACACGGAACCTGTGTACGACTTGTTAAACGAAAGGGAAACAGCACTACTAGACGTACTTGAAATGTTGTATCCGTCAAAAGTTATCTGGCTTTGATCGTTGCTGTCATAGGCTCTCCACCCGATACCTCCTGAAGTGAAGGTGCTGTCCGTAGCAGAGATCTCGGCAAGCTTTGCACCTGTAGAATCAGTAACGTAAACAAAAATCGTGTTGTTACTCCTCCAATCAATACTGATGTTATACCAGTTCCCTGCTTGGAAATTGACACTCGTAGAAGCCATTTTCATGTTGCTGCCACCACTGTATTCATATAGTGAAAGTTGGTCATTTGCTGTAGCTATTTCAACCCGGTAACTCTGCGTCAACCCGTTTGCACCGCTCTGCGACCCGAACAAGTGAGCCGCATACTGATCTCCCTCGCTCAAATAAATTTGCTGAGTCCAGTTGCTTCCAGGACTCGGATAACTCGGTAAACCAGAAGTAGATCTTATTGTTACTCCTCCACCTCCTACAGGTGTTGTACCGTTTGCTGCTTTCGACCCGTGTAAAACTAAACCGGTTTGAGCGGTGTAGCTGTTTATGTCATCCGTGTAATCACTTATCGGATTGCTTCGTTCAAAATCTTCGAAACTTGTACCAGAATCTTTTGTAGTGGTTGAGGAGACTGTGAAGGTTTTGTTAGAGGAAAAAACGTACTGGTTATTATTGTCGTAGGCTTTGAAACCGTATTTGTATGTTCCGTCAGCAAGGTCACGGGTGAAAACCACTGTTTCAGAGGTAGTTGTAGAAGAATACGTAGTGGAGTTAACCTTGCTCCAAGTACCCGACTCGTTCGTGTAGAGAGAAGCATTTTTAATATCATTGTCATCGGTGACGGTGGCGTTGAAATCTACAGGGTTTTGAATTGTTCCGCCATCCGAAGGATTGTTCAACGTGATAGAAGGCTTTGTATCACCGCTGTACGTGTTTGTGTCGCAAAGATCTTGGATCGTGGATTCCGTAAGAGACTCAGAGACAACTCGTGGTTCATCAATCGTACCGTCAAAGAAGTATTCAGCTCCGTCGTAAGTCCTTGCACCTATCCCTAGAGCCGCAGAGGAAGTAGGGATTGAGGCAACACCGTTAATAGTTTTTTTAGTACCGTTATCAAAGAAAATACTGGCAGTATCGTCACTACCATCTCCGTCAGCGTTGTTATCCCAGACACCAGCTACACAGTAAAACTTTCCAGTCTGTACTCCATTAGGAGGTTCATAGTTAATCATGTTAGAACCTATATTTCCTCCTCCATTAACATAGAATTTCCAACCAGCTTCAGCTTTACTTACTGGTCTATAGGAAAAAGTATAAGATCTACCATTTGTATCGTCATCTTTACCTAGTACAATCCAATTGCCAACTGATTCAAAACGGACATGAGCCACTACAGTTAATTCTCCAGTAATATCCAAAGAAGAGGAGTCAGCGACCTTTACATACTCGCTGTTTGACCTTTCAAAACTGTAGGCATTATCAAATAGCCCTGTCACTCCTGTTGTAGGCGTATTGATACAGGTTCCATCGTTGTTATTCCCTGAAATATCTTCGGCAGGACAAGTACCGTTGAAAGTCCAGTAACCCTTTTCATAACTTGGAGAACTGTAACCTGATACAGAGAAAGTCAAAGCCAGGAAAACAAAGGAGAAAACTGCAAGATTTCTAGGCTTCACCGGTGTCCCCACCTCCCTTATCAAGTTCTACTAAAGGAACTTTACGCAGAACCTTGACTGATTTTAGAGGAGCAGGGTGGCCATAGTAACCTGCCTCGCCGACCAAATTGCCGTGATCTGAAGTTAGAACAGTTTTGCCAGACAGAACGGGCAGAAGCTCATCCTCTACAACTTTTATAGCAAGTTCAAGGTTCTCACGGTAGCCCTTCCAGACTTTTTCCCTACCTAGTTCTCCTTTCTCCGCTTTATCGAAAACAGTTTCATAAGTCTCACCGCCGAAAAACTTGCTGCGGACCAAACCATCTCCGTTGTAATCTTTGCCAATGAACGGTTGATGAGGCTGAAGAAAAACAACGAGCTTCCGCTTACTGGGAAACAGTTTCTCAGCCGTCTTTACATCCTCAACAACCTTCTCAGGTTGAACCGTGTTCTCTTTCTCATCCCACTTGTTTTTCCATGTATGGAAGACCGTGTGGAAAACATCCTCTACCTTCCGGCCAGTATACTCTTTGAACTTCTTGTTAGAGAACTGCGGATTCGCCGTAACTAAAAGTGTATCCTCAAAGCTTTGACTTGTAAAAGTTTCTTTGATGAACTGGTGCGTAGCACCGCCAACAGTAATCCTTGAAGCTGCGCTGTTTCCTTTTACTTCTTCGTAGAGATCATGGCGACATGCATCAAGGATTAACAGGTTATCCCAGTCAAAATCAGAGATCTTCGATGCATTGCTTTTATCGACTTTCTCCAGATTCTTTATCGCTAACTGCTGAAGCTCATGATTCAAACGATGAACGCCAGGAACATTAGGTAACAACGGCAACAGGTTTTTATCGTACCTTCTCTGTAACTTTGCAGCTATATTGACTGTTGAATCACCTCCAATCCGTGCGTTCTGCGGCTCCTTAACGTTTTTTGAGCGTGAAACAGTGCTACGGCCCGGACGGACTGCGTCTTGTTTGCTTGTACTCACTGAAAAAACACCGCCCCGGCTCTGCCATAAATTTCTACAAAAAATCTTCCGCCAGATTTTGAACACGAGTTCACTGGAAAAACACCCCGCTTACAGGCCTTGGATCAGGCCAAAGCTTCCACGTCTCATTTTCGTTGAAACACTCAGGTCCTCCGCTACACGAAACACGGAGATCGAACTGGAATGTTTCGTTGTCCAATACTGTTATCGGGTTTGCGGGCTTCAGCACGTCAACACTGGCATCGCCCCAAGGAACAGTCCACGAAGAATAATACGTGTCATTGTACGCATCATTCGTTTCTACCCAGACAGAGACATTCCATTTACCCGAATCATCGATCACTTGTTCAGAACTATTGAAAATAACTGTTGACGTACTGTTATCCCTTTCTACGTGTAGATTATCAATTTTTTTCTCTAAATCATAATCGTTGTAGATCTTTAGTTCGCCTAGAGGATATTTAACGCTTGTATTCAACTGTGCGCGGAACTTCGTAATGTTCTCCCAACCAGTTTCAAAACTGGTGACTGGGTGCCAGGAACCGTTGAAACCCTCTATGCCTGTAACGTTGAACGGCTTTCCAGAGATGTCTTTACTGTTGGAGGTCGTAACCGTGTTGTAGACAGCGGTGCTGCGGACATCTCCATCGCTTACCTCTTTAATGTACAAACGGAAATTCTCAGATTCCCCTAAAGTTTCGTAAAGATTCAGCGTCTCGTTTTCAAACCTGAAATCACGGTCAGGACCGTTGAAAAAGATGGCAAATGCAGTATCCCTCAAATAATCCAGGTAGGAAAAAACACCGTCTTTATAGTCCACGCTGTAGCCATAATCCCCGGAAAGATCCTGGTTACTTAGAAACACTTTGTAGCTCTCTGGGTCTTTTACATGGACTTTAGAGACAACGCCAGATAACCTACTAATACCTGTATATTTACCGTAGTCAAAAACCTCGTTCCCATTAACCTCTACCTTTTTGACGTAAGGAATCGTGTCGCCATCGCCGTTAATGGCAAAGTAAAGAGGCTTTGAAAAGCCTTGATTCTTATAATAAAGCCTGTATTCATAATGACCGGTGCTGAGGCTGTAGTCATCATCCAGTACATTAAGCTCGGCAGCATAGGTACCGGCGGAAACAGAAACAATGTCAGCAAAACGGATGTAGTTTCCGTTTACATAAACTGCCTCTCCCGGATAATAGGTCTTAGTGCTTCCTCCGTTAATCTTTACATCTATCTCATCTGGAGAAGAATCCCTAATATCTGTAATATTAACAGTTACTTCCGTGCCGCCTATCGTGTACGTTTTCCTCGTGTTCTCGTCTTGAAAAACACTACTCTTGACGCCTGGAAAAACAACTTCTGTCGACTGCAAATCTGAGTTACCTGAGCCTGTATGAACCCAGTCAGTATCGGTAAAAGTCTCGCTTACGTTAGTCCACGAGGTATCGCTTGCTAATTTTTTCTGCAACGTGATATTCTGGCCGTTAATCAGGGAGAGATCGACTGTGAAGTCGACAGTTGTAGAACCTGTTGACGAAATGTGCCCAGGCAGTTCTGTACCTGAGGAGATGGGTGAATCCCAGGTGTACTCTGTGAATCCTTGGGCCGTAGCTGTAGAAAGCAAGATAATGAAGAATGCGGTCACTGAAGCCGTCTTGCAAAGACTACGGGGTTGGATCTCCAGTCCGTCCCGCAGTGATTTGCTGACTGCTTTCATTATTAAAGAGGCCCTCGAGTAACTAATATTGCCTAAAAGTTATGTAAGTTTTGACTAATATTAGTCAGTGGGTATTTTTAATCAACCCAAAGTAAATACAGGACAAATGGTACGCTATCATACCGTAAACATCGGTAAAAAAGTCTACCAGAAAATCAAGGACTACGCAGAAACAGAAACAATATTCGACAACGTCAAAGCCTTCATCCTCCACGCAGTAGCCAACCAAATGAAAGATAACGCAGACGACACTATAGCTCTAAACACCTTGGAAAAAATAGCTGAAGACAAAAAAATAGAACAAACAGAAATACAGGAATACCTAAACGAAAGTCGAAAACAATTTTTCAAAGAATAAATGGGAAAGCCGCGTCTCACCTGTTAAGTCGGAGACGCGGCCCAACGGGATCCCCTCCCCTTTACTTCTTTGAATGACAGAGTACGAACCACCTAAACGGCGATCCGCAAAAAAAGCGGCGGGGAGGATTTGAACCTGCGTCTGCTACTGTGAGGGAGCCGATCTTGCCCTTGCTCGTCAGCGCCGAAACTGCCTTTGCCATCAGCGCCTCGGACTGAGCTACCGCCGCATCGGGACAAGTTTTACGCCCTGCCCCAAAGGCGAATGAAACTGATGATCCAATCGGTCTAGCTATTGAAGGCTGCGATTTACACAGCCCAAAGTCCTGCCGGCCATTGAGACCATACAAACATGCAAAACTCACGACGAACGCACCTCGTGTTCTAGATCTTCAGGTGTCCGAGGCCGGGAATCCCGAGTACAAAACACCTCAGCATGACTCATAGTTACGAGATTGTAATCAATTTCTGGTTTCAAGGTAATTCACCTGTGTTGTGACTGGTAGGTGATGCGGGGTTCAAGAAATAACCCTTGAAATGATGGGTGTAAAACCGAGCAGATTGGCGAGAGTTTCGACCCTTAAACCTTGAAGCATTATATAACATTGTTATACTTTGTATGTATGTAATAATTGTGCGTAAAGGTTTTAGCGGAGATTTGAAGGGGCAAACCCTTGAAGGGTAAATTTGATACTGTTCCTCAGAACAGGGTTTCGACCCCCCCTTCATATCAAGGGTCGGGGAAATTTTAAGCCTACCTTTGGTAACCGCGTTCATACCGAATCACTGAAATAAAGAGCTGTAGGTTTTGTCGAACTACCTTTACGAACACCATACTTCGGAAACTCGTCAGCAATACGCTCCAAAATATTCAAAACAGTCTGACGACTACGATTAACATCCTGCTTCTCCAACAAATTCTCAGCTTCACTGCTCGTAATACCTCTTCCCTCACGCGCTTCTTTCATAATCAACGCTACTTCTTTACATCCAGGGCCGCCGTTCTGCTCTATTTGAAGCTGTTTACTTGGCTGACTACCTCCTTTAACCAAATTCTTTAACTCTTCCTGGTTCTCACGTAGAATCTCGTTTTCCTCTTCCAAATTACCTAGTTTAACCTGTAAATTCCTTATTTCCTCCATCAAAGATCTGTATTGTTCTTGACTTAGTGTTACTGTGTCCTCAGGCATTTCACTCAGTCACCTCGAATGTTGTTTTCCAAGTGTTTACTTCCATGTTGTGGCCTGCCTGGCTGCATTCTCGTTTTCCGGCTGGGGTCACCAGCATTTTTTCCCGCAGGTATTTGGTCAGTCTGGGTTGTACGGTTCTACTGGAGAGTGTGCTGTATTCTCCGAGTTCTCTTGAGGTCGGCCACCGACCCTTCTCCTCTTTGTACGTGATTAGGTCTTTCAGAACTGTTTGTTGGCTGTCGTTGAGGTATTGCTGTAGTTCGTCCAGGATCTGAATGCTTACAGAATCAGCCTCATACACATCGCTTTGTTCGGTTTGGAAGATTACGTCTGGACTCACGACGCATCGACCTCTTCGATGTCTTTTCTGTTGATTGATCTGTAGAATCCTCCGCCTGCAATAATGGCGGCAACTACTTGTAGGGTAAATGAACTGGCTTGAAAAGCAAGTGCTATGCCTCCGAATAGGTTTAACGCGTCTAAAAAACCATCTATTATGTCGTTGGTTTCATAACCCATTTCAGGCGTCCACCTCTTTTTGGATGCATTTTTCGCAGTAGGCGTGTTTTTCGTCGAAGTTTCCTCCGATGTAGGTGTGGACTTCTTCGTGTTTCCAGAATGGTTCTTTCATGCCGGCGTCGGGAACGCCGCCGTCTGGTATCTGCATCTCCTTTCCGCAGCCTTCGCACTCAGCAGTGTCGTTCTGGATAAGGTATTCGTAGAAGTCTCTTGCTCCGACTACAGTCATGCTTCCACCTCATCTTTGAGCTCTTCTATCCGCTCGTCAATCTCGTCTTTGTTTTTTCTGTAGACCTGAGGGTGGTCTTCCCGGAGATGAATTAAGTGGTCGAGTTCTCCGCTGTTGTCCCAGCTGGTGGTGTAGCCACATTCTGAGCCGTCGTCTGTTTTTACGTCGCAGACGCTTCTACCCACGCTGCTCCACCTCGTCTTCTTCTTGCTCGGAGCTGCCGTCGAAGATGACATCTTTACTCTCGTCCTCTCCTTCTTCTCCCTTGTCTTGGCAGTCTGTGCAGAGGTAGGCTTTGCCTCGTATGTTGGGCATGGTTTCTGTGGTTGGTGTGCCGCAGCTGAGGCAGGGTTTTTCAGAAGAGAATACTGTGTCTGCGGAGCTGTACGTCGAACTCACGGCTCTTCCACCCGTGTCTGTAGTTTTGTGAGGGCTTTCTGGCTGATGTCTCCGAACCAGTGATCCGGGTTTTCCAAGACCTTACGTACTGATGCGGTCTTTTTCTTCAGGTTCTTCCGTTCTGTGAATTGGCTGCGTGTGGTGCAGCCGCAGATGCATTTCTTCGCCCTGGGAGAAGTGAAGACGTGTCTTTTTCCTCTACCCGAGTTGTAGAAAAGCTCTACCTCGTCGTCAAGACATAATTCTTTCTCTTTTGTTTCTGTATTTCTGGGGTACTGGATGCTTTGATCCGCTCCACTTTTAGGCACTTTATTCATCGCTGGTCACCTGTTCCTCGTCTCTGCGTCGGAGTTGCCTGGCTCGCTGGTTGCGGTTTTCCCGTACAGCCCGGCTTCCTTTTTTCCGAACCTCGGTGCTTTGTACCTCTGTGTCTAGTGCGAGTTCTGTGACTTGCGGTAAGTTGCTGTGGTCGGTCATACTTGTATCGTGCCTCCGTTAAGCCTGTGCCGTGCCATTGACACGGTAAGGTCGGTTCGGAGTTGTTCTACGACGCCGACTTGGGCGGTGTGGTATAGGTGGGTGCGGAGCGGGATCATCCTACTCAGCCACCTCCTGATTTTTTTCGACAGTTTGTCCTTGAGGATCGTCCTGTAAAGTAAAGAGCTGTTCAACACGGTCAAGCTCTCCTTTTTCCTTCAACATCTCCTCGATTCTTTGCAGCTTGACGAGTGTGTAAGCCATTTTCATTGCTAAAGAATCTACTGGCTGCGATTCAGGAGAGTCTCCTAGTGCGTGCTCCGAATCTTTAATTACGTTCCTGAAGTTTGTTTCTCCGCGCTTTATCTGAGCCCGGATTTTTCGGCAGCCTTTGCATAAAATGTGATAACCTGTTCGATTGGAACCTCCTGAATCTGAAGGTGTCGTTTTTTCACCGCATACTCTACAGTCTGTCATCCTACTCAACCACCTCTTCTACATATTCTTGGAAGCTATATTCACCGTCTACTCCGGTGTTATAGCCTTCAACCACAACAGTAGATTTTTCACAATCTACACGAACAAACTTGAAAACGTCACTGTGCTCTGAACTAGATATGCCGTAACCTGTAGGTGATTTTCCATCACCGTCTACCATTTCCTCAAAAATTATTCTCGCTAGATATTCTCTATCGCTCCATCTTTCTTCTCTAGCTATTGCTTTGGCCACAATACCTGGGAGAAGGTTACCGTTCCAGTGTGTGTAGAGATAGACACCAGAGCCGACTATTTCAACTTGAGCTCTATCACCCATTATTCTACAGCCACCTCGTATTTGTTCACAGGGTTTCCATCTTCGTCTGTTCGCTGATTAACCTCTCCTCTTTGCTTCATTTCTGCCAGATGAGATGCTGTAGCCTGTTTAGGGTAGCCAAGTTCCTTCATCCTGCTCTTTATTTCCATAGAAGTACTTGGCCCGTTCTTTTCGAGGAAAGCTTGAATGTCGTTGGCAAGATCTCCTCTCATTTTACTCAGCCACCTCTATTCTGTGGCCGTGGGAAGTTGCTTTAATTGCGAAACTGGTGTTGAGGTTGTTTGCCCGGTCTTTCAGCCAGTTGGGGGTGATCTCCATCTCGCTGTTCATTTGCTCTCCACCTCTCCGTTTCTTTGTTTTTTGTCGCGGTACATGGACTGATTCGGGTATTGGGTGTTGTAATCTGAGCGTTCTGTCATCCCTGGACACCGATTTCTCTTTTCACTTCGTCGAGGGTTTGGCCTGCGCCGTTGGCGATGTATCCGGCTTCTACGGCTTCTTCGATTGTTTCCTGTATTTCTTGTGGTAGGTCGCGGCTGCTCATGCTGTAGCCTCCGCTGAAACTTTGTCTTCTTGGTTAAGTAGTTCCTGGATTTTTCCGTCGAAACTTTGGCCGGTCGATCTGCTCTCGTCAAGTCTTTCGTAGGTGTCATCCTGAACTCCTATCGTCTTTGTCATATCTTACCATTAGTTACCATCATTTATAAACCTTTGCAAAG
>JBDGRJ010000042.1:0-3926 GCA_042218115.1 Minisyncoccia bacterium | reverse complement strand
AGACTTGTAAGCTCTGGTAAATTTGTGCTAAGGCCCGTCGAATCTATTATAAGAAATTGTCAAGAATACAGTGTGTGGCAACAGAGAGGAAATCCACTTCATTCAGGCAGGAATGGTGGGATGAGGTCGCAGATTATTTAGAAGAACATCCGGAAGAAGGATTTGAGCCTGATGAAGTAAAGGCGTTTATTAAGAACGTTATGAATCGTTATATGGCTGAAGGAACAGGGCTCTATAGCAAAGAAGAAATTAAGATGCTTAAAGATATGTCAGAGCTAGAGAATTGATCGCACGTTAGCTGCAAGTTCTTCACGCGTTTCATGGTCACTTTGCTTTATGGCTTCCAAGAGTTTATCTTTAGGCACGGTTTCCCAGAGTTCTTCCATGTTTGATTACAGGATAATGTAATCCTTGTGTAGTTTTCCCGGAGGTTTCCGCGGTTCCACTTACACCTTTTCCTCCAGTTCATCAAGCCGCTCCTTTAGTTTTTCCACCTTATCATTGCTTTCCTCTCTACTGAAAACATCTGCTTTTTCCTCTTTTTGGTTAAGGTTGTCCGGCAGCTCTGCTTCCGGAAGCTCGTCGCCACAACTGCTGCAGATTTCGAGGAAGCACTTGTTTAATTGGCTGCAGCTCCGGCATTTCAACGGTTTCAAGGGTTTTCCCTGCATACTGTTCTCGCTTTTCTCGGGTATGGCTTCGGGGTCAATGCCCATGTTTTCTCCGACGGATACGTTGACGTCTTCGATCATCATCAAAAGGTAGTCAGGTTTCGTTGCGTCGTTTTTCTTGCCGTGCCATTCGCAGATGTCTTCCCAGGTCGCCCACTCGTTTATCCTGTGTGCTGTGGTCATGCCTTTCCTGAAGATGTGGAACGGCTCATTTCGTGTCTTGAAATCTAGGTTCCGGGCGCAGCTGTGAAATTTGTCGTCCAGGGAGGTGTTGCTCTGCATCTGTGTCTCCGGCTTTTCCTTCTGGAGTACCGGGAAGAAATATGCTTCCGGGTTGCCGCGGTACGGATGACTTTGGTACCAGTCTTTCAGTGTTTTCCGGCCCTGGTAAATCGGCACAGTCCTCGTGTCGCTGCCTTTGTTTCCGGGTATTTTGATGGTCATTTGTTTCCCGGTGACGTCTACGTGCTTCAACTTGATCGCGAGTGCTTCTCCGATGCGTGGTCCTTTATCCCACAAGAGTAGTGCGAGTGCCTGGTTCCGCAGTGCTACGTGGCCCCGGCTTTTCTCTCCCAGGTTTTTGACGAACTGTTTCATCTGGTCGCGTGTCGGGATCTGGCTCGGGTCTGTCGTCGAGTCGTCCTTCTCTTTCGGTTGATTCCACTCGATTTTCGGCATGTATTCTTTCCAAGCTTCGGTGCTGTGGCCCTGGGTTTCCAGTAGGGTTTTCCAGCTTTTCCAGTACTGTCTTTTTCTTCTGACGCCGTCTTCGCCTTTTTTACGCCTGTACTTGCTGTTTTGGATGTTGTCCGCAATGTCTTTGTTTAATTCTTTGAGTTCGTCCGCTTGCATGCTGCGAATTTCTTCTAGTCTCTCCCAGCCTATCTCTTCTTCTATCAGTATTTTCCGGAGTGCTTTGAGGTAGTTGGCCTGTGTGCCTCGTGCTTGTGCTCCTTGGCGTTTGGCTTCGGCCTTGAAGTTTGTTGTCATCCATTCGGCGGGCAGCTGGTCTTTCTGTTCCTCAATCTTGTTGTGGATGTACTCGTAATCACTCATTAAACTAGTCAAAGGCTTCAGCAAATTTCTTGCCCATTGCTTCGTCAAAAGCCTGATTAGCTAGGTTTTTCGATTTTGAATTTTCTTCTTGGACTTCTGCTTTTTCGGTATCAAGAATTTCTTTTTCTTCGTTGGTTTCTAGGACTCTACCGTTGGGATCTACCCAAGCAGTGTTGCCGTTCTCCATTTTGATTCCGATGTAGCTACCCATTTTTGCAAAGTTTTCTCCAATGTCTGCAAGTGAATCGTTTTTCATAGTATCAGTTTATGATGTAAAAATGCAATTTCTGGTTTTGAGTTCTGTGTCACAGGAATTGCCTGGGTGAATTACTGTACTAAAGGTAGCCCGGAGGTTTCCAGTTCCGCGATTTTTTCCGGGAAGTTGTTTCTGGGAAGATGTTCGTGGAATAGGTGGGATTTGGAACCGGGTTTTACCGTTGGTCGTGTAGAAGCTTTCTTCTTGTTTCGTTCGTTGTCGTTGAGGTTCGGAGTAGCGAGCCCGCAGGGAGTAAAACCCCGAACCCATACAAGCGAGGCTCATATGTTCTGTTTCGACCCAAGATTTATATAGTTATCAGGCAAGGTTTCTGGTATGGTCAGTCTTCAGGTTGATGAAGAGAATTCGAGTGCTAAAGTCTCGGTTCCCATGTCCTTGGTCAGGTTGAAGGGATGGGAAGATAAAGAAGATCTCGAGTGGAAAGAGGTCGATGGCAACCTGGTGCTGAAAGAAAAATGATGAAGGGTAAAGGTACAGGGCAGGAATCCCCGAATATTACGGAACTTGCCTCGAAAACAGCTGAGAATCAGACTTTTGCTGAAGGATTTAATCAGGGTATGCATTTGGCAGCTCAAAAATTTGAGACGTTAATTATCTTGTTGTGCTTCGTCTACTTCGTCAGAATATTAATTCATCCTGAAGCTGTGGACGAAAAACTGCCTTACGTTTCCAGAGATACTCTCAAGTTCTCGCTTGATGTCCTGGGCTTTACCTTGACGTTAATCCTTCTTTATTCCTTGCTGGGCGTGCCTCTTGCAAGCCAGTTCTAAAAAAAGAAGAAAAAAGAAATGTGTGAAATGCGTGGTCAGTCTACCAATTTCTGATATGCTGCGTAGGCCATTCCGAGGACGAAGATTGTCAGCACCAGGCCGATAACTGTCTCCTGTGTTGCGGTGGTAGCTGTGTTACCCTGCGCATCACTTACAAACTTTGCAAGTACCGGAATCAGAGCTACACCCATTACAAGTGCTATTGCTCCTCCTACGAACTTTCCTGCCATGTCTGCCATAGTTTTGTTGTCACCTCGTTTGTCTGCGTGTTTTACGTCAGGTTTTGATGGTTTGCGAAGAGTTGAACAGTACGATTGTCTATGGTTTCTATCCGACGAGTTCCTTGTATGCTGCGTAGGCCATTCCGAGGACGAAGATTGTCAGCACCAGGCCGATAACTGTCTCTTGTGTGGCGCTTACCCCGCTTGCGTTCTTTGCATTGTTCACGAAGCTGGCTAGTGTTGGGATTAGTGCTACTCCAATGACCAGTGCTATTGCTCCGCCTACGAATTTTCCTGCCATATCTGCCATGTTGGTTCACCTCCGGGTCGGTCCGAGTTTTGATCTGAGATTTTCATGTTTCGTTGACTAATATTAGTTAAAAACTTATATACTTAAGGAAAAAGGCATGGAGAGGCTCTGTGCGTTCATTTTGACTGTTTAAGTGGTGTATAGAACTATCAAACACCTTTATAAACGGCCTATATAGGGGCTATGGGAAGCGATTCCCGTAAATATTTAACTCTAGTTAATATTAACTAATTATAAAGGTGTATGCATTATCGAGAAACAGAAAGGCAGGCCCACAGCGGTCAGCAGAGCCGAACTCAACGAAGCAATAAAGAGTATATGTAGAAATAGAGATTCACAGGAAAAAATAGTAATAACATGTAATGAAATTAGTTCAGAATTAGAAATAGAGATTGATAAACGTGTCCATCCTAAAACAATTAGTAGAATGGGTGTCTGTAAACGCGGTTACTATGAAAAAAAGTATCCTGAAATATGTAATTACAATCAGATGGGGGATACCAGGATAAGAGGATTAGTTGTGAAACGCGAGAAATTTTTAGAAGAGGTCGGAACTTGATGGATTTCAATGACTTACCCAAGGTAAAGTGGAACAAAGACCTGCTTCGAAGAGATAAAGCT
>JBDGRJ010000041.1:0-8964 GCA_042218115.1 Minisyncoccia bacterium | reverse complement strand
TCTATTTAGCAGCTCAGTCAGCTCTTCTGATTCTGGCGCCTTTGTGTTCGATACTGAGAATGATCTAAATAATTCTAGTAATGTTTTATCAATTAAAGAAAATGGTAATGAGTATTTAGATGTTTCTGGCTCGGGTACTACTACAATTTACGGTGACGGTAAGTTTACTGAGACTGCTGATTTTGGGACTACTACAGTAAGAGATAAACTTATGGTTAAAGATAATGGCACTAACGATTTAGTAGTGACTGGTTCTAAATTTAAGACCTTGAATCATATTACATATGGTAATGATGCTCCTTTTGAGCTTAGAACTGAACTTAATTATCCAGTTAGAATTAGTCCGAATCAGAAAGACACATTGACAGTAGATACTAATCAAAGAGTTGGTATAAATACTACTACGCCAGCAAAAGACTTATCTGTTTCAGGCACTTCTAAAATTACAGGAACAAGCACTTTTGCTAGTACTTTGGTAGCTAACTCTGGAAAAAATATGGTAGGCATCAATACTAGCTCACCTAAAGACACATTCCATATTGTAGAAAATAAAGCAAATACTGCTGGAATAAGACTGCAAAATACTGGTACAGGCGGGGGTAATTTCACCTTGGGTGCAACTAATAATCAAAGTCCAGTAGGTGGTGGTAGTTTCATTATAGGAGATAATGATGCAAATCCTGCGACCACTACTAAGTTTATAATTGATCCATCTGGTAATATTGGTATAAATACAACTTCCCCTGACAGTATCCTAGAAGTCAATGGAAATATCCAGAATAGTAGTACATTATTTACCAAGGTGGGTAATAATAGAGTGGGTATTAATACTTCTTCACCTGTAAGTGATTTTTCTGTTTCTGGGGCTATGAAGGTAACAGGCAATTCTAATTTTAATGATTCCTTGTTTGTAGATTCACAAGAAAATATTGCTGTCAATACTACCACCACAAAAGCAGAAGATGATATTTACGTTACCCCTGGAGATGATAGTTTTGCAGGAATTAGATTGGATAATACTCCAAGCAAAGGTGGCGGAAGCTTCACTATAGGGGCTGATAATTCTACTACTCCCCACCCTAATGTCCCGGATAAAAGTTTTACAATTTTCGATAATGATGATCTTACAAATAGATTTGTTATTGATGATAGCGGTAACGTAGGTATTGCTAGTAATACTCCCCGGGATACTTTATCAGTTGAAGGTGGCGCGACAATAGATGGGGGTCTAGACATTACTGGCGCTCTTAATGATCCTGATGATATTCTAACCTTCCAAACAAGTGGTAGCACTGCTATGCTTGTTAATGGTTCTGATGTGGGTATTGGTACTGTCAGCCCAGAAGAGACTTTTCATGTAGACGGGTCTGTTTGTGTTACTTCTGATGATGCTTGCGGTACTACAGTAAATTCAGGTGAGATTGCAGCTGAAACATCACTTGACAGTGGTGCTGACATAGCTGAGATGTATAGGAGTATACAAAACTTACAAAAAGGGGAATTAGTCAAGCTGGTTGATAATTCTACTTCTACTCAAGTAAAAAGAACATCTAATAAATATGATGATAACTTAGCAGGTGTTGTATCTACTGATCCTGGCACTATTTTGAGTGCAGGAATGGGTGGTTACCCCATTGCATTATCAGGAAGAGTTCCCACAAAAGTAAATGACTCCGGCGGTGATATTCATGTAGGTGACCCTATTACAGCCAGTGCGGCCGATGGGGTTGGTATGAAAGCAGACAAATCAGCTCAAGTAGTAGGTTTTGCCTTAGAATCATTTACCGGCACTGGCACCAGCACTATCAGTGTCTATGTGAGCCCTGAGTATAGATATAATGAAAATGAGCTCAAGGTAGCTGATAACGGTAATATAGGGCTTGGCACTACCTCACCTGAATCCAAGCTAGATGTAGAAGGTACGGCTCAGGCCGAGCTATTCAAATCCAGCTCATCTAGTGCTATGAGTGATCTAGCTGGAGGTTTGACGGTCGGACCGAAAGGGTTTGTGCTGGAAGGCGGCTTTACTATGAGCAGCGCCAATCCTTCCGTAAGCTCCACCAATAAGCTAAACTTTGACTCTACCACCTTGTTTGAAAATAGTGTCACTTCCAGTGATGATTACGCTTACATATTCAACACCACTAATCAGCTCGGGATAAGCAGCAGCACTTACCTGATGTCGATTCGAAACAACGATCAGCCTCAGCTATCAGTAGCTACCAATGGTGATGTGCATGCAGGCGGCACTCTCTTTGCCGATGGTCTAAATACGAATGAAAATGATCCGGGTGATCTGGCTGAAGAGGTGAGCATAAAGTCAGGACAGGATGTAGAGCCGGGAGAAGTACTGGTAGTGGACCCTAAGCAAGTAGACACTTATAAAAGAAGTGAAAAACCTTACTCCCCCGCTATAGCAGGGGTAGTTTCTACTGATCCATCCATTACCATCGGCGGTACCCAAAGTGACAATAGCGCCGTGATGGCAATGGTTGGTAGAGTACCGACCAAAGTTACTACTGAAAACGGCGAGATTAATCGAGGAGATTTACTAGTTTCTGCATCTAAGCCTGGTTACGCTATGAAGTATGATCCCAGCAAAGAAATAGACAGAAACACTATCTCTTCAGTAGGAATTGCTCTGGAGAGCTTTGACAAATCCGGATCATCCACTGGCAAGATCATGACTCTGGTCAAGCCGGGGTGGATCTCAAATTACAACCAAAGTATCAATGAAGTAAAAAAGAACATTACTAGAGTAGCTCAAGCAAAGGGGATTAATGTAGATGGTAAGCCGAGTGATCTTACTGTCGAATCTTCAGACAGTGGGGATATCGAGTACAAACAGCACGGCAATTTGGATCTAGCCGGTAGCAACATAGTAAATGTATCCGGTATTAGAGGAGCAAACAACAAGTGGTCTATAGATACAAATGGTAGGTTCGTCACCAATGTCGATACTTCAGAAGGTGAAAAATCGCTCTACACTATCCAGTCCGATGACGAGGCTTATTACACCTTCTTTGGCACGGACAGGCTCAAAGGAGGACAAAAGGAGGTAGACTTCAAAGAGTTTAGGCAGGATATTATTGATGAAGATTACCCGATTCAGGTAAATGTAACTCTGAAGTCCCCCGCCAACGGTATTTATGTAAGTGAAAGCAGCGAGAAAGGGTTCACAGTCAAAGAAACAGGAGATGGAGAGTCAAACGCTAAGTTCGACTGGACCGTGATAGCTCAAAGGGAGACCTCGGGAAGTGATAAGTCGGTCCAGCCACACGGTGGGTGTACAAACCCTAGAGCAAAAAATTATGATCCGACCGCTACCAGCAATGACGGTAGTTGTAAGATTGTCGGCTGTGTAGATGTAAAAGCGGAGAACTATGATTCGACTGCTACCATTGGTGGAAGAATTGATTGTGTATATAAAGAAAAGAAAGTAGTAAAGGGTTGTACCGCCAAGAGGGCCGATAATTATAATCCGAAAGCGAATCTGAATGATGGCAGTTGTAACTTTGCGGGACAATCTAACCAAAAACAAAAAGACAATGAACCTCCACAACTGGAGCTTCTCGGTGCTCAGGAGGTAAAACTGGAAGTTGGTGATGACTACAATGACCCGGGAGTGGAGCTAAGCGACAACAGAGATAACTCACCGAAGTTGACGAAAAAAGTCGATGGAAAAGAGGTTGATAGTTTGAATATAGACACCACTGAACCGGGTGAGTTCAAGGTGGCTTATCATGCAGAGGATGATGCTGGAAATGAAAACGAGATAACAAGAAAGATAATAGTAGAAGAAGCCAAGGAAGATAATGGAAAAGACCCTCAGATAACCTTAAAAGGCAATGAGAAAATTACATTAACCACTGATCAGAAATACGTAGAGCCCGGCGCTGAAGCTAGTGACAAGGAGGATGGTGATATAACTGATCAGATTAAGAAGTTGGGTAGTGTCAATGACAATGTTGCCGGTGAGTACAGCATAGTATATAAAGTAACCGATAGTGACGGCAATAATGCTAGTGCATCCAGAGTGGTGACTATCGAGTCTGTAACTAATACCGATAAGAAATCGGATTCTGGCTCAGGGGATAAGTCTAAACAACAGCAAGATACTACCACTTCAAGCACAAAAAGCGAAACAACAAACAGCAGTAGCTCCACTGAAGAGAAAACCAGCACTACCAGCCAAAAAACTTCTCAAGATAGCACGGAGACTACCACGACTCAGAAAAGTTCCACTACTACCAACAAACAGACAGATCAAACTCAAAAAGATTCTGAAACTGAGCAGCAGACCAGCGATCAAGGTTCAGATGAGGCCCAAGACCCGACTTCGACGAGCGATAAGAGCTCGGAGAAAGGTTCTGATAAGCAAGAAAGCTCGAGCAACAAAGATCAACAGACCACAAAATCAGACGGCACCAGCTCAAGCACAGAAAAAGAATCTAGCAGCTCCACCAGCACAACCACAAAAACAACCACCTCTACCACCAACTAAACCTTGACAATCACCTTCTCATACTTGTATCATTCATATACGATTTAACGGATTTAAATCTTAGTTAACTACAAAAAAAGCTATGGCAGACTTAATGCAAGATATAAAATCTTTATGCAAGCGTAGAGGTTTTATCTTCCAAGGCTCCGATATTTATGGTGGTTTAGCTAACACTTGGGATTACGGTCCTATGGGCGCCCAGTTAAAGAAGAATGTTAAAAATCATTGGTGGCAGAAAGCTGTAGAGAGCCGAGGTGATATTGAGGGGTTAGACGGAGCTATTTTGATGAGTCCTAGAGTATGGGAGGCTTCCGGGCATGCCGAAGGTTTTACTGATCCGCTGGTCGAAGATGTGGAGACTCATCAGCGTTACCGAGCTGATCATCTGATCGAAGAAGAGCTCGATGTGGCTGCTGAGGGTATGAGCATGGAAGAGATGCAGCAAGCTATAGAAGAAAATGATATTAAAAGTCCGGATGGCAACGATTTAACTGAGCCGAAACGGTTTAATTTAATGTTTGAGACCAGTATCGGTCCCACTTCCGAAGGTCAAAACACATTTTTAAGGCCGGAAACAGCTCAGGCCATTTTTATCAACTTTAAGAAAGTACTAAATACTACCCGCCAACAGCTACCTTTTGGTATAGCTCAGATCGGGAAAGCATTTAGAAATGAGATTACCCCTGGAAATTATATCTTTCGAACGCTAGAGTTTGAACAGATGGAGATAGAGTACTTTATAGAACAAGAGGACTGGGAGGATACTTTTGAAGACTGGGATAGCTGGCTTGAGCAGTGGGCTGAAGAGATCGGTCTGGACATGTCGCGGATGCATAGGTTCGACAAGCCCGAATCAGAGCTGTCTCATTATGCAAAAAAGACGGTAGACTTTGAATTTGAGTTCCCTTTCGGTACTAAAGAGCTGTGGGGCTTGGCTTATAGAACTGATTTTGACCTTAAAAATCACCAGGAACACTCCGGTGAAAACTTAGCTTACCCTGACCCGCAAGACCAGTCTAAAAAGATAATACCACACGTAATTGAGCCTTCCCTCGGAGTGGATAGAACTTTATTGGCTCTGCTCGTGAGTGCTTATAATAAAGATGAAGAGGAAGACAGGGTAGTGATGGAGTTTGAACCTGAGATCGCCCCAAATCAAGTAGCAGTATTCCCTCTGATGGACAAAGACGGACTAGGAGAGAAGGCTCAAACAATATATGAAGATATCAGGACGGAGTTTAGGGTCGAATACGATGGTTCGGGAAGTATAGGTAAAAGATATCGAAGACAAGACGAGATTGGTACACCTTATTGTATTACCGTAGATTATGATTCTCTGGAAGGTGAAGGAGTGACGGTCCGAGATCGAGACTCGATGGAGCAAGACCGAGTACAGGAGGATCAGCTTATTGAATACATTAATAATAAGATAAAATAATGATAGAAACACACACCTTAAATAATGGCACTGATGTCACGCTGTTGGATCAATCCGGAACTGACGCAGTAACTATATTAGCTATTTTACCGGTTGGATCCCGAGATGAAACTACCGAAAATCTATATGGAGTGTCTCACTTTATAGAACATATGATGTTAAAGGGTACGGAGAAAAGACCATCCAGCATGCAGATAAGCAAAGAAATGGATAGACTAGGAGCTGAGTATAATGCCTTTACTTCCAAAGAATATACCGGCTACTATATCAAGGTAGCTTCAAAGCATCTGCCAAAGGCTGTAGGGATTCTGTCTGATTTGGTATATAACTCTATTTTTGACCCGGAAGAGATGAAAAAAGAAAAGTCTGTAATTGTCGAAGAGATTAATATGTATGAGGATAACCCGAGGATGGATATTCAAAATGTGTTTGAGAGAGTTATTTATAAAAACTCACCACTTCAGCATGATATAGCGGGCACCAGAGATAGCGTAAAGAAATTTGATCGGGACGATGTACTTGAGTATCGAGACCAACACTATCAGCCTGATAATATGAGTATAATTTGTGCCGGATCTATACAGGACGGAAAAAAAGATCTAGAGCAGCAGTTTGGATCTCAAGAAAATAAAAACACAGACAAAGAGGATAAACAAGCTAGCTTTGGGCCCATCAGCAAGGATGATAGATATAAGGTTAAACAAAAAGACACAGACCAAGCACAGCTTATGCTGGGCTTTCCCGCCTATAGCATCGGAGACAACAAGATGCCTGCTTTGAAAATCCTAAACAATATTTTAGGTGCTAATATGAGCTCGAGACTTTTTGTAAATATTAGAGAGAAGCTTGGCTTGGCATACTCTGTTAGAAGCGGTTTAGCGAACTACTCCGATGTTGGGCATATTTATATAAAGGCCGGACTGGATTCAGAGAACCTGGATAAAGCCATCGAAGAGATAAAAGATACTCTCAGACGCATCAAAACGGATGGAGTTGAGCAGAAAGAATTTGAAGACGCCAAGATGAATATCGATGGTAAAATGAAGCTAAAAATGGAAGACTCAAAGTCCAAAGCTATGTGGGTAGGACGTAGGGGAGTTATTTTAGGTGAGTTTGAGGCACCTGAGAAATATCTCGAACAAATCAAGGATACTGATAAGCAAGAGGTTGAGCAAGTAGCTCGAGATTTATTTGATTTTGATGAGATGAGGATGGCGGCGATAGGAGAGATTGAAGCAGAAGCTATTGAGAAACACCTATAGCTAAATAAATAAGTTTCATCTAATAAAATTATATGCATATTTTTGCAAACTGGAAGATGTACCTGGACCACGAAGAGTCCAGACAGCTGTCAGAAGATATAAAAGACATTGATGTCAAAGACGAGACTAACTTGGTAGTTTTTCCAAACCCGATTTCTTTTCGTGAAGTTGGTGATATTTTAGATGGCAGTGATATTGATTTGGGGGCTCAAAACGTCTCCTGGGCTCCAAAGGGGGCATACACCGGTGCGATCTCAGCTCATATTTTCTCTAAAGCAGGATCTGAATATGCTCTGGTAGGCCACTCAGAGCGAAGACATATCTTCGATGAATCAAATGAAGCTACTGCTAAAAAGGTGGAGGCCTGCCTCAAAGAGAATATCAAGCCAATTTTGTGCATAGGAGAGACAAAAGAGGATCTACAGCAGGGAGACAAAGAGCTGGTCCTGAGAGAACAGTTGGCAGCAGTTTTTGAAAACGTGGAGTTGGGGGCTGATGAAATAATAATAGGGTATGAGCCGGTATGGGCTATAGCCGGAAGTGGAGAAGGAGAGAGTTGTTCACCTCAACAAGCTGAAGAGACTCATGCTTGGATCCAAAAGAGAGTACAGAAATATGTCGACGGGGAGGTGGATATCGTTTATGGTGGTAGTGTAGAAAGTAATAATGTGGTATCATATACTTCCTCAGCTAATATTCATGGTGTACTCGTAGGCCATGCTTCAGCTGAAGTAGATCAGTTTCAGTCCTTAATCTCAGCTGTAGAATCTTAATATGATATCAAATTTAGTTCCATTTGCGCTGATAATTTTATCCCTTGGAATTATTCTGTTTTTAGTACTTCGAAATTACTCCAGCTTGGTCTTGTTGGATGTGGACTCGGTTCCCGGGAGAGAGGATAAAAAAAAGAAGGCGGAATACCTGAAAAAGAGAGTAAAAAAGAAAGCCGAAGAGGTGCGAGAAGGAAGAAGGAAGTATTTAGAGCCGTTGGTTGAATATTTTAATCAGATAAAGAAAAAAACTAAGACCTACATCAACGATATCAAACAAAAGCTAGAAGAGCATCAGCAGCAAAAAAAGGAACAAGAGATAGAGCAAGAAGATCAGGATAAACAAGAAGTACTTGAGCGTCTGTTAAAAAATGGGGAACATGCACTAAAAGAAGAGGAATATGACATCGCAGAAGAGAAGTTTTTAGAAGCTATTAGAATAGATGAGACAAATTTTAGGGCTTACAGGGATTTGGGGGAGGTGTATTTAAAAAGAGAAGAATATGACGAAGCCAAGGAAACATACCAATTTCTATCTGAGCTAAAACCAAAAGATGATGGTGTCTTGGTAAAGTTGGGTGAGATCTCGGAGCAGCTGGGAGAGATAAAAGAGGCAGTGGAGTATTATCAACAAGCAGTTCTTATCAATGAGAATAACTCTTCTAGGTTTGTGAAGCTGGCTGATCTGCTGGAGTCTATAGATGAATATGAGCCGGCGTTGAGTGCTATGGAGCAGGCTGCTAACCTGGAGCCAAAGAATCCTCGTTACCTTGACAAAATGATTGAGCTTGCTATAATTACGGACGATCTGGAGCTGGCTGAAGAGGGTTATGAGCAGCTGAGAATGGTCAACCCCGATAACGAGAAGCTTGTAGTCTTGAGAGATAAGATAGACAAGGCAAAAGAAGTAAAAGAAGAAGGGTAAGTACACAAAAGCCACCCTAGCTCAGCGGCAGAGCAACTGCTTTGTAAGCAGTCGGTCAGGAGTTC
>JBDGRJ010000040.1:0-47576 GCA_042218115.1 Minisyncoccia bacterium | reverse complement strand
GCATGCCTTAACCGCGCCGCCAGCGTTCATCCTGAGCCAGGATCAAACTCTTATTAAATAAGAGTATGGGTTGCTAATGCAACCTAGGGAGTTCATAAAAATGAACTCAAAGAGTCGGAGGCACTTTCCAACAAATGTTGGAAGCGCTTTTGCCACATTCGTAGTGTGGATGATATTCAATTGTAATGTACTGTTGTATTTCAACTGTTACTTTCAAAATAAAAAGAAACCGATTTTCCGGTCTCTTTCTTCCCAGTTCCCCTACCGGGGCTTGGGAGAAATAATCTCAATTGTAATGCCCAATTATTTTATGATATTTCAAAAAAACTGTCAAGTCTGCTTTAGCAGCTTGAGCTATCCAAAATTATATTAATAGAATAAATTTGCCTAAAGGCATTAATTTGGCCAAACTCTAGACTCATATTAAACAACTATCTCTGCGAAAAAGTATCTAATATTACTTTAATCACTTCGGTCTTGTCTCCATTGCTTTATCTTTTGATGATTACCACTTAAAAGTACATCGGGCACCTCCCAGCCCTTGAACTCACGGGGTCTAGTATATTGAGGGTGGCTAGATTGTATTATATCTTTTTTCTCTTCTGGTTTGCTATAGCTTTCAAAATCCAGCGAATCAGAGTTACCCAGCACCCCCGGCACCAATCTAGAAGTCGCCTCCAAAACAACTAAGGCTGGAAGTTCACCTCCAGCCAAAACATACCCTCCTATTGATAGCTCCTCATCTACCATATGATCGGCCACTCTCTGATCCACTCCTTCATATCTACCACATATTAATGTAATGCGATCCAACTGAGACAACTCTTCTGCTTTCTGTTGGTCAAATTCATTCCCTTTAGCAGAAAGAAGTATTGTCTTTTCTTGTCTATTATTCTGATTAGTAAGTGAATCGTTGTCCTCTAGTGCTCTATAGATCGGTTCAGGCTTCATTACCATACCTGCTCCACCACCGTAAGGCTTGTCATCAACTTTGTTATGCTTATTTTGAGTATACTCTCTAATATCTATGCTATCTATATCAATAATACCATCTTCTCGTGCTCTTTTAATAATACTTTCATCTACATATGAATCAATCAGATGGGGAAAGATTGATAGTACTTTAAATCTCATACTTATTGTTTAGTGGCTGTATATTTATTCTTTAATAAGCATATCATCTAATCATACTATTGCAAATTAAAAACCCCCAGCTTCAGCTGGGGGATCTGACAACTGTATTTTCTTTTACATATTGTTTAAAGTCTCTCTAGTTTTTGGTCCTAGGACACCTACTCTTTCCATTCCATTAGCCTCTTGAAACTCCATTACAGCATTTACTGTATTAAGTCCGTAATATCCATTTACTTCACCTTCAAAATAGCCCAGATTCTTTAGGGTTTTTTGGAGATTTTGCACTTCAGTACCTTGTCTTCCCCTTTTTAAGTATCTGCTGAAAGTATAAGGTACTTTGTCATTAGTTTGAGTCGTTATTGGCTCTCCGGTCGGGTACTGCTCAGTTTTATCTATGGTAATTATTCTGTCCAGGCGATAACCAAGCTGGTCAAAGACTTCTTGGTTTTTAATATGTCTCTTCTCGAGTTCGCCATCTTCATTAGGCTCTAATCTATATACTTTACTACTATCTGGGTATTTAATGAGAGAATAAGGTGGATGGTGGTCGGTATAGTCTATAGACTCACCCAACTCAAACTTATCCATTACTCTAGGGTCGACGTCAGTGATCATACTCCACTCATAACCAAGTTCTTTAAATATCTGTCCATTTTCAATCCAATACCTTTTATCATTAATAATCAAATATACTTTAGGATCATCAACAGTCTTAATCATAGAACCGGACTTAAACTCTTTCTTTGGCCCCCAAGGCATAAAGCCCAAGTCATCATCAGGTACGCCTATCAGATCATCTCGATCTGCTACTTCTACATCTCCCCAGGAATCGAAGTATGTGAAGAAAACATCAGGGTTCTTAAATGGTCTTTTCGTGCCTTCTTGGGTTATATAATAAACAGCATTTGTTCCTGGGTAGGTGTAAGCTTGACCTGATTTGAGCTCGTCCGATATTACTTTTTCCTCTTTCTTTGGTTGTTCTGGTTCTAGCTCAACCTTTTTTCCATCAGGAGAATAAATTATGCTATCAGATTCGACCTTACTGGAGCCTTCTGAATCTCGAAGCTTAGCATAGACAGTTTTCTCACCCGCACCTTCTGAAAGCATAAAGCTCGCTTTATTATTAGAAGGAAAGTCAGCATAACTGACACCGACAAAATCTCTATCTTCCGATAGGGCAACCTTTTCAGCATTAGCAACATTAAATTCTATGGTTACTTTTCTTTTATCAGCAACCTCATCACCACCATTTATCACAACCGCCCCCTCTTTTTCTCCTTGTTGAGTCTTGCTTACATTTGAAGTGCTGTCTCCACTAGCCCCAAAAGAGGATCCTCCACCTCCGGAAGAAGAGCCACCACTTGTGCTTTGGTCATTTTTAGTAATAGTATAAGTCAAGATGTCAGGAGTTGTAGTGGTTAAGTCTGTGTAACCCGGAGAAGTACTGCTAATAGAGATATCTATCGTTTCATCATTTTCCTCTATTGAGTCATTGACCGGGTTTAGCTTTTTTGTAGTAGTGCTTTTGTTCCCAGCTGCAATAGTCACTGTAGAGGTGTCCATGCTATAATCACTATCTGAAGCAGTAACGGGGGTATCAATATAATCTATATTGACATCCTCCACAAAGTAAGGCTCAGACAGCTCCAATTTGAAGCTTTTAGACTGACTTTCTCCGCCACTATCGGAAGATTTGGCAAAGCTTACATTCACATTGAACACAACATTACTATTGTTACCGCTATCAGTACATCCATTTACACAATAGAGAGTATTGCTCACTGAAGCATCTACATCCTGAATGTCTACATAATCCAAGTCCTGCTTAAGTTTATCTACGGCAAAGTTAGCTTTGTTTCCCGCATTGTCGCTTCTGAGTTTTAGTTGATTGCCGGACTCACCCTTTAGGGTCGTGGTATTATGAACAGTTGTAGTAGCGGAAGTAGTTAATTCAAAGGTTTGTGTACTAGATACAGTCTTGGTTAAATTGTTGAATTCAGACCCTTTTATTGTTTGTGTAGCGCTGCCTGTCGCATCAAATTCAACCGTACCATTCCGATACTCAAAAGTACCACCTGAGCTATCCCAGTCTCCTGCTATGTTTATTTTATAATCATTACTTGAGTCGACATCGAGTGTACCCGCATCTATGGATACATCCCCTTCCGTATCTAATTTACTCGGTAATGTCCAGGTTCCACTGCCATTGTTAAACCTTATATGGTTTACACTGGTTAAGCTAGAAGGTATAGTTGCGCTCACAGCGCCATCAAAAGTGGTCGTACCGCTATCATTATCATAACTGCCGTTTATAGTCACACTCTCGTCTCCGTGCAGCTTAAATACATTATCATTTACAACATCATTATCTACAGTAAGATCCTGCCCGTTTAAGTCCAGTTCATCATCTCCCTTTATAGTAGCAGTCGTTACCTGAGCAGATGTATTGGCAAGCTGTACAGTCTTTGACGAGCCGTCTATTTTTATCTCACCCAGATTATCACCATTTGCTTCTAGGGTATTAGTGCCGGAACCATCGAATTCCCACAGCCCGTTGCCTTTTGAAACTGAACCATCACCTCTGATAATGACATCTCCCGTAGTAGTGACATTATTATCATTGGTTAAGTCTAGGGTAGAGCTAGTCGTAACTTTTAGGTCACTGGCTACATCTAGCTTATCTTGCGGAACCACACTACCACTGCTGGTAACAAACAGATTATTAAAAGCAGACCCTCCTGCGGTCAACTTCTGATTTGAGACTCCATCAAAAGTAGTAGTGCCGGAGTTGGATGTGAAGGTACCCGAGTTCTTCCACGTTCCCGATACAGTCAAAGTAGTAGTGCTCAAAGCCTCTAAAGTCGCACCACTATTTATGGTCACGTCGCCGTTAAAGTCAGAATCATCATAAGGCTGGAAAGTACCATTCTTCACTGTAGTACTGGCTGAAGTTATATTCTTTGTTGAGCTAACAACAGGCGAAGAATTAGTATTATCAATCAACAGCTCATTGAAGTTTTCTCCATTTTTAATAGTTTGTTTGTTGGAGCTTCCGTCAAAAGTTACTTTCTCCGAGCCGGAGCCTTCATCGAAATCACTACCATCATTTGAGTCACCATTCCAGTCTCCAGCTAGCTGTACATTAAGATTATTGGTATTTGCATCAAGACTACCTCCTGAATTTTGTATTTTCAAGTTACCATCAATGTCTAAGGTGTTTGTTGCTATCTGAACTGTATTTCCATCAATAGTCACATTATTGAAAGCACTACCACCTATATTTACATTCTGAGTATTTGCACCATTAAAGGTCACCGTTCCTCCATTAGCATTAAAAGTACCATCATTATCAAAGTCTGCTTGCACATTTACATTAGCTGAGCTTTTGGGCTGTAAGGTGCCGCTATTAGTAAATAGCCCGGTAAAGGTGGAAGCATCAGCAGGTTTGAAGGTGGTGTTTGATTTTACAGTAGTAGTAGCAGCAGTAATGCCATTGTTACTTGTGTCCTCTACTACATAACCACTATTATCCAGTACTAACTTACTAAATGTTTCACTGCTTTTTATCTTTTGGTCAGTAGACCCATTGTTGAAGGTTACTTTCTGAGTACCCTCTTTGAAGTCCCCGCTTGTTCTATTCCAATCACCTTTTACGGTGATATCTTTATTATTAGTGGCTGCATCTAGAGTTCCACCGCTAATAGTCAAATTATTATCAGTAGTTAAGTTATTGGTCTTAATGTTATATGTTTCGCTTCCAGCAAGAGTAAGATTATGAAAAGCACCACTTTCATTTATGTCATAATCTGGTCCAGCGCTATTTGAATCATCAAATTTTACCGTATTAGGTATATTTGTATCTTCATCAAAAATATCACTACCATTTTTCCAGGTTCCGGAAACAGTTACAGTAGCTCCGGGAGCTACAAAAGATCCGCTACCGCTGCTTAAATCCACTGTTCCATCAATATCTATATCTCCACTGCTTCCACCTTTGAGTGTACCACCACTGATCGTCAGGCCACCAGCAAAAGTTTGTTTGCTTGAGCCTGCTTTATATGTGCCGCCATTCAGAGTAACAGTGCTGGTGACCCCTATTTTTTGACCGGAAGCATCAAAAGTTTGTGAGCCAGACTTTATCTCTAAAGTATTGTCTACATCGAAATCTGAAGTTGCATCCCACTCCGTTCCACTTCCACCATTAAACTCTAAAGTATGAAATGAACCGGATTCATTTATATTCGGTGTGCCACCTCCGGTACCATCAAAAACTACTTTCTGAGACCCTTCTTTAAATGTACCATTGGAAGTGTCCCATCCTGCCTCTACTTCTATATTCTGACTATTTGAATCTAAAGTTCCACTATTAAGAGTTAAGTCACCATTGACATCTAAGGTATTATTAGAAACATCAAACTCTTGGCCATTGCCCCCATCATCAATGGTTAAATTATGAAAAGAGGCACTACCCAGATCTATGCTGTGAGGCCCACCACTTTGAGCATCCAAAGTCACAGTATCCAGGTTTGCTGAAAAGGAACCCCCTGTAGTACTCCAATCTCCTGCTACGTTAAAGCCGCCGGAAGGTGCATTTAAGGTCCCTCCTGTCTGTGATAAATTACTGTCCAAATTTACCTTGCCGGTTCCCCCTGTAAAAGTACCCCCCGATATAGTAAGTGTGCTAGAGACTAATGTATTTTGCCCGTTACCATCATAAGTGCCCCCTTTTACGTCCAAGGTACCTGTAGCTTTTACTCTATTTGTAGTAGCATCCCACTCCACCCCAGAACCATCAATGACTATCGAACTAAAGGTACCCGGTTCATTAATATCGTACGGCCCTCCAGAAGTACCATCAAAAGTGACTTTCTGGTTGCCTTCATTGAAGCTGCCGCCGGTATTTTTCCAGCTTCCGGACACTGTTGTGTCTATATTATTTGTTGCAACATCCAAAGTACCCTTACTAATCTTTAAAGTTCCTGTCACTCCTAAGTTATTAGTTGCTATCTCCGTTGTTTGCCCCGTGCTACTGACAGTAAAGTTTGCAAATGAGGTTGAGCCGGCAGGTATTAAGGTTTGTTTATTGCTAGTATTGTCTAGCTCAATTGTTCCTCCGTTATTATTAAAGCTACTAAGACTACTAAAATCAACTGTCTGCGGTGCCAGTTCTAGTTTGCCACTAGGTGCAGTGAAGTTTCCTCCAGGTGTAAAACTACTCCCCGCATTAATATCCACATTTCCACTACCACCTTTAAATGTGCCACCAGATTGGCTGTAATTTGCAAAAGTAGAAGTAGCTCCAGTAGTCAGATCGAGAGTGCCGCCATCTAAATTAAAAGTGCTAGTTACGGATAAATCATCACCTGAGTTTATTTGCCAAGTATCATTTGCTGCGCTGTCAAGAGTCAATTTACTGAAACTACCCGGTTCTTGAATATTATTTGTATCGCTTCCAGTTCCGTCAAAAATTACTTTATCATTTCCTTCATTAAAGGTGGCTGAGCTTCCGCCCGTATTCTCCCATGAGGAAGATACAGTGATGTTGTTATTATTAGAGGAAAGTATTCCTTGATTTATTAATAACTTACCCGAAACAGATATATCTGTAGAAAGATTCCATGTGTCGTCCTGGTCTTGTACATCATTAAATTTGAGGTTGTGGAAAGCATCAATTGAGCTATCGATTGTATAGGTCTGGGTTAAAGTTGCCCCCTGAAAAGTAGTAGTACCAGAATCAGTATCAGGTGTAAAATTAGTTAATGTCTCACCTCCATTCAATCCGAAAATATCTTGGTTTTCAAATTTGTTGTTAGAGGACTCAAATTTTAGATTTTGTCCATTTAAATCAGGAGCACCATCAACGATCTTGAAGGTGCCGGAAACATTGACCGGATCTTTAAACTTCCAACCTTGAGTATTTAAAGGGTCTTGGTCATCAAAAACCACATTATTAAATGATTCACCATTTGTTTTTATAGTAGTCGATGTAAGAGGGCCGGTATATGTATCAAATGTAGTAGTTCCATTATTATGATCAAAAGTGCCTCCAGTAATATCTAAGATACCCTCAATATTAAGATTGTTCTGAGTAGAGCTAACGGTACCACTTTTAATTCTAAAGTCCTGGAGATCAACTGTAGAAGTATTAAAGTCAACCTCCGCATTAGAGCTATCTACATCAAAATCAGTAGTAGAAACTGTAATTCCCGGCTGTGTATTGGTTACAGTTATGGTGCCACTATAGGTGTTAGTAACAGTAAATGAACTTACATCAACTGTAGTATTAATATCTATGTTCTTATTACTTACCGTACCAGAAACCACGACACTGTCTGATTCTGTAGGGGCACCATCAGGAGACCAATTTGCAGAAGTATCCCAGTTGTCATCTGAACCACCGCCATCCCACTCAATAGTAGCAGCACTTGCGGAAGTAGTGAAAGACACAAAAAGAAAAGAAAAAACAACGAAAAAACCCGAAAGAGCTAAAACTCTGCTCAGAGAAGATTTAGATAAGAAAGTAAATTTCATTAAATAATTAGGCTGATAAGTTTAAACTGCACTTAAAGGTATTAAAAATCTATTAGTATTAGAACCACGTTTAGCTATCAGTTTGGATAGAGAGAGACTGACAAATTTAAAGGATCAAAATCTAGAAACGACATCTATCTGGGTAAATATTTTGAAAAACTTTGAAGCAGAAAGTCCGGGTGATGTATGGGGTCTTTTATCAACTATCTCAGAAAAGAGAGGGATTTCATTAGATGACATAATAGATGAACAAGAAGAAGCTTTTTTTGATACTATTTTAGAAAAACCTATCGAGATTATAAATTTCTTTATCACTAATGCTTTAAGGTTTTCTCTCAATACAGTAAAGGATAAAAGTAAACTTATAAGGGGGGTTAGTAAAGCTTTAAGTAAAGATAAACACGAAGAAACACTGGGGGAATTAGATAACAATTGTGATAAATTGAATGATATTGTTGAAAAAATAGTAAAATCAGTATCAGAAAACCAAGGTCCTACTATTGAAACAGACCCGGATGCCGATCCACTCGGAGAAACCAGAAGAGGTTCTGGTTATAAGAGAACAGAAGAATTTGATGTCCCTCCATCTGATGACCAAGAGGATTAAAGCTATATATGATTTGTTAACTCTTTTATGATCTCGTTGTGAATTTCTCCGCTACTAGCAATATAGCCCAGCTCGTTTTTTGTATTTCTCTTATTATACTCAAAACTTTCCCCTTTCGAATCAGTCAACCCTCCTCCAGCTTCTGAGAGAATAATATCTCCTGCAGCAATATCCCACTCATCAGTCTTAGAAGAGCTGTTTATATAAATATGAGCCTCTCCTGCCGCGATTTTTGAGATCTTCAGACCGGCACTGCCGCATGGAATCATCTCTCCTATACCCAGTTTTTCTGCGGCTTTTTGTTCCGGCTCTAATAGGTGATTGCGGCTAACTAACATTTTCATATCCTGTGGCCTATCCTCTATAGATACGCTGATGGGGATAGGGTCTTGGTCCGAGTGTTGTACAAATGCACCCTCATTTTCCTGTGCAAAATAAAGCTTTTCTTCGGCCGGTACATAAACAGCCCCTAACTTTATCTGCCCCTCTACAGCAAGGGCAACCATGATCGAAAAATCACCGGTCTGTTGCAAGAAATCTTTCGTACCATCGAGTGGGTCTATGACCCAAACCTCATCTTTTTTGAGTCTTGTCTTATCATCTGCTCTCTCCTCAGACAACATTCCGTATCCGAACTGATCAAGCTTCTTCTCCAGAGCTTTTTGGGCGGCAAGATCTGCCTTGGTTACCGGGCTATCGTCCGCTTTGTAGTGAGTATCGGGGTCTAAATCTTCTCCATAATATTCCATCGCAGCTTCGCCTGCTTGTTTGACAGCGGATTTGACTGCTTTCAACTCTTGTTTGTATTCGCTCATTGAAAATTAGATTATTTTAAGTAATTATTTTCCTCCAAATACTCTAATATTTTATTTACACAACCATCAAGTTCTTGCTGATCCGTCTTTAAATGTATATCCGGGTTTTCAGGTTCTTCGTAAGGATGAGAAATGCCGGTAAAGTTTTCTATCTCACCCTCCTTAGCCTTCTGGTACAACCCCTTTACATCACGTTCCTCACATACCTCAAGCGGAGCATCGACAAATACTTCTATAAATTTATCCCCTATCTTCTGTCTCAATCTTTCTCTTTGATCCTTGTAGGGGGTGATGAAACTAGCTAAAGTCAATACTCCATTTTGACTCAAAAGTTTGGCTACAAAGCTTGCCCGTTTTATATTTTCTCTCCGATCTTCTTCACTAAATCCGAGATCACTACAGATAGAGTCTCTCAATATGTCCCCATCTAAACGCTGAGAGTTAATACCATACTCTTCTAATTTTTCTTTAAGCTTATTTGCAATGGTACTTTTGCCTGCCCCGGAGAGGCCTGTAAACCAAAGAGTAGCTGATTGATTCAAATTTAGTTTATCTCTTGTACCACCCTCTATCGGCTGAATTATCATTCCACCTGCAACAGTGTTTTTAGTTTGACCATCGATTAAGATAAAATTGCCTGTATTGCGGTTCTTCTCATAAGGGTCCAACATAATTTGTTGGTGTGTAGTCACAGATACCTTTCCTATCTCGTTTAGCCTTAAACTATCCGCCTCTTCTCTATGAAGCGAATCTATATTTAATTTATATTGCAGATCAACCTCACAGCGGGTGGTATTGCTGCTGTGTTTTAGTATATAAGTTTTGTCCGGCTCAAGCTCATCTTCATTCATCCAGCACAGCTGGGCTTGAAACCTCTGAGCTTCTATAGGTTGGTTGCCTACTCTAGAGATCATATCACCTCTGGAGATATCCAGCTCATCTTCAAGGTAAATAGCAGCGGACTCCGGTGTTTGGGCTTTTTCTCTTTGTTCGCCCGCAACTGTAATATGTTCGATTTTACTCTTTTTTTCTGAAGGCAAAACTATAATCTCCTCCCCTTGCTTGATACTACCGCTAGCGATCCGACCAGAGTAACCTCTTCCTTTGTCATTGTTTAGCACATACTGGACCGGAAGCCGGAAATCCACCAGATTCCTGTCGGGAGTTACCGCAATGTTTTGTAGATAACTTAACACTGTAGGACCATTGTACCAATCCATATTTTCTCCTCGCTTAACTACCATATCACCTTCAAGAGCAGATACTGGAATATACTGTAAGTCTTGTATATTTAACTTAGCTACAAAGCCTGTAATCTCTTCCTTTATATCATTAAATTCATTCTCACTATAGCCAACTAAGTCCATTTTATTTACCACCATTACTATATGCGGTATACCTAGAAGTGAGGCAATGGATAAGTGTCTCTTGGATTGTTTTGTCAGCCCCTGGCTGGCATCAACCAACAATAAGCCTATATCTGCAGTGGATGCACCGGTCACCATATTACGAGTATATTGTTCGTGGCCGGGAACATCGGCAATAATGAATCTTCGCTCCGGCAGGGAAAAATAACGATAAGCTACATCAATAGTTATACCCTGCTCCCTCTCGGCTGCAAGACCGTCTGTCAACAAAGACAGATCTATCTCTTCTTCTCCTCTACGATCACTTGCCTCTCTGGCAGCTTTGATTTGATCTTTAGATACTGAGTCAGTGTCATAGAGTAACCGACCGATCAGAGTAGATTTCCCATCATCTACACTACCAGCTGCTACCAATCTTATCAGTTGTGTTTTATTGGTCTCCGGCATGTGGTACTTCTTTTGGCAAATAGACTAAATAAAAAATAAATGATACTAAAAATAACCTTCTTTCTTTTTGTCTTCCATAGCACTTTCTGAGTTGTCATCGATGGCTCTGTTGGAGCGCTCGGACTTATTGGACTGCTTCAATTCTTGAATTACTTCCTCAACAGTTTCGGCATCAGAATAGACAGCACCCGTAGAAGGTGAACAACCCAGAGTTCGGTAGCGCACCATTTCTTTTTTTACTTGCTCTTCCTGTTTAGGTTCGACAAACTCATCTACACTCAAGATCATACCATCCCGTTCAACCACCTTTCTCTCTTTGGCATAATATAGCGGCACTACCTTTAGCTGTTCTCTTTTTATATATTGCCACACATCCAGCTCCGTCCAGTTTGAGAGTGGAAAAACACGCATATTCTGCTGATCTGCAAGCTTTGCATTGTATAGATGCCACAGCTCCGGACGCTGATCTTTCGGGTCCCATACTCCATGTTCCGAGCGGATTGAAAAAATTCTCTCCTTTGCTCGAGACTTCTCCTCGTCTCTACGAGCACCACCAAAAGCACAATCGAACTCATGCTTTTCGAGAGCATTTAAGAGTGGTTTTGTCTTTTTTAGATAAATGTACTCCTCACTGTGCGCATCCTCCGCCTCTAGTTGCTGAGCTCTGTCTTCTGTGTTTTGCTGCACCAATACCTCCACATCGTATTCATCTTCGATATAGTCTCTAAACTCGATCATTTCCTTAAATAAAAAACCGGTATCAACATGCAGTAGCGGAAAGGGTATATCTCCAGGAGCAAAAGCTTTGCTTGCAAGATGCAGTAAGACGGATGAGTCTTTTCCCAGAGATGAGAGCAACACCGGGTTTTCAGACTCGGCAACAGCTTCACGAATGATATGAATACTTTCAGCCTCGAGCTCATCTAGTTGTGATAATTTATAGTCCGACATATGTATCGGCAGTATATAGCAAAAAGAAGCTTTTTACAAGCAAAATCCCCGCCTGGTAGGCGGGGTCTTTTAACAAAATTTAGATGAAACCTTTTAAGTAATTATTTACTTTCACCTGTAATTTCTCTCTCTACATTCTTGGGAACTTCTTGATACTCCTCAAACTCCATAGTGTAGTCACCTCGGCCCTGGGTCATAGACCTAAGCTCGGTAGCATATCCAAACATCTCAGCTAAAGGCACCATCGCACGAACAACTTTAGACTTCCCTCGTTCGCCCATCTCCAAGATTTTGCCACGTTTGGAGTTTATATCACCTATTACATCTCCCATATTATCTTCAGGGGTAATAACCTCTACTTTCATAATCGGTTCAAGCATCACCGGGTCCGCATCTTTTACTGCTTTTTTAAAGGCTTTATCAGCAGCCATCTTAAAGGCCACCTCGGATGAGTCTACCTCGTGGAAGCTACCATCATAACATCTGGCTTTTACATCGACCATTGGATATCCACCCACAACCCCTCTATCCATAGCCTCCTTAATACCCTCTTTAACCGAGGGGATAAATTCTCTAGGTATGACTCCACCTTTAATATCATCCACAAATAGATAGCCATCTTCCACATCCTCTTCCTCAATACCCTCTTCCTCTTCTACATCCAATGGTTCGATCTCAATCAAACAATGACCATACTGACCTCGACCGCCGGATTGTTTTATGTATTCACCCTCTCCTTTGGCTCTGCTTTTTATGGTTTCTTTGTAAGCTACTTGTGGTTCACCTATGTCAGCATTGACATCAAATTCTTCTTGCATTCTTTTGAGGATAACTTCCAAGTGAAGCTCACCCATTCCTGATATAATTGTTTGTAAAGTGTCTTCATCTTTGCTGATCTCAAAAGTTGGATCCTCTTCGGACAGTTTTTGAAGAGCAGTTCCCATTTTTTCTTGATCTTTTTTACTTTCCGGCTCAATAGCTACAGATATCACCGGGTCGGGGAAGGTGATATTTTCCAACACGAGCTCTCTGTCTTCTGAACAAATAGTATCTCCAGTAGCAGTATCATCCAAACCAACAGCAGCAGCAATCTCTCCGGCATGTACTTTATCTACCTCCTCTCTCTTGTTGGCATGCATACGTACCATCCTGCTTATACGCTCTTTTTCTCCGGTATTAGTATTGATCACATAGCTTCCCGACTCAAGGGTCCCTGAATATACTCTAAAGAAAACCAGCTTTCCTACATAAGGATCGGTAGCTACTTTAAAGGCCAAAGCTGCAAAGGGTTCATCATCATCAGCATGCACCTTTACCGTATCTTCCTCCTCTACATCGGTATCGACTAGCTCAGCCTCCTTGGCCGGTATATCCTTCGGTGAAGGAAGATAATCTACCACAGCATCCAACATAGGTTGGATCCCGATATTATGTAATGCCGATCCGCATAGTACCGGGTACATATCGTCATCTAACACGAGAGTTCTAATAGCATCTTTTATCTCGTCTGTAGTTATCTCTTCATCGTTTAAATATTTTTCCATCATCTCTTCGCTCGCTTCTGCTACTTTCTCCATCATCTTTCCTCTGTACTCCTCGACTTGGCCCTCATACTCATCTGGAATCTCGTGTTCTACTACCTCTTCCCCGTGATCACCCTCAAAGGTGTAGGCCTTCTCTTCTATTAGATCGATCACACCCTTATGATCATCTTCGGTACCCCATGGGATTTGTATTGCATATGCTTCGTCAGTCAGCCTTTCTTCGATTGAGTCTAAAGTCATCTGAAAATCAGCACCGGTTTTATCCATCTTATTGGCAAAGCAAAAACGAGGAACCTCATACTTATCAGCCTGTCTCCAAACTGTCTCGGACTGAGGCTCTACCCCAGCAGAAGCATCAAAGATAGCAATCGAACCATCTAAAACACGAAGCGATCTCTCAACTTCTACAGTAAAGTCAACGTGGCCGGGAGTATCAATAATATTAATTCTATTATCCTCCCAAAAACAAGTCGTAGCTGCAGAAGTTATAGTGATGCCACGCTCTTTCTCTTGGTCCATCCAGTCCATATCAGCATCACCATCATGTGTTTCACCTATCTTGTGTTTGCGGCCGGTATAGTACAAAATACGTTCAGTAGCAGTCGTTTTCCCAGCATCGATGTGGGCCATTATACCTATATTTCGAATTTGATCTAGTGGATATTCTCGTGCCATTAGTAGTTAGTTAGAGTAAGTAAAATAAAAATAGGCTAATTACTTTGCTTCTAATTTAGAAGACCACAAGTAATTAGGTTTTGATAAACTTAGCAAAGTGAGCAAAAGCCTTGTTGGCTTCAGCCATTCTGTGCACCTCTTCCCTTCTTTTGATAGCAGCACCTTCCTCATCCAGAGCTGCATTCAGCTCTGCTGCTAATCTTTTTTTCATATTTTCTTCACTTCTATCTTTAGCTGCATTTATAATCCAACGGAAAGAAAGTGCATATCTTCTATCTCCGGCTACTGTTATCGGAATATTATAATTTGCACCTCCTACTCTACGAGATCTAACCTCCATGTGCGGAGCTACATTTTCTACTGCTTGCTGCCACAACTCTAGTGGTTTACCTTCTTTATCTTCAGCCAAAAGCTCAATCGCATCATAAACTACCTCTCTAGCAAGCTGCTTTTTGCCTTCTTGCATCACATAATTAATAAACTTCGCAAGCCTTTCATTATCATATTTTGGATCCGGATCTACCTCTCCGGCCTGTAGTGGTTTGGACATATATTATTTATTAATCTGGTTTCTTGGTTCCGTATAGCGATCTACTGGTCTTTCTTCCTTCGACACCTTCAGTATCATAAACGCCACGAACTACTGTATAGTTTACTCCCGGGCAGTCTTTCACGCCACCACCTTTTACTAATACAATAGAGTGTTCTTGGAGGTTGTGGCCTTCTCCGGGAATATAGGCAATGATCCTTGCCCCATTAGAGAGTCTGACTTTGGCAACTTTTCTCAAAGCAGAGTTCGGCTTCTTCGGTGCTCGAGTATATACCTCAGTACAAACTCCACGCTTTAGCGGAGCTCCTTCATCGAGCTGGTTCTTCTCTCGGGCTAGATCATTATATGTATATTGTAAGTCAGGTGATTCGGATTTCTTTTTACCTCGATCTCTTCCTTTTCGTACAAGCTGATTTATTGTCGGCATGAATTGAGTGATTATTTAACTAGCGGAGTAATTATAAAAAAATTGGGACTTCATGTCAAGAAGGCTAAAATAAGGTCATGCCGCCGGTGAATAGCTTAGTAAGATAGCGGATTATGGGCATTATCAGCTGAAAACCAAAGAATAAGAATATGATCAGAATAATAAACTTATATCTCTGCAGCTTCACTTTGATCTCCTGATAAGAAGAAGGCAGCAAAGCAAATAACACCTTCGATCCGTCCAAAGGAGGTATCGGCACCATATTAAATACTCCCAGCAATACATTTGCATACACTATAATCAACAAGAACTGAATCACCAGCATACCAGCCGGTAATATCTGTATCATTAACCCGAAAATAGCAGCTAAAGCGAAGTTAGATAAGGGTCCAGCCAAAGCTACCCACATCGGACCCCACTTCTGATCATCCAGATTATAGTAATTTATAGGAACAGGCTTGGCATAAGCAAATAGAAAAGAACCACCGCTTATAAAAAACAAAAAAAGCGGCATCAACAGTGTACCCAATGGATCAATATGAGCTCTAGGATCTAAAGTAAGGCGGCCTCTATGCTTGGCCGTAGGGTCCCCAAGCTGATCGGCCATCCAGCCGTGCATATATTCATGAATAATGGCAGAAGGGATAATGATAATGAAGTAAAACAAAAGTGGTACAAAATTCATCTATTGACAATTAAGATAAAAAAATGTATAATTCGACTGCTTAGAGTATAAAAATAATCTACAAAATAATCAACATATTATGGCCAGAAGATGTGAAGAATGCGGAAAAGGGTCCAAAAAGGCAGCACATAGAAGTGATGCTAACAACAAAACTATAAGACGACAAAAACCAAACCTGCAAAAATGGCACGGTAAAAAACTCTGCACTCAATGTATAAAAAAGAAAGGTAAATAAGCAAAGAGTCTCTCAACTACAAAAACCCCGCCAACTGGCGGGGTTTTTGTTTTTTCATTACTACTCATTTATTCTCGGCTGTACTGACCCATTAGCTCAGCTGAGTCAACCACCCTCTCTTTGATAGCACTCTCCAAATCTGATTTACTAGCTCCGGAGTTTAGATTTACCTCTTCCCCTAAGGCATATAACTTAAAGAAGTATCTATGAGTTCCAGAAGGAGGACAGGGGCCGCCGTAGCCTGTATCTCCGAAATCGGTACCCCCCTGAATAGCTCCCTCGGGTACACTATCTTCTTCTATGCTCTCAATATCAGTATCTATGTTCCACATTGTCCAGTGAGTAAAAGTTCCACCGGGAGCATCCGGGTCATCTACAATCAAAGCTAGAGATTTAGCCCGGTCGGGAATATTGTCTATCTTTAAGCGAGGATTTATATCCTCTCCGTCACAAGTATATTTAGGAGGAATCTCTCCTTCATGATTAAAAGCTGGACTGGAAAGCTGCATAAATTTTTGATTAAAAGTTACGCTGAATTTGAACTAAAAAAACATTGTTAAAGCTCCATATTAATAATAACATACCTCAAAAAGCCCAGCTAATTTGTAGCTACTCCTTTATTTCTATGAATAGGGTGATGATTTGAAGCTTCTGGTCTTTTATTGTCCGGGTTTTGAATAAACTCATAGCAGCCCTCGGAGCAGCTATTTTCAAGCTCTTCCATACAATCACTACAACCTATGAATAATTTGTTGCACTTCTTGTTTGCACAGTTTCTGTATTGATTACACTCCCCCCCACAAATATCACACTTAGCTAATACATTATCATCCACCTCAATGCTAACCCGGTCATCAAATACGAAACAATCTCCGATATAAAACCCGTCTGACCCATATTTATCAACGTACTTCATGATGCCTCCTTCCAGTTGATATAAATTATCTGGGTCAAAACCGTGTTCGATCAACATCGCTGAAGCGGGCTCACATCTAATACCACCGGTACAAAACAGAACAATTTTGTTGTCTTTGAACTGCTCATAAAAGTCCAGATTGTCCTTCAAATCACGAAAATACTTCATAGGTGGCCTAACCGCCCCCTTAAACCGACCGATCCTCCACTCATAATCATTTCTCATATCCAACAAGACCAGATTATCTTGTTCTTGCTGCATCCATAAGTGCAAGGTTTTCGGTTTTATGTGTTGAGCTCTATCGCAGATATTATAATCCTCATCAGCATCGGTGGTAACCAGCTCATCCTTAACCTTCACAGACAAATCAGAAAAAGGGGTTTTACGAGACTCACTTTCTTTAAAATCCGTTCCTTCAAATAGTTTATGTTGCTCGATATACTCCTTATATTTATCTACTAGATCGGGATCTGCACCAACTGTTCCATTAATACCATTGTCACTTATCAGTATTCTCCCTTTAAGCTGCAAAGCTTTGCACACCTCCTTGTGCCTTTCGGTGACTTGCTGAGGGTCTTCTATATCCACATATTTGTAAAATAAAAGCACTTTATTCATGACACTTTCTATTAGTAAACTTAATAAATTCGTGAATAACCCGTTGGGATTCAGGGCTACTCTCCAGTTTTTTCACCTCCTGATTGAACTCTTCGCTGCCTACCTCACAATCGAGAAACATAGCCAATCTCTCTTTGGCTCTTTGTTTGTTAAGCTCAGGATGAAATAACACCCCCCATACGGGCCTATCTTCTACCTTGAAAGCCTGATGAGGTACTTCATTAGAAGAGGCTAATGACAAGCCGTTTTCGGGCAAATCAACAGGGGTGTCTACATGTCCTAGCTGAGCGTAAAACTCTTCTGGAAGATTAGAGAAAATATCACATTTATGCTTATGCTGAGATAGACTTAACTGAAAAGATCCACTTTGGTGATATTTATCTTCATTGGTGATTTTACCACCCTGATGTAGAGCAATCAAGTGATAACCAAAGCAAATCCCCAAAGTAGGAAGCTCCCTGTTGGTTAACTCGTTTAAAATATTAAAACTTGTATCTATCCAAGTATGGTCACCCCAATCTAGCTTTGACAAAGAAAACTCAGTACTTCCCCCTAAAATTAACCCGTGTGTATCCTCTATCACATCAGTGCTCAAATCCTCCTCGATTGCATTTATAAATTCAAACTCTACTCCTAGCTTAGAAAACTGGTCTTGAAAACATCTTTGCTCATGGAGCCTGGACTCATCGGTTCTGTATTGTATAACAGTTATATTAATATCCGAGCCCACAGTTAAATTATTTATCGACTTTATCCAAGATAGTAGATAGAATCTGCTCCGCCTCATCGGGGTTTTCTGCTACGATCATAGCAGCACACTTGTCCGGCAGGCAAAATGGGTTGGCTACAAAAGCGCCTATTCTATCTTCCTTTGAGTAATCTACATCTGCCTCCACAAAAGCTTGGTGTACCTGCTGAAAATTATCTAGCCTAGGGTGAATGTTATGCATTAACACACAACGATCCTCCCCCACTTGCTCTCTAGTAAACCCTGGATAAGAAGACCCACCGTATCTGCAATTACACTCCAATATTTTCCACTCACCGGAAGGCGAAACCTTCAAATCAAAACCTATACGCCCAAAGTATGGGTACTCCTCAATTATTCTACGAGTAGCATCTTTTATCTCACTAATAGTTGTTTCAGCCTCCCAAGGGAATACAACTTCAACATCGGCCACCATATTACCCTGATGTACACAATCATTAATATATTGCCTGGTCCAAAATTGAAGTTTGGGCTCACCCTCTGCTGATACATCCCAGATAATGCTAAACTCCTCCCCTTTCTCATAAAACTCCTCAACTAAAAAGTGGTTATCATCAGAATGTTCTTCTACAAACTGATCAAAGTCTTGGGACTGAAAATAATTCGGGTCTCCTATCTGTTCTGCGCCCACACCACTAGCTTTTTTAGGATGACGTACTAAAATATTCTCGTACTCTCTGAGCATTTCTTGACCCACCTCCACTAACTCTTTGTCTCTACAGGTAGTATAGTCTGTAAACCACTCCTCTTTTCCTATCTCTCTTAAGTGAGTCTTATTTTCTAGCTTTTGGTGAACTTCGGGGGGTTGAGTCTTCCACTGACTGTCTTTCAGGCCCCATTTGTCTTTAAATTTATTGGTATATTCCCAAGATACGAACGGCACTATTACATCACTTTGCTCAAGTACCTCATCCAGCTGATTACTTTGATCTAAAGCGTGAAATAGAGTATCCCCGGTAGACTCTACCGACCAAACTTTCTTGGGACCTACATTTATATCTCGCAGATATTCTACATAATTATCCACGTCATAATCATCAAAGACCACGGCCCCCTCTGGAGATAAGAGTGCCCTGGCTACATAATCCTCTACCCCGGAAATGTACCCTTTGAGAAAAGTTACAAACAAGCTCAAATCATGTATGTGGGTCTTCATGTTGTAAGCAATAATTAAGTAACTAAAATTAATAGCAAAAGCCCGCCGTCTCCGGCGGGCTCTTTACTGGCTGAAAAAATTCAACTAGCCATTACAGGAGCGCCGCCGCGACCAAGCGGGCATCATAAACAGAAATAGAAACTGGTTATTTAGGAAATTGAATTTATTCATAAATGCTATAATTACAGAAATATTATAGAACAGCGACGAGGTGTAGTCAAGTTCACATTCATAAAATCTTAATCAATATTTTCTGCGATATAATGATAGAAGTGATGTAATATATTGATAGAATAGGATGTGTCATCAAAGTCCTGTATAATCTCATCAATCAGATGCTCATTATCTACGTAAGACGGGTAGAGCCGAAGTCTATAATCAAGCCTGTCAGCATTTAGCTCCGGGTGGAATAGGGTACCCCAAGCTGGCTTATCTTTCACCTTGAAGGCCTGACAGGGGACTCTCTCCGAGCTTGCTAAAGGAACGATATTATCAGGCATATCTATGTGAGTATCCTGGTGAGCTATAGTAGCATTAAACGATGGATCCATGTTGGAAAAAATATCACAATCTTCTGCCTCTTTTGTTAAATCTACTTGGTAAGATCCTGATTCGTGATACTTTTCATCACTGACAAGCTTGCCACCCTGGTGTAGAGCTAGCAGCTGAGACCCAAAGCAAATACCCAAAGTAGGCTTCTCTTTATTTAAGGTTTTATTTATAAACTCAAATGCATCCTGCCTCCAGCTACCCTTACCTGCACCTTCAGTCAAATAATACTCGCCACTTCCTCCTAAAATTACCCCGTGATAATCATCTAAACGACAATTTTCTAAATCCCCACTAATAGCACTCTCAAAGTGAAGATCTACACTAAGATCATTGTAGTCTTCATGAAAACATTTTTGCTCATGGTCTTCAGAATCGTCAGTACGAAACTGAACAACCAAAATTCTTTCATTAGTCTCCATTTTGATTGATTAATATTTAACCCTGTTTGTATAGACAAACAACTTGTCTACACAAAGAGGTTCCGACCACGCTGCCAGGTAGCGGGTCGACCTCCTTCGTCAGTAGAGTTAGAGATTATTTTGGATGCGCTTGAGCATCCCTTTCACCTCGTCCGGCTTATTGGCCACGATCACCGCGGCACATTTCGCCGGAAGGGCGAAGGGGTTGCCAACGAGCGCACCCTCTCGGCTCGAGGGGTCGTAGTCGAGCCCGAGCTCCTCGAAGGCTTCGTGGACCTCCTCGAAGCTCTCCGCCGTTTCGGGATAGACGTTGTGCATGATGACACAACGATCCTCCCCTACGTTCTCTCGAACGAAGGCGGGATAGGCGCTCCCCCCATATCGGCAGTTACACTCGATTACGACCCACTCTCCGTTGGGTCGGATGAGAAGGTCAAAACCGTACCGGCCCGGCGAGTCGTGGTTTGACACGATCTCGCGGGTGGCGGCCTCGATCTCCTCGATCGCTCCCTGGGCCTCCTCGGGGAGGAGGGTCTCCGGCGAGGCAATCAAGTTGCCCTGATGCACGCCGGACTTGATGAATTGTCCCGACCAGTAGAGCTGTCGGGGCTCTCCACCAAGCCCCCTTTCCCAGGTTATCGAGTACTCCTCGGCCCCGGAGAAGAACTGCTCGACGAGCAACTCCTCACCGGCAAAGCCTTGGAGAAACTCGATGAGCTTGGAGGAGTGGAGCTCCTCCGAGTCCTCCAGGAATCGGAGCCCGACACCCGATGCCTTCTTCGGATGCCGGACTAGGATCTTCCCGTACTTTGCCATCAAGCGAAATCCGTACTCCTGGATTCCGCTGATATCTCCAGCCGGGAAGATCTCGTATTCTGAGAACCACGAATCCGGAAAACGTCGGCGAAGTTGCGCCTTGTTCTCCAGACTTACGTGGTCCTCACGGTCCTGGCCGTACCACCGACCATGATCGAGCCCCCATTCCTCGCGGAATTGGTTCGTCTTCTCCCACGAGACGAACGGGGCGATCGAGTCGGCGGCTTTCAGGACCTTCTGGAGGGTGCCGGATTGGTTCAGCGCGTGAAATAGGGTCTTGCCCTTCTGCTCCACGAACCAAACCTTCTCCGGCCCAAGCTCAAGATTTCGCAGGTACCTGGCATACCTGCGAGCAGTCTCGGTGTCGTAGACGACGGCACCGTAAGACCGCGGGGCGAGCAGGGCGCGCCCCGAATAATTCTTCAGCTCGTCCACCTCCCCCTGCAAGAGGTGGACATACATCATCATCGAATGAATCAAGACTCTCATCGTATTTTCCTCTTCCGTGAGAATTCAATTAACACACTCTTGCCACCCCAAAAGCCAAACAGCTTCTCGGATGGCAAGAGTGGTTTACACACCGATATGTAAAGATCTAAAGAGCTATGGCTTTCTCAGCCAGGTTAACCCTTTAAAAAGCTAATCCGGATGAGAAATGATATGAACTTATCATTTTTTGTTTCTTTTGTAAAGACTGTTAAATTTAAAAAGCCCGCCGTCTCCGGCGGGCTCTTCTTTGTTTTTTGGTTCGTGTTACCTGGCTCGTTCAGGTACTAGAAGAGCTCCGCCTCGGCTGGCGAGGATAATAATAAGCACAATACTCACGAGCATTGAATTTTCAAAGCGGAAGCTCTTATGCATGATATTTATTTGAACTTAAGTATATATTAGCTATATTTGCTTACCCTGTCAAATCTTGCTCTATACCACCTTCAAGCTATCCTGTGCCAGCTCTAATAGCTTATCTTTATCTGCATGAGTAAAGTTTCCTTTTATGTACTTATACTCTTGTCTATTTAGAGCTTTTTCTATTCTGTTCTCAACTACATTTTTAAGATATTCGGGTACTGCTATCATAAGATGTTTAAAATTACTATCCCAAAGCTCTTTGGTTTTCTCAGCTACTTTTTTCGTGTGTTTTTCAATAATTCTTCTCTCTTCAGCATTCTCTATATCCACTCCGGCAGTGCCCAAAGCTTCTCCGTGACCTCTTTTTTCAAAATGACCTTCTTTGTCCGATAGATCCCACTCTTCAGTATTCTTCTCCTCTAGCTTTTCTACTCTATCTCTAAATACTTTATACCACTTAACCTCCTCTTTGCTGGTAACAACCATCAATGACGGATAATGAGATCGCTTTTTCATTGTTATTCTTTTTTAATTTTGATTTTGATTTAAAACAGCTCGCAGCAATCTGCGAGCCGCTTTATACCTGCCCTCAGGGGATTAACCTAATGTCCCTGAATGGTATAGTGGGTGGCCGCAGAACTTGACCTACGGACGAACCGCCGGGCCAAGCCGATATAAGCCCCCTATTTATTGGGTGTCGGACATGGTTTTCTCCTCCTGTAGGACAGGTGTATGTATTGTACTACGTCTTTCTTAGAGGGTCAAATTATTCACGTTCGTCCTCCATATATACATGTAGATATTCTGTCTTGTCGTAGTCGTAAAGCTCATCTTTGTTGAAAAACCTATCGATCTCAGCTTTTGCATTTTCTACTGAGTCCGAACAATGGACGACATTGCACACACCCATAGCCAAGTCACCTCGGATAGTGCCCGCATTCGCTTCTCCTCCATGGGTGTCGCCGGTGATTAGACGAACCGCGGAGATTGCGTTTTGACCCTCAACACAAAGCGCTACTACAGGAGAGGACTGCATAAACTCTTCGAGACCAGCATAAAAATCTTTATCTACATGATGGGAGTAATGATCTCGGAGCAGCTCCTCATCAAGCTCCATAAACTTAAGCCCAACAATCTTCAAGCCCTTCTTTTCTAATCTCTTAATTACCTCTCCCACCAAGCCACGTTGAACCCCATCTGGCTTGATAAGAACTAGGGTCTTTTCATTCACGCCTTCAAAATTTTCAAACTCCATGGTGATAGTTTAAGAATAATTCAGGGTAATTATAGTCTAATTTCTTCTTTGAGTCAATATCTAAACTGAAAAATAAATTTAAAGTTCATCTATATCACTTAAGAAACCACCGTTAGAATCTTCTTCTAGTTCATAAGTATACCCACCATTAGCTTCTATTTGTTCTGCTTGCTCGTCTTCAATTAAATGTTCTACCTCTTTGATAAACTGACTTGGCTTTTGAAATTTTCTATTTGAAGTTACTGAGCTAAGTGGATAAGTAAGATACAGATGCTCTTTAGCTCTGGTGAGCGCTACATAGAATAGCCTTCTCTCTTCTTCGAGTCCGCTGGGCTTATCTAGAGCACGCTCGTTGGGGAACTGTCTTTTGGCTAAATTCATAATAAACACCGAGCTCCACTCCAAACCTTTGGCCTGGTGTATTGTAGACAATACAGCCTTATCCTCAGACTCATCCGCTTCATACTTCTGCTGTAGTGAAGCCTCAGCTAAAAATTGTTGTAGTTGTTCTTGTGGAGAGTCATCCGAGTCTACAATAGAAAAGGCGGTCGAAGCAAGCTGCTTTATGTCTTTAAGTCTCTCTTTGTGATTTTCATACTCCTGTTTGAGTATATTTTTATAGCGAGAATCTTTGAGGGCTTTAATCAACTCAGCCGGACCCTCCTCTTTGTCAGCTGCGATCTCACTCCAGATAGAAAAAAAGCTATTCCACCCTTCCTGTGCTCTAGAGTTCAGCCCTGATTTTACATCCTCAAGCTTACTAAGAGTGTCTAAGCTTTGAATTCTGTTAATGATCTTAGCAGATGTCTTGGGACCTATGCCGGTATGTTGAGTCAGAACTCGGTCCCAAGCTGTAGTGTCTTTTGGGTTAACAAGAGCTCGCAAATAGGCAAGAGTATCTTTGATGTGGGCTCGTTCAAAAAATCTCATTCCCCCTCTAAACTCATAGGGGATGCCGCGCTGATTCAGCTCCATCTCCAAAGCCTGTGAGTGATGTGAAGCTCGAAACAGTGATGCCATCTCACTATATCCTACCCCGTTTGATTCAAGTCTCTCCATCTCATCAGCTATATACTCCGCCTCTCTACGACGATTGGACAGTTCTTCAATCTTTGGTTCGGAGGTAGTCTCCTTTGTACTTGTTAGTTCTTTTTCGTGCTGGTTTGTGTTATTCTTAATGGTTTCATTTGCCAGCTCCAATATCTTGGGCGTGGAACGGTAATTGGTTTCTAATTTAAATATTTTTGTATTTTCAAACTCATCCTCAAACTCCAGTATATTACTTATATCAGCAGCACGAAAAGAATAAATACTCTGCGCATCATCACCCACCACCAACAGATTTCCATGATGTTCGGAAAACAGTTTCAAAATCTCATCTTGAAGCTGATTTGTGTCCTGGTATTCGTCAGCTAAAACATACTTAAACTGTTTGGAAAATTTTTTCTTTAGGTCCTCATTGTTCTTTAATAAGCGCGATAAATTTACAAGCAAATCATCAAAATCCATAGCATTAGCTTTTTGCTTTCTCTGAGAATATTCTTCTGCTAAATGTTCGATAGTATCTACATGATCAAGGTATTTCTGATACTTTAGATCCATAACATTCTCAATAGTATCCTTTGAGTTGCGGGCAAAACTAATAATGGATTGGATAGTGCTCGCTTTTGGAAAGCTATCCTTGCCTTGATCTATATTAAGTTGATCCAAAACTCGCTTTATTAGCTTTTCCGAATCACTACTATCTAAAACCGTAAAATTATCCTCATAACCGAGTTTATTCCCGTATTCACGCAGAATTTTATATGCAATAGAATGGAAAGTACCAGCCCAAGGTAAATCCCGTCTTAGATCAGTAAGTTGGCGTACTCTCTCTACCATCTCATCTGCCGCCTTGTTCGTAAAAGTTACCAATAGAATCTCGGATGGTTTTACCCCTTGATCCAGTAGATAAGCAGTTCGGTAAGTCACAGTTCTGGTCTTGCCTGAGCCGGCGCCAGCTAGAACTAAACATCTACCATCACCCTCAGTCACTACCTTATATTGTTGTTCGTTTAAGTGTTGTTTGTAATCGATGATATTCTATTATTGCTGCTAAATTATATCAGCAAAAACATAATAAAAAAAGCCCCGCTTATTCGCGGGGCTCTATTTTGAAAAACCTTGAATATTACTTTGTGCTAAATACCTGCCAACTACTATGCAAGCCTTCGCCGTCCTCGTTCTGTGCTTCTTCTCTCACATAGGAGAACTCGAACTTTTGTCCGGCTCTGTTGGCCTTATCTCCGATTGGCAAAGTCACAGTTGCGCTACAATTGGACTTAGTCTGCACCTCATCTACAATCCAAGCAGCAAAGTCCGAAGCTTCATAGCGCCAGGATACATGGCTAGGTGGTTTATTCTCATTTTTCAGGTACTTACCGTATAAATCAAATGTAGCTTCATCCTTTGTGTAGGATACCTCTTTCGGCTTAAAGCAAGTGATTTGAGGGGGCTTAGAGTTGTTTGGAGCAGGACAGGTTGTCGGTTCACTGCAAGCGGTTAGATTTGCATTACCGTTAGAATCTGTGTTGTCATTATTTTGGCTTGTTTGTTCTTGCTCATTCAGGTTGATTGTGTTGTCGGAAGAATTCTCTTCTACATTACCAAATATTCTACCCAGGATTCTCCAAGCACTTATTGTTTGATCTGATTTGGGGTATCTATTGAAGAGACTGTCTGAGATAGTTAATGACTGATCAGAGATATTTTCTGGTATGTTTCCCGTAATCTTTTTTAGCCTACCATCTTCCATGTAATAAAAGCTTGGATCAGAAGGTGTAGTAACTACTACTCCTTCGAACAACTCAGCCCCGTCCAGCTTAGGTCCTTTCTGATAGTTTCTCCAGTAGACTCGGCTCACATCTCGAACATGACTGAGCCAATCATCTCCATATAAAGCTTGAGCTGCCTGGGGGTTGGGCACCTCTCTTAATACACCACCAGCTGCTACTACATAGACCTTATTAGTAAGGCTGTGTGTTACTAGATAACTTCCTGGGCGATAATTTACCGCCAAAGGCTGCTTCTCCCCTCTTCGGAAGTACTTACCTGAGTTCGCCGGTAGTTCATTAACCCTAGAAAAGTCCGGGAAGTAAGTATGGAAGACCTCGCTTCTAGGGAAAGGTACTATTCTTCCTCTGTCATTTACTATGTAAACTGAACTTGCCCCCTCAAACTTAAGCAATGTGCCGGGAGGAAAGTCTCTATTGCCAGAAAAGTCTTCATAAACATTTCCTTTTGGAACATTGGACCAGTTTATCTGCTCATATCTTCTGTAATCATCAAGAAGCTCGTAGTCTTCCGGTATTTCTGTTGCTTGCTGAGTCGTAGGTTGCTCTGTTTTTTGGTCTGGTTTTTGTGTCTCTTGTTGTTTTTCTTCTTCATTTAGATTTACAGTATATGCGCCGGTATTAGATCCATAATAACCTACCTCGCCTTTCCAAAAATCAGCTACCCCCAGGTACATTCTCGTTGCTCCCTCGGGTACATTAAACTTTTGCACTGTTCCGTCTTCTGTTTTTCCGTCACCGACAAAGAAGATCTGCTTCTTTTTAGGGGATAGACTCTTAAAGTTTATATTATCGACAAAATTCAACCTAGAAGGCGCTGGCTTTTGTGGTGTTTTGTCACTGATAAATACACCCACCAATGGTAGATTCATATCGGCTTTAAACCCTGCTATACCTTTGTAATTAGGCGCAGTATAATTAGACCAGCTAGCTCCATCCGGTTCTTTAGTCTTTCCATTACCGAAGTTAACAGTACCGCTGATAGAAGAGATAGTTACTTGTTCCGTATTTTCTACATCAATATGAGGAGGTATCTCCCCTCCGCCCTTAGGCATTTCAGGTACCTTATCTCGACCTGCTAGCCAGATATTTGCTTTAGAGGGAACCTTTATTGTTTTCTCAACTTGTTTAGCTTGGGTGGGAGCAGCTGTAAGTGAAAATGCAAGAAGTGCAAGCAATGCCGTTGAGAGCAAGTAAGCTTTAATAGTACTTTTAGATAGAAAATCCTGTGTCTGCATCTTGGTTTATTAATTATTAACTGTTTTAATTATAACAAAATAATAATTGAAACCAAATCAATCTAGTACCAAAACCCTACTTTCCCCCTGTTTTACATCTCCATCGTTCCAATCGTGGATTACGCTCATTAAATCTTGATACTTATACTTGAAATTCTCACCTCTTTTAGTACCAGGATCATTCGTGATAAACTCGGTCTGGTTGTATCCTTTTATTATTAATACATGATAAAGCGGTCCGTCACCGCTATAGTAGGGGTTCGGAATGTCTTTGCCATAAGCTACCACCAGTACTGGACTGCCCGAAGCTATTTGCCGCTTAATCTGGTTTACAGTTGGGTTTTTAATAATCCTAGCCTTCCTTCCGGTATAATATTCAGCTAAATCAGCGATTTTTCCAATCTCTATGCTGTCGCCCCACCCCTTCTCATTTTCTTCCCAGCTCACCATTTTTTTAATCTCATCTTCAGCAAAAATAGGACTTAAGTCATAGTTTTTATAATATGCATCTAGCATCAATACACCCGCCTCCTCACAAGCATCCTGCCAGGGTTGACCCCAGTCTGCAGTCGGAGCTTGTGGAGTAAAAGGGACAGCCAAGTTATATTCTTTAGGCAAGCTCTTTTTTGTGCTAGTTTTATCTAAATCTGTTTTCTGGCCCCCTTTTTCATTCTGCTTAGTGCTGGTAGCAGCTTTACGATCGCCGCCATTTTGCAGACTAGAGGTGCTAGCCATTTCATGAGTAGTCGGTTTGATTGAATGCGTATTTTTTTCTTTTTTGTGTGTAGTTTCCAATAAATACCAAGCGGCAGCAGTAGCTAAAACAAAAAAAGAAGTTATCAAAATTAGGACAATATTTGTTTTGTTATATTCTTGTCTCATCAAAAATTTATTTAATGTACCTCTCCACATTTATATTATGCTGACGCAGATTTTTAGCATAATGAACCCTATTCTCAGAATCAGTTAAGAAATACCAATAATCGTTCTCCGTAGGCTCGATAGCTGCCTGAATTGACTCCAAGCTTGGGATTGAAATCGGCCCAGGCGGTAAACCAGTGTATTCATACGTGTTATAGGGATTAGAGGAGCTTCTTTGCTTGTCCGTAGTAAATTTTGTATCAGCTTCACCGTGAATATAGTGTACTGTCGAGTCCATCTGCAGCTGCCAGCCCGCTTCTAATCTCCGCCACAAGATATCCGCTACCTTCTTTTTGTCTGTTTTTGTCTGCACCTCCCGCTCTAGCATACTGGCCACAGTAAGCACTTCATGGATAGTCCTACCTTTCTGCTTAACCTGAGAATACATATCATCGGTGAATTGCTCAGATCGGGCTCGGATCAGTTTTTTTATGATCTCTTCTATGGAGCTGTCCTTATATATTTTATATGTATCAGGTCGGAGATACCCTTCCAAATTTACACCGCGTGGCTTGCTTTTTAGTAATGTCGGAGGTTTGTCAAAAATATCCACATAAGTATTATCTGTTTTTTGTGCTGGTTTTCCGGTAATTTTATAGAGCTGGTCTTGAGAACGAATAATATTCTTACTCTCAAAATAATCCGCAAGCTTGTGTAAATCCCAGCCGGGTATAATAGTAATCTTCATCTGATTATTCTCCGGCCTCTTTAGGGCTTCAGCCACTCTAGCCAAAGTGATCGGAGGCTGGACCTTAAAGTTTCCAGGCCGGACTTTAGTATCCAACCCTCTAAAAGTCAGATATTTCTCAAACAACCAGCGACTTCTTATTACCCCCTTTTTTTCTAGCTTTTTAGATATTTCTTTTATGCTCTCATCCTCTTGAATCTCAAAAGTAACTGCCTGCTCATACTGAGCCTGAGCTGAATAAATCTCAGAATAGATGAACCAACCACCTAACACTGAGATAAAAACGAAAATTGAAACTATAGTTTTAACAAAATCCATATAACTCAAGCTTAAAGATAGTCACTCAAACCCTCCTGATCTAGTTCTTTAAGTAGAGGTTTTATTTTTTTTATTTTTTCTTTTGAGCAAACAAATAAAACATCTTCTGTATTCACTACCACCGTACCTTCCAGACCGAGAGTAGCGGCGAGCTTGTCTTCCTCTTCATTGTAAACCAAGCTGTCTTTAGTATGTTTAACTACCACTTCTCCCTCGCCTCGCTTGAGATTATCCTCTTTTCTCTCAGTAAGCGCCTCTTTTAATGCATATAATGTGCCCGGATCTCTCCAGCCCAAATCCACCTTTAATACTACAGCCTGGTCATTGTCTATCTTCTCCACTATCGCACTATCAAAAGAGTCTTGTTTTAGCTGCTCATATTCTCGTTGCAGCTTTTGCTCGTCTCCTATCATATCTTGTAATTTTTCATACATCTCGGGCTGATGTTGTTGATACAGATCTAAGCAATAATCTAGATCAAAAACAAAATAGCCCGGGTTCCACATCCACTCCCCGCTTTCATACATACGCTGGCACAGTGGTTTGTTCGGCTTGTACTCCCACCCTCTAAACTTGTATTCATTATCTTTAATGTTCTCGCCCAAGCGGATCCAACCCAAATTTTCATTAGCGAAGCCGGGAGTCTCAGCTAAAAACACAAACCTTTCCGAGTCTTGATCAATCAGCTTCTCGGCGTGCTCCAGTGCTTGTTTGAAGTTATCAGGCTTCTTCATAAAATGATCTGCCCACAATACCGCCACGATACCTTCTTCTCCCCTGCGTTTTAACCGCAGTAGCGACAACCCGACCGCCGCTGCCAAATCTCTCTTGGCAGGCTCTGCTAAAATATTCTCTTGTGGCAACTCTGGAACTTGTTCTTTTATCTGTCCAGTAAAATTTTCATTAGTAGAAATATATACATCTCCCAGCCCAAAATCTTCCACCCGATCGACCGCCATTTGCAAGGTGGACTTTTCGCCCTTGAATACCTGAAATTGCTTTGGTGAGCTTTGTCTGCTCAAAGGCCAAAGTCTACGTCCTGTCCCTCCGGCAAAAATAATAGTATTCATAAGAATAGTTGTTTAAATATCTTATATACCGGTTGTGTAATATTATCTAAAAGCCAAGGGCTAATCAACACAAATACACAAGCAACCAAAATGCCGCCCAAAATATCTTTTGGGTAATGAACCCCTACATAGACTCTGCCAGCTCCCACCAAAAGTGCCAATAAAGTCAAAAAAGCTCCGAACCATATCGGGGCACCCATAAGCACCACACTCAGCGTAACCACAAAAGCAGCAATAGTATGGTCGGAAGGGAATGTCTTCCAAGTGCTGAGTGGGTTCAACAGTTGTTTTATCTCTGGATATTTTTCTGACGGTCTTTTTTTGGGTATCAGCAATGCCCAAGCCCAGCTAAAGAGATAACTAAAGGCGCCGGCGGTAAGAATTATCTTAAAAAAACGTTTCAGCTGATCTACCCCGGATTCGGAGAGAACCGTAGTAGCCCAAAGAAAGGCTATGAATACAAGAACAAACAAAAGATTATGGGCACAAAACATCATCATTTTATCAAACCACTCTCGCTCTCCGATTTGCTCGTTTATTTGTAAAAACAATTTTTCGCTCCAGTTCATCTTGTTAGTGGTTACATGAATCTACGAACCTGTCTGGCAGTAGAATAAATCTGATAACTCAGCGGGCTAAACACCACATCCTTAGCTTGAGGATAAGAAACAGGGCCTGGGTTAAACCTTACCTTAAAACGGGTAACACCCGAAAGCTCATCTTTTTTGGGCCAACATTTACCAAACGATTTATCATACCCGGACATATCATCAATTTCCTGCTCTTCAAAGACCGGAGCTGAACCCCAAAAATCATAATAAGAGCAGTCTAGATCTTTTGCCAGCTGCAAACCTTTCCACTGCACTCTGTAAGTGGCCATTACATCTCTGTGCTCTCTGGTAGAGCCGCCATGTAGATAAGTCATAGTTCTGCCTGACTTTATTAAAATATTTGAGGCTAAAGGCTGGCTCTCATAATATGCAATGAGCTGATAGACATTATCGAGCTGGAGCATCTTTTCAAAATAACCTCTATTATGCCCGCTGAAGTCCCCTCTTTGTTCCGTCTCTTGGTATAGCTTATAGAACACATCCAGATCTTTATCTTCTTTTACTTCCACCCCCTTGCGTTCAGCCAGACGGATATTATACCGGGTCTTGGAGTGCATATCCTCCAGTAGGTCTGAAAGCTCGGGCTCTATATCGGTTGGCGGCTGTGTGAGCTATGAACCTTAAAATCCAGCTCATCACTTATCTCATCCGTAGGTTCTATCCGAGCAAAATCAGCTAAGTTGGAGATCTCCTCTAGCAGCTCTGCTTTAACAGCTGAAGGCTTAACTCTGGGAAAATAAAGATAGCTAAAACCTGCGCCCAGTTCATGCTTTATACCCTGAGCCTGTGCTTTCAGTTTACCATTATCCTTCAACTGTAAGCGATAGACATCTTTACCCAAACTTCGCTTAAACTCCCCCCACTCCCAGGACTGCAAAAACCGGGAGCAATTCTGATCGAGATTTTTATTCCAGTTGTCTTTACTTTTACATTTTTCTACTTTCATAGTAGTATGATAGTTGATTAACTTCATAAATTCAATCTCAAGCTTGATTTTTGCCTTCTATTGATATATAATGACTCTGGAATTATAAATCTAGTTCTCAAAATAATAATAAAATATGTCAGTAGCAAAAAAGAAAACGCCGAAGAAAGCCACCAAATCCAGAAGAGCTCATCACGGACTGGAAGAAAAAAATACCATTATCTGCAACTCCTGTAGTGAAGAAACTCTTCCTCACAGAGCCTGCAGCAACTGTGGCTACTACAAAGGTAAAAAAGTTGACTAAAAATTAAAATGTCCAAAAGACACCTTGCTCGCTCAATAGTAATGCAGACTCTCTACCAATGGGATTTTCGTGGTCAGCCGACCGCAGCATTGCCGGCTATCACCGATGAAACCATAGATGAGTTTGGTGTTGGTTTGGACGAAAATATAGAATATATACGAGAGACTGTAGAAGGTGTGGTAGATCACATAGATGATATAAATGAAGAGCTGGAAGAGTACTCTACCAAGTGGGATATAGATCAGATGTCGATAGTGGATAGAAATATACTCCGAGTAGGGCTCTATGAGCTCAAGTTTAATGAAGAGATACCGGAGAAAGTAGCTATAGACGAAGCTATCGAGGTAGCAAAATCCTACGGCGGCCCATCCAGCGGCAAGTTTGTAAACGGTATTTTAGGTGCAATTTACAACGATATGAAAGAAGATAATAACTAAACCATGACTATAGATGCTTACGAAGAGAAAAACTTCGAGGAATTTGAAGAAAAAATAGGTATAGACTTTGACAACAAAAACCACTTAGTACAAGCTTTTGTACACCGATCATACATCAATGAGAGCAGGGAGTTTCCCCTTGAAAACAATGAGAGGTTGGAATTTCTAGGGGATGCGGTTCTGGAGCTATCAGTGACTGAATATTTATTTCGCAATTACCTAAACCCGGAGGGTGAGCTGACCAACTGGCGGGCAGCCCTGGTAAATGCTGATATGTGCTCAAGGGTGGCCAGAGAGCTGGGGATGAACTCCTATCTTTTCTTATCCAAAGGAGAAAAACAAGAAGGTGACACCAAAGCCAGAAACTATATTTTAGCTAATGCGATCGAGGCGCTGATAGGAGCTATATACATTGATCAAGGTTTTGATATGGCAGATCAATTTATAAGAAGATGGATAATTTCCAAACTACCGGAAGTGTTGGAGAAAGGACTATGGATGGACCCTAAATCCAGATTTCAAGAAGCCGCACAAGATAAAGTAGGAATAACACCGACATATGAGGTGATAGAAGAAGAAGGACCCGATCACAATAAGACATTCACAGTAGGGGTATATTTAGAAGACGAGCAGGTAGCCACAGCACAGGGCTCCAGTAAACAAGAGGCGCAAGAGCGGGCAGCAGAGAAGGGTATAGAAAAAAAGAACTGGCCCGGACCACAGGTAGAAGTAAAAGAGAGAGATTCAACAGATCCATTAGGTTAAACAAGCACCGTTAGCTCAGTCGGTAGAGCAGGGGTCTCTTAAACCCAAGGTCGCAGGTTCGATTCCTGCACGGTGCACAAACAAATACTCTACACACAAGTATTTTTTTACTTTTTCCACTTTATGTTACCATAAACCAAGTTTTAATACTTAACTAACAGCCATGGCTTTTTTTACAATGGGGCTTTTTGGTGGTCTACTTCGCGGTGGGGTAGGTCTTTTTAAGTATTTAGTTTCATATAAAGATGTAGAGATCAGGCCATATTACTTCTCCGGTATGGTAATTCTATCAGGAATTGTGGGCTATGTCAGTGCATGGGTAGCCCAAGATGCAGCACAAATATTCCTGGATATATCCGAGCTTCCGCTTTCTCTAGCTGTAGTAGCAGGATATGCAGGAGGCGACTTTATTGAAAATATGTATAAGATAATAGTCAAAAAACCACAGCTTTTTGAAATAAAAGATCAGATAGAAGATATACAAGAAGATTGGGAGAAAAATTAATATAATCCGGGATAACAGCTTGACTAAAACCCTCTTGTTTCCTACAATTTAGCCTACGAAAATTAAAAATTAGATATACACCCGTAGCTCAATTGAATAGAGCGGCTGGCTTCGGACCAGCAGGTTGGGGGTTTGAGTCCTCCCGGGTGTACAAACCCTTACTTCTCTACTAAATTAAAGCAAAAAATAAAGAATTTCATAACCCCAAACCTTTTGTTAAGATTTGGAACCTTTTTGGTTGTTAAAACTTTCTTACATCTTGTTCTTTTGGTAAGTTAGAAAAACTAAAAAAGAATTAAAAATATGACCTGGCTATTATCATCTATTAGCTCAGCTTTATTTGATAGTTTTAAGCTATTAGCAATAAAAGACAAAGTAGATAAAGAATGCAATGAATACTTTATTGCATTTATAGTTGCTCTATTTACCAGCGTTATCTCATTAGTTCCAACCTTGTTTTTGGATTCTCAAATTTTTACACCAGAAGCTGATTATCTCCTTGCTTTAGCTATAGTAGTTTCTATAAACTTAATTACATTAATTTTAACCACCCAAGCAAATAATTATTCTGACTTGTCAACTTTGGCTCCACTGTATAGCTTCAGTCCATTATTCGTGGCTTTGACCGCTTTTTTTATTTTAGGAGAAAAGATAAATACTATTGGTTTCCTTGGAATAGCATTAGTTGTTTCTGGAACTTTTGTAGTGAATAAAAACAAGAAAGATAGATATTTTAAAAATATCAATATAGATTTAGGACAATTAATGATAATTCTATCGACTATCTTATGGTCGATTTCTTCTGTGTATTTTAAAGTGGGAATGAATAAATCCTCTTCTTTTGGGTTTGTGTTTGTGGTTTATAGTCTGATCAGCATAATTCTTTTCATTGTAATTATGTTTAAAAAAGTAAAAATAAAAGAAAGTTTCCAAAAAGTAGTAAATGTTGGGCTCACATCTGCATTCACTTCCATTTTTCAGTGGTATGCTGTATCAATAGGACCTACAGCTTATGTTCTAGCCATTAAAAGAGCTAGCTCAGTATTTAGTGTGATTTGGGGCAAACTATTCTTAAAAGAGAAAAATTTTATACCAAGAATTTTCGGTGCTTTGATAATTTTTATTGGGGTGATGTTAATCGTTTATGCTTAAACGACCCCCACTTTGTGCTTTAAATAACAAATGATAACAACTATCTTGACAAAATAGAAAAATTTTAGTTTAATTTTAGCGTTCATCCGTTCGTTTCTCTACAAATCAGACCAAAAACATGCTTCAACCAAAAGCCGATAAATTTGGAGAACTAAAAGTGTCCTGGTTCATGGCTGGAATTATAATTTTGATAGGCAGCTTCTGGATTATGATTTTGTTGGCAAAAATTTTCGGTGAATATATTTGCAGAAGACTGAAAGCTGTTCAATTCACATTCAAATCACCGGTAATAACACCGGTGCTGATTCATGAAAACCAGTTCAAAAACCCCAACTTTCTGGAGGAACAGGATGAACCCTGATTTAATACTGGCTTCGTTGTTGGTTCTTTTTTTGGTACGCTCTTGGCAAGTTTGGGAACAAAAAAGATGGAGTGAATTTATAATAAAATTCATCAGCCCAGTGACCGATCCAATAATCAAGAGGGTCGGAAAAATCATTAAATGGCTTAAACAAAAAGGAAAAGACAAAAACCAAGGAGGATAACTCGACCCGCCCAACCCGACTTCAGGTGGGTCTTTTTTTTATTTTTATGGCGTATTCTCAATCGTAGAAGTAGCACTTTGAAGCAGCACCTCATCTCCCGATATTATTACCTCTTCCCCGGTTTTCGTATCTCTAGCCTTAACTTTTACCCTCGAAGTTAGATTAGTCTGAGTTGGGTCATATTCTTTGAGTATAGTAGCGAAATTAAGAGTCTGTGGCTGGGCATTAGCTGGCATCTGATCAATACTCCAAGTAAGATGCTGATTTTCCTGGTCAAACTTAGCAGTCCCGGTAGTAGTGTTTAGAGCGTCCTCTTTCCATTCTATATCCCCAAATATATCTGCTTCTACTCGTACATTTTCGACCTTGTGAAAGTTATTATCCAAAACCCAGGCTACATTATGTACCTTCTCGCCATCATCGTTCTCGGTCACCGTATCAGTGACATCGATATTTAGATCAGAATTCATAGTTATATCAAACTTATTGGTAGATACGGTTTCTACCTTATCATCGATTTTGTATTTTAGATCAGCTTTTGCTTTTGTGGTGTAGGTATCAAACTCCGTGAGGTCGATAATTTCACTGCTTTTTACTGGCAAAGTAAAGCTCAGCTCTACTGATTCTCCCGGCTTGATTTCAGACAGATCCGGTGTGGAGTTAGTATCCCAAGTAATTGTGCCCCGACGAACGTTATCGTTGATTTGGTCTCCGACAATATTTTCAGTGCCTACATTTTTAATCTCAGACCAGTGCAGGATACTGCGCTCTAAGATAGCTTGTCTGTCATTTGACGGAGCATCAAAAACCATCTTTACCTCAGCATCTTTTACCGGCTCTTTACCATTATTTTCTATCTTCAGAGTGGTATTTAATGCCTCTCCGGGACGAACCGAGAAGTTACCTAAAGCTCCGTTTATCGCTAAGCTGAAATTCAGGCTTGTCTCCGAGAGTGCAACTTTCTGTTCTGATCGAGCAAACAAATATCTATCCGGTTGCAGTTCATCTTCAGGTTTTTCTTTCTGTCCCAACACCTCCAGCTTAATTCTGTTATCTTCTTTTTTGCTTTCAAACACACCGCTAAAGCTAAACTCTTTTTTATCCTTCAGCTTATCAATTTGCCAAATATTTTCTGGGGTATTAGTCGCTGCCGGAGTTCGATCTGTGAAACGAAAATTGTTACCTGCTTTAATCCGGACCCTTAAATTTTCAACCGGCTGAGTCTGATTCGAGGTGACATTTATATTCCACTCACCTTTCTCACCCACAGCAAGCTTATCAGGGCCGGAAACAGACGCAGATAGTGGGGAACTCGATATTTCAGTATCAAAAGTAGCTACCTTCTGGAACGGGGAAGAGAAATTAGCTGGAGTATAGTTCAAGAACGCACGTAGAGATTGTTTTTGTTTAATATCTCCGTAAAGTTTGCCGTAGATATCTATGTAATCCGCGCTTATCTTTTCTACGGTACCCAGCTTCCAGCTGTTGTCACCCTCTGTAGGTTCGGGCTCAGCTCGTTCAAAGACGAAGCCTTCAGGGTAGCGCACATTTATATTAGCTTTCGATAAGGGAACATTTTGCCTATTTTGATACTTGATTCGGTAATGCACCTCTTCTCCTATCTTAACCTCTTGAGGTGATTCTATAGAGAAGACGACTTTATCTTCTGAAAACCTATCTTGAGGCTGAAAGAAGAAAAAGCCGAGCCAAGCTACTCCGGCTAGAAAAAGCAAAGAAAACAAAAAGATTGTAAATGCTCTAAGCATACTGTTTGAATTTTTTGTATTAAAATTAGACATATCCGGCACCTCACCGTCCTTGTTTTCATAAATCTCTCTAAGCTCCTTGTCGATCTCTTCTTTATTTTTTACTCGATCGCTCTTAGTTTCTTTCTCTTCTTTGTCCTCTTCTTCTACTTCTTTTGGCTTAGACTCCTCTTTTGAACCGTCTTCTCTCTCAGCTTCAGAGTCATCCTTTTGCTGTTTTGGGTCTTTTTCATCAGTAGAGCCGGGTTGACCTGAGCTTTCTTCGGAATCGTCTTCACTGAAAGGTGAAGAAAGTTCTTTTTTCTCAAATGAATGAGTATGTTGTTCTTGATCTTGGTCTGACATAATTAATTGCTACTTTCTAGTAAAAATCCGTACTTAGTATCGGATGTAAGTGGTTTTTTATACATCACCTTCCCGTCCCCAAACTGAACCTCTTCGCTTGACCTCCACAACGGACGCCACTTCGAGCTTAGTTTTACTTCATGATTAAAAGAATAGTTTGTTCCGGATTGCTTCTGCAAAAACATACTGTAAGATATAGCGTCCTGTCTATCCTTTGATAGGATTGCCTGCTTCCAACGTTGCAAGTTGCTGGTTAACTCTTTTTTACTTTTAACTTTGAAGGGAAGCTTGTATTTAATATACGCTTTGCTGGATTGGCCGGGCTTAGTGATGATCCAGTGGCCAAACACTGTTTTTCCAAACTGTCGACTGATCCTGGTACCAGTATCCGAATCATACCGCTCATTTTTAGCTAGCTTCTTCAATACAGGGTGAGTTTTAGCATTGTCGATAGGTGCACGGAATGCACGCTCGGGCGGAAACTCAAAACCTTCTGCAGCTACAAGCTTACTTCCTTGTGGAACAAATGCTTGTACATGTGAAAAATTAGTAGAGCCATACAAAGGATCATCCGGGTCCGCCGTGTGTTTTCTATTTATTATGAGCTTATTTATCACTGTACCGTCTGATTTTATTTTTGTTTTTAATTCTAGATTCTCTTTTATCTTAGCATTAGATTTTTGTCCTTGCAGATTAGAGTGGACCAGATGCAGATAGTCTTGCTTTGGTGCGGCGGGCAAGATTTCTCCGGTCCAACCATACGAGCGCAGAGTTTCTTGAGTCTGATCATCCTCCATATATACCTGAATCTGTTTCTGGTTCAGGGCCTGATAGGCTTCAACCGCCAGATGAAGCAGATCAGTATTTTTACCTGATTTTATCTTATCCATTAGTCTTTCTGCTATCGGGGATAGTATGGCTTTGGGCTTTTTGTCGGTGTTTTTCTTTACCTCCTCTTCGGACTTCTGAACTTTTCTGAGCACATTTTCTTTAGTGATAGGCTCATCAAATTGACTTAAGTTTATCGGACCGGTTACATCCAATACTCGCTTCAACACATCTGAGTTTACAGTAATCACACCGTCTACAGTCGAGCCCCGAGCTTCAGTATACATATCCTCCATTACTTTAGCCGAGGCTGGGAGATGAGAAAAATAGTTTGCATCTTGAAACTCCCATTTACTATTTACCATCTGCAGAGGAACAGGTGGTTTGAGACTTAAATTCATCTGACCTTGAAGATCATAACTGCCACCGGAGGGGATATCCCAGCTTACCTTTCCTTTCTGCACCTCCACTACCGCATAACTGCCAGCAAACCCTCCTAGCGGTCTTAGCTCATTGCTATTTTGAAATACTACTAAATATTTCTTATAGCTTTGATGGCCGAATATCATCTGTGCCGTATCGATCAACGAAACCAGGTCTTGCATATCATCTATCATAGCAGCAAACAAAACCTTGAACTCCTGACTTACTTCAGCATATTTTTTAGGAACCTCATCTTTCGAAACTACCGCTAATGATCTCAGAGCCTGCTCATATTGAGGAATAGCGCTCTGGAGGTGATTTTCAATTATCTGCAGGCGTTCAGTGAGTGGAAGTTCAGTTTTATTTTTGGCATCAGATACACCCTTTACTAAATAGGTATTCCCTAAAGCTAAATGGTGACCTGCTGAAAGTAGATTTTCTCTAGCCGTAATATCGTCTCCTATAATAGGAATCAGCGAAGCTATCTCGATAGCGGTTTTATAGTCCTTATTGAGCATAGACTGCGCTTCATCGAAAGCAGTCAGTGCACTAGCGAGATTATATTTTGCTTGATTAATATTAGAAGAAAATAGCGCTGCCGAAGAATTGCTCAAAGCGGAAAAGCCGTGTGTTGATTTTTCCACTATACTACGACTGTCTTGTTTTACTTTATTGTAATAGCCAGCAACCGGGAACGGAAGCAATAATACAGCTATAAGAGATAATACAGTAGCAAAAGCTCTTCGTCGTGTCATATCAGCCCAAAAAGTCTTTAGAGCTTCTTTTTGTCTCTCTACAGCACCGCTCAAACTCGACCCGACCGAGCCGGGCCCAGCCTCAGAAGCAGTACTGAAAAAGCCTTCAGCTATAGCATTAACCGCCCCGCTAATAGCAGCCTTGATCTGTGAGCTCGGCAGCTTAGCTGCGATAGATTGCAAACCCGAAGAGTCATCCGAACTAGCTTGTCCCAGCTTAATATTTACCGCTTTTTTCTGCTGGGACAACTCCCGGGTCTCTTGGCTCAGCTGGTGGCTAGCAGGGTTATCATGATCTATTTTAATATTCTCCTCCTTGTGGTTTGAGTCTTCATTAGCCTGTTTTACCATCTCTGCAAAATCGACCGTCTTTCTCTCTCTAGCCTGATTCATTTTTTCTCTGAAGCTGCCAACATCTTCCAAGTCAGGATCGTCCTCTCTTAGATCTACAATGTGAGGTGAAGCCTCAGTATCTTGAGCCTTTACAAAGACTGGTTTGGAGCTATTTTTTTGATTTTGCTCAGTTTTAGATTCTGACTCCATTGGGAAATATTTTACTGCTTATTATTGTACCATATTTCCCAAGGAAGATTACAACGGGGATTAACTATTATTTTTATATACCCTCAAGGTTTTTTTAGCTAATTTTTTCCATGAGTATTGATCCAGTTGATCTTCTGCTCGCTGCAAGGACTCTTGTCTCATTTCTTTCTTTTCTAGGGCTGCGTGTATATCTTGAGAAAATTGCTCTACATCTTCAGTGTCGGTATATATACCAGCCTCACCCAGAACCTCGGGGACCGAACTGGTTTCCGAAGCTAATACCGGTGTTTGTAATTGAAGTGACTCTAGTGGAGGAAGCCCAAAACCCTCATACAGACTAGGAAAGACAAAAAGCTCTGCATTTTTGTATAAAGATTTTAGTTGCTCATCGGACACCTGTCCAATATGCTCTACGTCTGGTGTACTCTTAAAGAGATTAGAGTTAGTTAGCCTATCATAAAAATAATCTTCCTTTCCTGCTAGGATCAAGCTGAAATCATTATTATCTGCTTGTTTAAATCTCTTCCATGCCTTAACTAAGTTATTTAAATTTTTATGCGGATAAGCTGAGCCGACATAAAATACATAGGGCTGCTCGATATTAATCTTAGTTTGCAGCTGAGAAAAATCCAGCGGTTCAGACTCACCAAAAAAGGGAGCTTCATAGGTAACCGTCAGCTTATCATTTTCTATATCAAAATTATCCAATATATCTTTTTTGGTAAATTTCGAAGGGGTGATGATATGTTCCGAGTTCTCAATCGCTTCTGTTACTACGAATCTATGAATTTTATCTTTAACCCAGTACTTGATCTTTCCGTGAGTAGTGGCTTCCGGCCTGGGAAAATGAAACATTATCAGATCATGAATCGTCACCACAAAATTACCACTATAAAAAAAGGGGACATTCCAGTGAGGAAAATGAACTAAATCAGGATTAACTCTTTCAATAACTTTTGGCATCCTTAGTTGTTCAGACACCCCATACCAATCTATATTCGTCTTTATTTTATGAAAATTTTCTCGGACAGGTTTAAACTCGTCCCAATTTTTCTCTCTCATAAATAAAAAAAACTCCATATCTTCTGGAGAGATTTGTTCTAGATGTGTGACTAGTTGTTGTATATATCTACCGATGCCGAAGCTTGAGCTCATCATGCGGGCATCGAGTGCAACCTTATTGGGCATGTTAAATCTTTTATAAAAGTGAGTGGACCCGACGGGCGTTCCGGCGGGTCCCAATCCCCAGTTTACCTTTCAAGCTGTGCCTCCAGTCTCCTTATTGTAGTTACTCTAGTCTTATCATACTTTGGAAAGCCGAGCTCTTTTACAAGAGCTCTAGTTAATTCAACTACCCCCTCAGTGACAGGACCTCTTTCAAAGTCGAAAAAGAAAGTGGGGGTGCCTTTTCTTTTATAACGGAAATAAGAAAAGCCCATGATCTCAAGCCTCCAATGCAATAGACATGCCAATCTATCCGGATCATCCGCCCAACCATAACTGGCCGTAACAAAAGGAGGTCCGGGAAGAAAAAAAGCAGCTTTAACCAATCCGTGGTTATTAGGGTAAAGCACTTTAACCCTCCGTGGTTTTTTAGAAGTACGAGGAAAAGTGAATGAACAGTGATTAATTTATAGCAAAAAAAATATGTGACTACAAATTAAGATATAAAATATTAGCAAAAATTAAGTTTTGGGCTCCTCGGGTATAAATTCACTTCTGTCAACTTCTAATCCATACATTTCCTCAGCCTGTTTCAAATGGGACTCTAAAGCAGAATTCACCTTTTGAGTAATATCTGAAGCATCTACGTCTAAATTGCTTTCAATTAAAGCGTGATATGCTTCTTTCAAAGTATTTACTTTAGTAGCAAAAGACTGAAATTCTTGAGCTCCCCCCGGTCCTGAAAGACCCCTTTCTTCATATATTTCATTGTAGTTTTCAAGCCAATCCAAGTCTTCCATTGCTGGCTTACCTGTCTCTTCTGCCATTAAAGTAGAGATATTAATATCACCTTCCTGGTCAAGAAAAATTTGACCATGATCAGGGTCATCAATCATAGAGAGTTTGCCGTCTTCGACGATAAAATTAACCTCTCTGCCGCCTATCTCTTTGGTTATCTCCTTTGTTGTTTCTGCAGCAGCTTCGGCTTCTTCTGCTTCAGAACTATCTCCGTCTTCAGCTTCTCCTGCTTCTCCCTCAGCAGCTAAATTTTCTTCTGAAGCTGAACTAACACCACCACCTCCTGATTCACTTGCCGATTCTGTTCCAGCTTCTGTTGTTTCACTATCGGCCTCTATGGTTTCTCCTCCTGCTTCTGCGGCCTTGTCATCTCCGACTACATCAATAGCAGACTCGTCTACTGACGGAGGTGGACCCTCAGTAACTCCCCTTGTATCTCCTTCTTGAGCAGAGGATTGTGCCTCTTTTGGGACCCCCTCTTCTTCTAATACAGCTTCTTCTGTTTCAGCCCCCCCTTCAGCGGACCTTTCTGCTTCTTCTGCCAACTCTTTGCCACTCTCACCTGCTTCACTTCCCGTAATTTCTTCAGGCATTGAAGCCGTCCCTTCCGTGGAGGTGTACCCCGCAGCTTCCCCCGTATCTCCTCCACTCGGCTCTACTGTATCTTCAGGAACTTCTGACGGCATACTTGCAGGACCTTCAGGAGAGGTGTAGCCCGCTCCATCTTCCGTAGTAGGTTCAGCCGCTGTTTCATCTGCCTGCGCAGTAGTTTCGGCTCCACCTCCAGTAGATCCCGCAGTTGATGCTTCACTACCTGTTGAACTGCCCGGGGTGGGTTCTGCTGTTGCGGAAGGTTGAGTGGTCGGACTTCCACTAGTTTGGCTATCTAACTCTTCAAGAAACTTAGTAAATTCAGGATATTCCTCCGGATTGCTTTTAACCGATGCAAAAACATCCATAATTTCTTGTGTTTGCATTTCTCTATGAACAAAATCCCCGTCCTCAACTCCGACTCCCTTCATATCTTCTATCTCAATATTATGTTTCTCAGATATTTCGTTTAATCCTTCAACATACTGATCTCTTAAATCATCATTGTTTTCTAAAAACTCAGTTACAGTATCAGCATCCATATCTTCAAGACTTATTTTACCTTCTACAATCCCCTTTATTCCGTCTATTACACCGTTAGGGTCCTTAACCTCCCATGCTACATCAATAGGAGGCGCCCCTTCAATCTCAGTCGGATCCATTCTAATTTCGCTTGTTTCTTCTGCTGCTTCCAGATCCACAGCAGGTACTTCTCCTTTTGCTGAAGCAGGCCCTGATCCCGGATATGAAGCTCCGCCTTCGTGAACATCTTCTGCACCAATAGTCCTTTGAGCTTCTTCAGGTACTTTTTCTTGTTCTGTAGGTTGCTCTGATGAACCTCCATAATCACCCAACAAATTACCAGCTACGACACCCGCTGCAGCACCCATTACTGCGCCTAAATATTTTCTTTTTTTCTTTTCTTCGTCAGGTAAAATATATTCTACATCTTCTTGTCCACTTATTTCACTTTTTGCTTCTATTTGTTTAAAATGATCATCTAAATCTTCTAGTTTTCGGCCGTTTAATTCTCTATTTATCTCTTTTTCCAGTTGTTGGACTCTTTCTTTAATGCCTGCCCCCCTTTCTTCTCCTATTGTATCAAAAGCATCTACTACCTCTTGATCTATAATGCCTTTATCCAAAGCCCCTTTTATTTTTGCAAGGTCATCTGATAACTTCTCGGTAGAGGTGCTTTTTATTTCTTCCTCTGTATTGTATCTGTCCATTCTTTCCATCACCTCACTCTGCACCGCCTCAATTCTCTCTGCCATTTCTTCCGATACTTTATCTTTATCAAATTTTTCTCCGTATCTCATACCCAGCTCTCCTCCTTTGCCTCCACCATAAGCCATATATCCAGCAACAGGTCCACCAGCCGCAGCTGCAGCCATTGCACTAGCTCCTGCAGTAGTGGGTACCCCAAACCTTTGCAGGTGTTTTTCTACATCTGAATCTTTTAAATCTTCCGGTAAATCACCTGCATTTTCTTCTGCCAGAACTTCTACCGCTTGTTTGTTAGCTCCGTTTTCCACAGCTGCTTCTACGAGAGTTTTGCCATCTCTAAGTTCTGCTTCTATGAGCTTATCTAGTTTGTGTTCCAAAACTTCTAATTTTTTATTTATTGCCTCTTCTTCTAGGTCTTCCTCTTCCAACTCTTCTGCTCTGACATCTAATATCTTATTTTTCCACTCATCCAGTCTTGTCTTCTCCGGAGCTTTACTTAATTTTTGGTTTATAGTATCGGCTAATATTCTTTGCCTTTCCTCGTCTATATCTATTTTCATCTCGGATTTTATTTCCTCTTTTGCTTCATCGGAATATCCCTTTACTTCAGCTAAATACATCTCAGACTCTTCTCTCTCTTTTTTCGTATCTTCTCCTTCTTCTAACACACCGCTCTTTTCTGCCACAGTGTCGACACCACCTTTCGCAAATCTAGCACCTACTACTCCACCAACTATACTACCGATAGGGCCTAATAAGCTACCTGCCGCAGCACCAGCGGAAGCTCCTGCAAACATTGAACCCCCATAAGCGCCCACCTTTTTAGCTGCGCTTTTCCATCCGGCCCTCAGTTTATCCGTCCATGTCATCTGTTCTTGTACCTTTTTTTGGACCCTGTCGTTAATTTCTTGTTGATACATCTCTACAACATCACCCGCAAGTTCATCTTCCCACTTCTCAAGGAATTCTTCTAGTTCCCATCCTTGACCCTCAAGCGCTTCTTCCAATCTTTGTAGCTGGTCTTGCGAGAGATTATCAAATAAATTCTCTACAATATTTCTAGCTTGGTCTGGGTTTCCTTCTACCAAAGCATCTACTATTTTCTCACTTTCTCCCTGATTTACCATAGCTTCTCTCATTATACTTCTAGGCAAATCTAGGGTTTTATCTCTTTCTTCTGCACTCTTCTCATCTTCTTCTGTCTCACTTGTATCTTCTAGTTCATCACTATATTCGGCAATTTCCTCTGCCACTTCATCTGTACTTTTATCGGTATGTTCTGTAAGTTCATTTATCAATCCTTCTATTTTTCCTTCGAGTTGTTTTAATTTCTGTTTCTCGGCTTTAAAATTTAATTCTTTTTTATCTTTAGTTTTTTCTTGTTTTTGATCCGATAATTCTTCAACTCTTTCTTCTTGGTCTATTTTTTCATCATACAAGGTTGCTAATCTCTTTATTGTCTCTTCTTCATCAAAGGTCTCTACTGTAGTTTCTCCAGATACGCCCTCCCACTCATCTTTTTCAGTCTTATCAGACACTTCATTTGATCCTAGGGTTTCAGGCGGTGGTATCAATAACTCAACTGTTTGTCCTAGCTCATTTCTTATTTTAGAATGATCTTTCACATTCTGGTATATTTTTTTATAAATTTCACGTCTTTCTTCTGCATCTGCTTCTTGGAATCTCTGTGCCAGCTCCGCTCTATCTCTTACCCCCTCAGCAGCATCTTTTAAATCATCTAATTTATCCAACTCTTCTTCTCCTACTCTTTCAGACTCTTCTGCAGTACCTCTTAAATCTTCTAAAACATTTCTTACCTCTTCTATCTCCAATCTGGCATCCTCTAATGCTTCTGCTTGTCTGTCTTCTATATTTCCACCTGATTCAGCATCTTTTTCAGCCTCCTCTCCTCCTTCTAGACTCTCAGGGGTAGGGACTTTATATTCATCATCAGGCCCTCCAGTTGTTTTGAAATAAATATCGGGTTTAGAATACATAACCTTATATTATTCGTATTTAGATAATACCTCTTTACACTCTTCTGCAAAATCGTCCAAAGCTTCGGTTACTACTTGGTCATAATCCTCAACATTTTCCTCCCAAAAATCTTTCCAAACTTGGGGATCGGTCTCTTCTTGTTCTTGTAGTTCAGTAAACTCTTCGGCCGCCCCTTCGGACAGTTTTGGAATTAACGCTTGTCCTATTTTATATTCAGCACGCGCAACTAATTTAGGCAAAAACTCCTCCTTTTGTTCTTCAGTTAACTCTTTAAGACCTGATTCTTCTAGTATTCTTAAAATAAAAGTTCTTAGGTTCTCCTCGGGATCATATTGCGTCTGTTTTTTTTGTGGCATAAAATTTTAATGAATTTAAGTTATTTTAATAAAGATTTTTTTCTACGTTTAACACCAAACTAAAAATTACAAAATCATTTCTCTTACAATAATTCACTAGCTATAGTTCTTCTATCTGCTCCTTAACTTTCTCTATTTTTTCTTGGTTTATCTCTTCTTTAATTTCTTTTCTCAGTTCATGACTAGCTTCTCTAATAGCAGAAATCTCAGAATGTAAATCTGAAATGATCGCATTAACAATCTTAATTTTTTCTTCCTTGTCTTGATGATCTGGCATGGAAAAATTTTATATTAAATCTCAAATACTTATAACTTAAGAAATTATATATTCAGATAATAAATCCCGCTCAAACTCCTCGATCCCCGATACACTTTCACTATAGCTCGAAATATCGGGAAAATCAAGATTGCTTATTTTATTATACACAATATTAGCTAATTTTGATACACGCTGTACATCCTCTGTGCTGATATTATAGCTCAGTTCTTTGATCTCACCGTCTTTCGGCTCCAAAAATTCCAACTGTCCTGTATTCACATTGAACTTATCTCCGAACTTGCGAGAGTTTTCTACTAAAATTTTATAAAATATAAGCTGATTTTTGTACCGCCATGCCTTTATTTTGTCGTATTTACTTCTCCCGTCCCAGCTTTTCAAAGGACTTCCGGTCTTGAAATCATAAACTTTGTACTCATCGTTATCAATTTGCTCCATCTTGTCGATCTTGCCTCTCAAGTGAGCCTGATCCAGCTTTACACCTTGGTTGCGAAAGCTGAACTCAATAATATGATCCTGATCGAACTCTTCTTTTTTTTGCTTATAGTATACACTCAAAGAATCTCTACCTTTCTCCAATAGATCCTCAAACTCATCTTTTACCAGCTCTTCTTTGTTCAGCTCTTGTTCAAATAGCTCCAGTAGCCGCTTTTGCTCAGGCAGCTGCTTTTGCTCTTGGTACTCACTATAGAAACTCTCCAGAGCAGAGTGCATAGCTGATCCGAACTTTGCCGGTTTTGGTTTCGGCTGAGGGAAACGCAATAAATTTTTTTCCAAAAACTCTCTTGGTCCGCCTTCCGCTACATTTAAAAAATTATTGAAATGAGTAACACTCAGCTTGTAATTTTCTAAAATCGGCTCAAGTACCGCTCGCTCC
>JBDGRJ010000004.1:0-1743 GCA_042218115.1 Minisyncoccia bacterium | reverse complement strand
CGAGGAGGTAAATGAAACCCAATCCTCTCTGGAAGAGGAGTCGGGCTAGGTAGTAGTTTTTAAAAAATAATTCAACTTCCACTTCTCAGTTTTTCAAGGGCTTCCTTGTAGTCTTTTCCAAATTTTTGTTCTAGTACTTTTAATATATAAGAAGCTTGTGATGGCTTTAAAAGTAAAGAAGCTGAATGAACTAATTCTTCTGCACCCTTTTCCAACTCTTTGCTCAAATCAAAGGCTGTTTTCATAGTCTCAACATAATCAACAATTTCATCTCTTAAGTTAATTCGAAGTTTTTCTACTCTTTTTCTTATGGATTCTAATTCTTTTTCGACATCCTTGTCTAAGTCTTCATTAGATTGTAAACTAAAAAGCATATTTAAAATATCAGTTAAAAGAACTATTTCATTGTACAATTCAGCACCAGCGGTCGATAAGGATTTAAACACTTTATCAAAATCTATGTATTCACTATCATCATCAAGACCAAAATTTTCTCTCTCAGCAGTTTTCATGTTTGCTAATAGCTCCTCATGTTGTTCGTCTAATATTTTCTCACTGCTACTAAAATTATTAGATATTACCTCTTTTATTTGATCTAGACCCTCTGTAGAGGCACCTGACTCCATTAAACTAATAAGAAATTTTACTCTCTCCATTGCATTTGCTGCATTTCTTCCTGGAAAATTATCTTTAGTTGCTTCTAATAAGTTATGAATTTTTTCATGTTGCAGTACCTCCTCTTCTTCAGAGGAAACGAGTATAAAAGGTGTAGTTTCAAGATTAGTTGCAAGTGGGTTTTTACCAAATATTTCATTTAATTTTTTTCTTGAGACCAAAACTATTACAGAAAAAGTGTCAAAATTTATATCTATAATATCATCAGGTCTTAAATTTGTTCCCGCCAATTTATTTAACTCAGAAATGACTTGCTGTTCATTGTTTAGCCCTTCAAGTTCTCGGGCTTCTGAATATTTTTTCATTAGACCCTCCTTTACTTGAGAAAGCGAATAAAGGAAGTTTACATCATATTCTTGTTTTAAAGCTTGAATTTCACTTCTTAATCTCTCTATATGATCACGAGCAAATTTATCTAAAATTCCTGGCTTGGATTCTTCATCTTCTATCTGTTCTCTCAAATTTGAAATTCTGTATGATTTTCTTACTACTTCTTGGGGGTATTTTTCTCTAACTTTTTCAATCACACCTTCCAATTTATCCTCAACCTCATCTACATTTAAATCTTCAGATGGTTGACCTTGCTCTGAAAAGCGACCTAGTGAAGAAAAAAGTTCTCTTACCATATCAACTCTACGCGTTAGTCTTTCTATGCTTGACTCAGATTCGTATTCTTCTTGAGAGGGTTCAGGATTGTAACCTTCTCTTATAGTCATGGTATGTATCAATTAAATTTAAAAAATAACTATTGTCTCAAATTGATTATTATTGCGTTTTTATTCTTCAAGATTATTATATAGGCAGAGCTAAATTCAGGTTATCAATAATAATTTTTTAAAACAAGCTTTTTCTAATTTAAACAAAAACTTCACTTGAACAATAGAAAAAAAATTAAATTTGTATTTTAATGAGTTAGTGTGTAAGGTGATAAATAATAAAAAATGTCTAAAAATAAGTATAACCTTATCCAGATATACACTAAAACAACTGGATAATATTGCTGAGAAAGGAGGAAGAAGTAAAATCATAGACCAAGCTGTGCAATATTTCCTAAAACAAAAAGGTAAA
>JBDGRJ010000039.1:0-2455 GCA_042218115.1 Minisyncoccia bacterium | reverse complement strand
CATTTTCTTGTAGTGCTTTTACTACGTATTCGTCTTCGAAGTTTTTTTCGTTTCGATTGGAATTTTTCATGTTATTTATTTGATACCAAAAAAATAATACAGAATTAAAGGAGCTATAACTCCAACTAATATACCAACTATTATTTTGTTTCTATACCTCTCGAACCAATCATAAGTCGAATTGATTAAATACGAAAAATATTTTTTATGTAAATTTCCATTTTCAGATTCATTCTCTTGTAAGTCAATTGTATTGTCTTTAATATCACTTTTAATAGATTTTAAAATTCCTCTACCTGCCTTCACGTCGCTTTTTTTACCTCTTTCAACCTGTTCTTTAAAATTTTTGTAATAGGAAGATTCTCTTCCTGTTACTTGTTTAATTAAATTCTCACAGCTATTTCTCCACTTCTGAAATTTTTCAGTTCCTAAAGTTGGAAACCCCACCCATCCATCTGGATTAGGCGTGTGAGTATTTAATACTTCTTCAGATTCTGAAATTAAACTATCTAATTTTTTAATTATTTTTTTCTTATTCATGATCTTGTTCATTCGGATTAAAAAATTCGACGGTTTGTTTTGCTCTAATTAAAAGATGATCAAAAGTAATGATTTTAATTCCATGCAGCCTATCATTCAACAAACGGAAAGATTCACTCTCTTCGTTGCCCCAATTTTCAGAACGTCCGTGCACTATCAAACATTTTGGTTTCAGTGGTGCAATACCATCATGGTCTTCTTCCCAATCCTTACTATCTAATTGTTTTTCTGCTTCTAGAATGTAGTTAGAACCTTGAGTGATTGCACCTTGCAATTCTGGATGTGGTTGTAAGTATCCTCTGTACTTGTCGTAATCTCCATTAGACTTCCTTTTCCAGAAAGGAAAACTTGGTTTTTTTATTTCTACAATTTCTAAATAACCATCCTCAGAAATTAGAGGATGGTCTAATGTAGCGCTTGTGGTGATTCTTTCTTCTCCAATTCTTCCAATAAAGCTTGAACCAAAAATCCAGCGATTATTCTTCAATAGTCTCTGCCATTCGTCTTCATTCAGTTCTTGATCTAACTTATCCTCATATTCATAAATAACCCCTTTTCTTTCTTCGTATATTCTCGCTAAAGACATTCTAGTAGTAAGTTCGGGTTTTTCTTCAATCATAGACTCCCAAATTTCTTCATCATAATTTCTATCCATTAGCTCCTTAATAATTTTAGCTTTGTTTTCCTCTACTTCTACTAACTCTGAGTCTTCTTTTTTTAAGAAATAATCAAATACAGCTTCAATAGATTTCTCGTTTTCATCTTCTTTAAGGGTAATAACTTTATGTTTTCCACTAGTATCTTCTAGACCAGCTATTTGATCTTGTTTTTCCAAAAAGGTTTTCAAATTTTCTATCTCATTTTCATCTAAAGTTAAACACTCCTTTTGGTCTTTTTTCATTTCTTCTCTGAATGTTGATTGCAGTTTCCAATCGTAAGTACTACCCCTTCTTTTAAATTTATAAACATCAATTTTATAATGATGGATACCACCATTTCTTTCATCTGGTACATGAAAAGCGCTAACAATTGTTTTCTTTTTTTGGCCATTATGCAAATACTCTGCATGACCTGATACAAAACCATCTTTAACTTCGCTAGCATCAATTTCTTTGTTTAAACTTCTTTCTTCATCATTTAACACGTCAAGTAAGTGTTCTTCGTAATTAAAGTTAGAACCCGCAGTTTTCCACTCAAAATCGTTATTGTTCATGTTATTTTAATTTTACCTGTAACAACTCTTGAAATAAGTGTCTTTTTATATTCTTTTAATTTTTTATTTTGCTCTTTTATTTGATTAATAGCATTATAAATGCTAGAAGTTTTTTCGTCGAGATAGTTTGCTATTTTTTGTTGTTCTTTTTTTGATTCAGGTGCTGTAACGTAAATATTGCCTATATCTTGCTTTCCTATATTTTCTTGGGCTCCGCCATAAGCTTGTAGTTCAATATATTTTTTAACATAATCCGAGTTTATAAAATAAGCTAAATATTTTTTATCTACCCCAGTCGCTCTAACAACACCAACTCTTTGATTAAGTAAAGCACTCTTATCAGAACCATAAACAGAGGTTTTACCTATAGTTGCACCAGTTAAAGCAATTAAAATGTCATTTTTATTTAACAAAAAGCTACTCTTAGTTTTAGCATAATCAGAAGGAACTCTTTCAACCTCATTGAAATCTATTTTCTGACCAACGTCCCCTATTCGAATCAGCGGGACACCTTCTTTATTCTCAAGATAGTCATCGCTTGAAAAAGAATAACCGTTGAGGAATTTAGAAACAAATTTTAATTTCGCAGATTGCCACCCCTCCGGAATCTCACCAATCCACTCCACACCACTATCTTTCATTGAAGCGTCTCTATCTATTCCTTTTGTCACCGCCTTAGTAATAACCGCTTGGCGTTTTTCT
>JBDGRJ010000038.1:0-4503 GCA_042218115.1 Minisyncoccia bacterium | reverse complement strand
CTGAAAAATAGATACTCCCTTCCAAATATTCTTCCCAGAGTCCATTTATTTCGTCTTTAATATCGTCTTTTACAATATTTTTCTCTATAATTCCGGGAATAACAATGTGTTTTTTTACGGTGTCTTTTTCTACAGAATTTTTTGAAGTTAATACATTTAAAACTAGGTTCTCGAGTTTCTTTGATTTGATTTTATCTGAATTTTCTTCGCTAGCGACCATTTCATAATAAGGTTCAAAGTTTCCTTGCACGAATTCGTAAACACTTAGTTTTGTTTCGTGTAGGTTTTCCATGTTGTCTCCTTTAGAAAGGAGGTTTTTAAGTCTTTCGTTTTTGTTACTTTTTTTTAGTTATAACAACAGTAAAGTTTATAAGGAAATTATAACGAAAGATTTTAAAATAGGCTAAGATTGGTAGTATCCGTTCTAACATTTTCTCAGTTTTTGCCTTTGGCTTACACTGGGAAAATCGCGAGGCCCCTTTGAATTTTGCTTTGGGGCCTCCTAATTCAATTATTCTGTTTTGTAAAAGGCTGAAGCACTCATCCATCCTAGATTTCCAGTGTTGTAGTTTCTTCCGGGCATTTGGAAACTTCTTTCGGTAGTTGTTAAACTAGGATCTATTTCTGGCACTTGGGTGTACCCAGTTTCCATATCCTTGTAAGCGTTGTCATGTCTTTTTGCCCTAACTAATGGTTTTCCAAGGTCTTGGTGTCCGGGATTTTGGTTAGGTTGAGGCACCCAGGGGTTAAATCCAGAATCTGAAGGATCTCCCGAACCCTTTATAGGACCATAATTTTCCCCGGGTCCTGCGGTGTAAAGTGCTCCTGCACTAAGCCTTTCTAGGTCTTTTGCTTGGTATTTTTTGTGTTCTAACATTTTCTCAGTTTTTACCTCCTTTCACTTCTCTTTAGAGTGAAAGTAAAGAGGCTCCGAAAAAATAATGGAGCCTCGGAAATAAATCAATTATTTTCCGGATATTCGAATCTTTTTTCTATGGCCCTTTCTAATTCTTCTTTATCTAAATATGTGTCAAACCTTATTTCGAAAGAGTCTCCGTCTCTATCCGGAATCAAATGTGCTTTGATTTTGGGACTTATATATAAGAAAGCATTGGACCTATCTTCCAAAGATTTATCTATTTTTGTCCTTATGCTTTTCTCCTTTGCTCCTAGTTCTCTCATTAGAGAAACCAGTAGCTCAAAACTTCCATCAATTTCTTCTATCCTAAAGGAATCGATTCTTCCTTCGGGATAGGATTCACTCTTAAATCCCAAAATTTTAGGTGCCATTTTATCCGTTGTTCATGTCCGTTTCAGGACCATATTTAGAGTAGTTGCTATGGCTATCTCCCTTAGGATGGTAACCCGCCTTAGTATCTCCATTAAGAGGATCTATATAGATTTTAACGGTGTCTTCACCCTGAAATTTTGGGAGAATTGTTTCTATGGTCCCATCGCTTTTTACCTGGTTTTTCGCATCTGTAGGATCTTGCGAACTACCTCTATACAAAGCCGTAGCACTCAAGTTTTCCAAATAACTAACTTGGTAAGTACTTTGGCTTTGTGGCCTTTGCAACCTTGGAGCTACTTCATAAGCTATTTGTTCTAACATTTTCTCAGTTTTTACCTCCTTTCACTTCTGTTTAGAGTGAAAGTAAAGAGGCTCCGAAAAACTAATGGAGCCTCGGAAATAAATTACTTGCTATTTTTTTGGAGTTCCTCTAAAAGATTTTTTGCTCTTTTTTCTATTTCTTCTATAGTTGGCGAGCTTACCTCTTCACCAAAAGGCTCTGCCTTATATCCATACAACTCTAAGAGAAACTCCTCTACTTTGGAGGAAAGAGAATATCCATTGGTCTCGGCGTGTTGGATCCCTATAGAGGGAGCATCCCCTATATCTTCGTCATCTCTCTTTCCTTTTTTTATGTCTTTACAGAGTTCTAAGACAAAACTCAAAAGGAATTCATCAATTTCTTTTTTTGAGACTTTTTTGTGTTCTATTGCTTGCCAAACCTCCGGATATTCTTCGCTTAAATCCATTTTATATATCTCTATATTCTGTGCTTTTGTGGCTTTGTCCTTTTTCCTGAATTTTCAAGGACATTTCTCCAAAGTTTTCTGGTCTAGTGGAGGTAGCAAAAGAGTACCTTTTTCCGTCACTATCCACCTCCATAGACTCTATGTAGCCACCATATTGGATGGTTTTCTGGATAGGAGGATTACTTCCTCCACCGTCAGAAGGATCTTGCGAACTACCTCTATACAAAGCCGTAGCACTCAAGTTTTCCAAATAACTAACTTGGTAAGTACTTTGGCTTTGTGGCCTTTGCAACCTTGGAGCTACTTCATAAGCTATTTGCTCTAACATTTTCTCAGTTTTTACCTCCTTTCACTTCTCTTTAGAGTGAAAGTAAAGAGGCTCCGAAAAACTAATGGAGCCTCGGAAATAAATTACTTGCTATTTTTTTGGAGTTCCTCTAGGTTTTTTTTGGCAGTATCCAATATCCATTTATCTTCATAGGTTCCCCATCCATACTGGTAGATTGTCGATATATGCCCTATGGCTTTTGATATATATTCTGGTATTGGTTTGGAGGCCAAGTAGTCGTTATAAGATGCTAAGCCGCCATACTGCCTGTCAAATTCAACAAGGTCTGATTTAATGTTTTCATCTTCAGGTTTTTCTAAGAACTTTTGGTAAAGTTCTTTCAGCCTTTCCCTCATGTCTACCTCGTCAAATTTCAATGCCATTTTATTTTCTTCCTTTGCTTGTTCCTTTGTCGCTAGTTTTTATTTTAGGAACTCCTGCTTTGTCCATTTGGAGATCTGTCATCGCAGCCTGGTAACTGTTTAAAGGAGTTTTTGTTCCATCCTTATATTTTATGTGGGCTGTTCCTCCATGGCCTTCGTGATAGTGTAACTGGGTTTCCCCTATAGGCCTAACTGTTAGGCCACTATTTCCGCTATCAGAGGGATCTCCCGAATCATACAAAGCCGTAGCACTCAAGTTTTCCAAGTAACTAACTTGGTAAGTGCTTTGACTTTGTGGTCTTTGCAACCTTGGAGCTACTTCATAAGCTATTTGTTCTAACATTTTCTCAGTTTTTACCTCCTTTCACTTCTGTCACTAGGTTTTCGCGAGGCGAAATATGAGTTTGGCAATAATCTTCTAATTCTTTTTTTGTAAGTAATCTTTTTCCTTCGTTTAGGGCTATTGAGTTTGCTAGATACGTTCTATAGTAGCCTTCGGCTACTTCACGGGTTTTTTCGTCATAAGTTTTATCCATGGAAATTTCTTTGTTCATGTCTGATTTGAGTTTGTTGTAAGTTATTGCTTCTTGTGTTATAGGCTGATTGTATAATTGGTTTTTCTTCTCTTCTAGATAACTTTTGTCGCCTGCAACATATTCTCCTGCTACAATAGGGGGAGTTATTTGTGCTTCGAATAACCCGACTCTTTGCTCGAAGTCTTTTTCATTGAAATTTACTATGTCCAACCAATCATTTTCTGCTGATTGAAGATGGTTTGATGAAGAAAATATATCTATATCCGAGAAAGGCTTTTTGCTTCCGCTTAGTAAAATGAGTTTAGATTCATTAATTGGTCTCCACCCGTGAATTTCTTCTAAAAGCCTTTTTGCTCTTTGTGGTGTTGTTTTTCTTGCAAGGCCAAATTGGTAAAATGTAGCTAAGTCTCCGTATTGGTTATTGAAGTTTATTATGTTGTCCAGGCCTTCTTGGTCTTTTTGGCCCATATTTTCATATTTTTGTTCGAAATTTTCTAGAAATCCAAAATTGTTTGATAGGAAATATTCTGAGAAGACCGCGAACCCTTCGTATTGACCTAAGAAATTTTGATGCCATTGTTTCAATTCCTGGAATTTTTTGTTGTTTTCCCTAAATTCTTGTAATTCTTTTAGTGAGAAATTTTTTCCTTCAAATTCCTGTTTTTCTTCCTCAAGCAATCCCTTTTCTAGACTTATGAGTCTCTTTCCGGCTAAAGAATATTCTCCATATAATCCATGCCCGAAATACTCGTGAAATAAAGTTAGCGGATTTTGGCCCCTTATTATTGCTGATTGGTTTCTGGGCAGATATATCCCTGTAGAATTTGAATTTTTTCCGATATTGGATGCTACTTCTTTCCATTCGCTTTCTGGAACTACCTCCAATGATGTTTCTTCTGGTTTGTAACCCAAAAAATCCTCGTAGTATTTGCCGATTTCTTTCGCCCAATGATCTATTTCGGATTCTTCTTGTTGCACTGTGTGCATATTTATATCCTGTAAGCAATCTTTTTTAAGTATTTTTGTCGTTGAGAAAATAAGGGAAAGATTTATTAATCAAAGATTCCAGTTAGTATTCCTCTCTTTTATCTTTTCTAGAAAACTTGAGTCAATTATCTTTGTTAAATTCTTTCTTCCAGGTTTCTTCATGCCTTTTCATTAGCTTGAACATTATTGGCTCGAACTCTTCTTTAGAGAATTTTACTAAGTCGTCTAC
>JBDGRJ010000037.1:0-3424 GCA_042218115.1 Minisyncoccia bacterium | reverse complement strand
TAGTCGTAGATCAGAATTTGATTACCTCTCGAACCCCCGATGATCTGCCGGCTTTCCTAGATGCTCTGCTTAAACAAATTTAGTTATCGCCTAACCCTAGAAGATAAGCAACCAAACCACAAACACCCCGCAGTATTGCGGGGTGTTTTCATTAACCATCTTTGTTTTTAAATATCAATTCTTGTCTCCTTTTAACTGACCTGTAAGAGTAACCTCATCACTATTTCTTCTAGCTAAGCCGGTAGTCCCATACCCGGCACCTGTCTTACCTTGTTTAGCTTTTTCTCTTTTTTTATATTTAGCATGGATTATATACTTACCAGTCTCTTTGTTGTACATCATCGTAATCTTACCTTTTGTATTTGGACAGCTCACTCGCCACTGCTTTGCTATTATATCATTATTCTTTATAGCCCGCTTAAATTCTTTCATTATTCTTTTCTTAGCCTTTTTAAGCTGAGCCTTTACTTTGCTTTTTACAATGTCTTTTACTTTAACACCACCCAAACCAAGCCCTTCGGCTAATGCTTTAGCAAAATTGGTAGTCTTAGTGAGGGTACCTGCCGCACCAAGCCAAGTACTAATGAAGTTTAAGGTTTGTTTCCCCATCCAGGCCGCGCCATCTAAAACAGTATCCTGTTCCATCTTTTCTTTTAGCCAACCTTTAGCTGCTTGCCTTCTCAGCTGTGGGCTACCACCAGTCAAATCTGAGTTTTTAATAATATCATCAAGCTGATCTCTTTCTACCTCATCTATCTCCTCTGTTTCATCATCACCCCAATCATCGTCTTCTATTTGAGTGTCATCGCCTACCGGAAGTGGCGACCCATAGTAATTCGGATTCATATTTTTCATTACTTTTATTGGTTCGCCAGTCTTATACTGTTCTTCTCGGCTTATAGTCGTAATCCTATCAAATCTATAACCTAAGTCTTTAAACAGCTCAGAATTGGAAATATGTCTTTTTACAACTTCACCAGAAAAATTCTTGTCGATTTTATACACCTTAGGAGAATCAGGATACTTGATTAAGCTCCCTACAGGATGCTTATTCTTATTACTGTAAGCTCCTGCAGACTCATAATGTTCCAATAATTCTTGGTCTACATCCTCAACCCAACCCCACTTATAATCAAGTTCATTGAATACTTCTTGTGATTCGATCCAATATTTTTTTCCATCTAGTAGTAAATAAACTTTATTGTCTGAGGGAATCTTAGCTAAAGCACCGCCTTTGGGATTATATTTAGGCCCCCAAGGCACAAAGCCCGCTTCATCCTGTTGACATTTTTGCAGCTTTTGCTTTGTGGTGACTTGCACTTGACTATATGAGTCATAATGAGTCTTAAAAACCCTAGAAGACTGGAATGGCCTCCTGGTGCCGTCTTGGGTTATCTGCCAGATTGAGTTTGTGCCCGGGTAGGTGTAAGGCTGATCAGGATTTAGAGGACACTGACCTTTTGGGACTAGAGGGCTTTCGGTTCTTTTGACATCAGGGCTTGGCTCTCTGACCATTTTTCGAGCCCTCTTTTGCTCTTTTTTATCAAGTTTTCCGCTTCCATCGCGCTTACTATCCTCGAGGATCTGCTTATTTTTAGATTGGTTCTTTTGTTTAGATTCAGATAGACTTTTTGCCCATTTCCTAGCTTCTTCCATCTCTCCAGGATCAGCTTTTCCATCTTCATTTCCTACATGATCGAAGGGATTATTATCTTGTATCCCCTCATCATCCTCTATAGCATCAACTCCGGGGACCCCTTTTGTCTCCACATTGGCCTTGCCTTTGATCAGGGAAATACCCTCTATCTCTGTTTTGCCTAAAGGTTCCTTATATTCCAAAACCTCCATTTTAGCGCCGTAAGACTGGACCTCACCTGATTCTACTTTAAATGAAGTAATATCTGAAGGCACCACTACATTTCCACTAAAAGAAGCTGGTGCTATATTCTCAGATGGCTCAGGAAAAATCTGAACATAGACTCGTTGTATCTGTCCGTCATCTGAATTTGAGCTTTTAGCAGAAAACTTTATCTTCTTTTGTCCGTCCTTTAGCTCCCGCTCAGAAACAATTAGTTCAAATTTTTGTCCGTTCTTTTGTTTAGTTATTATGGTTTTCGGATTTTTGTACTGTTCCGGCTTTCTTATTTTTGAAATTTTGTTAATTTCATCAGACTGGAATATATTGTCTTTATCCAGTATGTTTTTGGATTTTCTATCAAATAACAACTCTGCTTTTATAGCACAGTAAGCAAATGTATCAGTTCCGTTAAAATCTGAGTCCGGAGCAAGCTGCCTGCAATCTGGGTGCAGGCCATATCTGGTTGTCGCATCACTGTTAAGATTAAATGAACTATCTTCTCCTATTTTCCACTTACCAAGCTTTTCTTTCTGGTCGGGGCAATTTTTTTCTACCCAATGCTCTATTAGCTTATAGTGAGATCTCGCCCACTCCTGCTTGCTGTCTGCATCCACGTAATAGTGAGGCATTTCTGAAAGGCAGCTATTCAGGTCGGGCTTTGTTGTGTCGGCTTCTCGCCCACTCATTATCCTATAATCAGCATCTTCATTTTCTACTACTGTATCACCAGTACCTTCCTGAATTATCGATAAAGAGAACTCGCTGTTGGCAGCGTCTACCACAACTACAAAAGAAAGTGAGATTAACAAAGAAAAGAAGAGAGAGTAAAAATAAGACTTCATAATATAAAATTATTAATCTTTTTTATGATTATAACATAAAATTAAAGAGTACAAGAAACATATATTTTTTCTTAATACAACTTAAAACTGCAGTATTCAACTTGACTTTTTACCTAATTTTTGATAAAATTCTATTGTCAAAGCTAATAAATAAAACTATGGCTAAAAGCGCTCTAGAAGATTATAGAGAAAAACGTGACTTTGGGGTTACTCCCGAACCTAAGGGAGAAGAAAGCTTTTCTACACAACAAGATGAACCAGTATTTACAATACACAGGCACTCTCACACACGAGAGCAATATTTTCTACGTCTCGAATCACACGGGGTATTAAAATCATGGAGAATACCCGAAGGCATTCCGCTGGACCCCAACCAAGAGCAGTTTGCCCGCAAGGTAGAAAACTATCCGTTAAGCTACATCGAATTTGAGGGTGAAATTCCAAGAAAAGGATTCAATGCAGGTGAGGTGGAGATCTGTGATCAGGGAACTTATGAAAATATAAAAGTATCCAGCCGAAAAACGATACAGAAGGATATCAAAGAAGGAAAGATACAGATCTGGCTGGAAGGAGATGAGCTAGAAGGTGGTTTTGAGTTTAAAAAGTTTAACTTCGGTGAAGAAAAGTGGTTATTTAAAAAACTAAAAGACAAGTACTCTGAGAAAGGGGCAGAACAAGTGTTTTAAGAATTACAGCGTCAAAATATAAAGCCCACGGCTAAATT
>JBDGRJ010000036.1:0-23349 GCA_042218115.1 Minisyncoccia bacterium | reverse complement strand
TCCAATCTGAAACTGAATCTTTCTTGGCTGATTCTATTTTCTTTTTTGCTTTAGAGGTTTTTACAAACTCAAGCCAATCCGGGTTTGGTCCTTTTCGACTGTCATCCGTTATAATCTCTACCATATCACTGTTTTTAAGTTTTGTATCCAGGCTTACTACTTTGTTGTTTACTCTCGCTGAGACGCAAGTATTTCCTATCTCAGTATGTATCTTGTAGGCGAAGTCTACCGGGGTAGCACCTTCCGGTAGATCTATAACATCACCCTGGGGTGTAAAGACAAATAGTCTTTTCTTTAGAAAATCTACTTTGAGCTCTTCTAGATCGGAGAGTTCATTTAATACATTTTCTTGTATATCGGCAAACTCATCTACCCACTCCATACTTTTTTTGGGCAGAGAAGAACCGTGCTCATCATAGTGCCAGTGCGCAGCTACACCATATTGGGCCTCTTCGTGCATCTCTTCGGTTCTGATCTGAAACTCGATCATTTCACCGTCTTTCCCGAATACGGTCGTGTGCAGGGATTTATAGCCGTTTGGCTTGGGTTGAGAGATGTAGTCTTTGATTCTGCCCCGCATCGGTTTCCATATTTTATGGATGGTGCCTAAAGCGGCATAACAATCTGCCACAGATGGTACTATTACTCTGAGGGCTATTAGGTCATAAATTTTGGCAACCTCTCCCTTTCTTTGTAGTTTTTTATAGAAACTATATAATCTTTTATTCCTACCCTGAACATTTAATACATCAATGTCGGCTTTTTTAAGTTCCCTTTCTGCTTTTTTTGATACTTCTTTGAAATAGTCTTTTTTCCCTCCCAGCTTTTGTTCTCTCAGCTCTTTCACTTCCTCATATTTTTCCGGATAAACATATTTAAATGATAGATCTTCAAGTCTACCCTTGAACTCATCCATACCTAACCTGGCCGCAATAGGTGCGTAGATCTCTAAACTTTCTAGTGCGATTCTATATCTTTTCTTTTCTGGTAGATGCTCTAAGGTAGAGAGATTATGAACCCTGTCTGCAAATTTTATTATCATCGTTCGTACATCTTCGGCCATTGCTACAAATAGCTTTCTTAAGTTTTCAATATATCTCTCTACACCTCTATATTTTAGTTTACCCATTTTCGTAATACCTGCTACTAAATCCCTGATTTCTTCTCCAAAGTTCTCTTCTAAATCTTCTAAAGTCTTGTCTGTATCTTCTGGAACATCATGTAGCAGGGTGCCCACCACCACCAGAGGGTCAATACGCATATTAGCTACTATATGGGCGGCTGCTAGTGGGTGTTCTATATAAGGTTTACCTGATTTTCTTGTTTGTCCTTCATGAGCTTCTTTTGCATAATCATAGGCCAGTCTTATCAGATCGGTATCCGCATCTTCTTTGTATACTTTTACTTTTTCTATCAAATCATCAATATCCCCGCCTTTTTTAGGATACTTTTCAGCCTCCATTTTTTTGTTCGATTAGTTGTTTACAGTCTTCTTTGTCTAAGTTTTCAGGCTCTGTATCGTCGGGGATAGAGACATTGGTGTCTCCATCAGTTACATAGGGCCCGTATGGTCCATTTAATACTTTTATATCTCCATTGTCAAATGTATTGATTGTTTTTTTCTCCCTTTCTTCTTTTTGCTTGGAGATGATCTCCTTTGCAGTCTCCAGATCAATGTTGTATGGACTCTGATCCTCATCTAGAGAGTAGTTGTCTCCATTATATTTTAGATACGGGCCGTATCGACCCTCATCTACTATTATATCATTGTCATCTTCGTCTGTACCAAGCTTTCTGGGTAGTGAGAGTAGTTTTTGTGCATCCTCCATATCAATATTATGAAGGTCCATATCATCAGGTATGGGGGCAAAATCAGGCTTGTCCCCCTCTTTTGTTCCTTTCTGAACATATGGTCCGTATTTTCCTATTTTTACAAATATTGGCTCTCCTGTTTCAGGGTCATTACCTATCTCTTCTACTTTTGTAACTTCGCGTTTGGATATTTCTTCGGTTTTTTCTTCTACATTTTTATGAAAGGGTTGATAAAAATCTTTTATGATAGGCTTCCAATCCTGGTCACCTTTGGCTATGTGATCCAGATCTTGCTCCATCTGAGCCGTGAAATCCGTGTCTACGATGTTGCTAAAGTGTTCTTCCAGCAGATCATTTACTACAAACGCAATATCGTTAGGTTTTAGTTTTCGGTTGTCATCTCTCGATACGTACTGTCTCTGCTCAATTTTTGAGATAGTGGGGGCGTAGGTGGAAGGCCGACCGATATCATGTTTTTTGAGCTCCTTTACCAGGGTAGCGTCAGAAAAGCGTGCAGGTGGTTTGGTAAAGTGTTGTTTTGGTTCCAACTCTTTGCATTTGAGTTTATCTTCTATTTTAAGCTTCGGTAGGGTTTCCTCTTTTACTTTCTTTGGGTAAAGTTTTAGCCAGCCGTCAAAATCTATAGTTTGGCCGGTAGCTCTGAACCCGTATTTTCCAGCTTTAATATCTATTCTTTTTTGTTTTATCTTAGCTGGAGCCATCTGTGTGGCTAGCGATCTTTTCCAGATTAGGTTGTACAGCTTGTATTGGTCTTTTGTAAGCTCATCTTTTATGGATTTAGGGGTTCTCTCCGGAGAGGTGGGCCTTATTGCTTCGTGTGCTTCCTGTGCTTGATCTGACTTGGTTTTGTATCTTCTAAATTGTTGATATTTTTCTCCAAAATTTGATTCTACGAACCCGTTTGCTCGCCCTAAAAAATTATCTGATAAGAATAATGAGTCGGTTCTCATATAAGTTATTAGTCCTTCTTGTTCGCCATTGCCTAGGTCAATTCCTTCGTATAGCTGTTGGGCGATCGTCATAGTTTTTTTAGAGGAGAAGTTTAAGGTATAGTTTGCTTTCTGCTGCAAAGAAGAGGTGGTGAATGGCGGTTTTGGTTTTTTCTTCTTTTGTTTTTCTTTTATTTCTTTTACTATATATTTAGCATCTTCCAAGTCATTCAACACTTCGTCCATTTCTTCTTCAGAAGAGATTGCAAACTTGTCTAGCTTTTCTTCATTTTTACTTCTTAATTTTGCTTCCAGATCAGAGTTGTTTTTGTTCAGTTTTGCCATTAGGGACCAGTATTCCTTGGGCTCAAATTCTCTGCGCTCTCGCTCTCTTTCTACTATGAACTTCAGTGCTACGGACTGGACTCTTCCAGCAGATAGCCCTTTTGCGACCTTCTTCCATAGTAGCGGTGAAAGCTCATACCCCACTAACCGGTCTAGAACCCTGCGGGCTTGTTGAGCATCTACTAGTTTTTTATCTATAGAGCGAGGTTCTTCCAGGGCTTTTTCTATGGAGTCTTTTGTAATTTCGTGAAAGACAATGCGAGTAGCCTCTTCGGGATCAATACCAAAAAGTTGTGCTAAGTGCCATGATATAGCTTCACCTTCCCGGTCGTCGTCTGTAGCAAATATAACTTTATCGCTTTTTTTTGCCATTTGTTTTAACTCTCGGACTCGCTGTGCTTTGTTTTTTGGTACGGTGTATTGGGGTTCAAAAGTTTCATTTTCCAGCTCGATCCCCATTTCTTTTTTTGGTAGATCTCGAACATGACCATAGGAAGATTCTACCTTGTAATCATCAGGTAGAAATTTTGAGATGGTATTCGCTTTCTTTGGTGACTCAACTATTACTAATTTGCTCATATTTTACTTTTATTTGTTGTTAAGTTAGGCTCGACAAATTATTGTAAAGCTATTAATACGTTAATGTCAAAAATGTTCCACTTTTTTTGAAATAGGATTTAATTAATAGGCTAATTTACTTGGAGAGTACATACTCCATATTTCCCAAGTTCTCAACTACACCTCTCATCTCCATCATAGATAGAGTACTGGTAACTTTGCTGCTGCTCATATCGGTTTTTTCTACCAGCTTATCTACATGAGTCGGTTGCTCTGATAAGTATTGCAGAAGGGCCTCCTCTTCTTTTGAGTCTGCTTCAATCTCCTTTTCTTTGGAGTTGAACTCATATCTAAACTCATTGAATACATCTTCGGCTGAAGTGATCGGGGTAGCCCCCTCTTTTATTAGTTGATTGACACCTTTTCCGTTGTTAGAGGTAATTCGGTGAGGAACAGCCATAACTTCACGGTTTTGATCCAAGGCCGCATCGGCTGTAATTAAGGCACCGCTGTCCTGTCCGGCCTCGACTACTAGTACGCCTTGAGATAATCCAGATATGATTCTGTTTCTTTGCGGAAAGGTGTATTTTGTGGGCTGTGTTCCGGGGCAGTACTCTGAGATTACTGCACCATTTGAATTTATTATATTTTTAGCCAAGTTTCTATTTTCTGCCGGATATATGTGATCATTGTCAACTCCGCCTCCCAGTACAGCAATGGTTCTGCCTCCTGCTTTGAGGGTGGCATTGTGAGCAAAGCTATCTATGCCGTAAGCTAGACCGCTTACTATGGTGATACCAGCTCGAGCCAGCTTTTTGACTAGTTTATATGTGACTTGCTTTCCGTATTTGCTGTATTTCCTAGTCCCCACTACGCCGATAGCGAACTCTTCTGGAACTAAATTGCCTTTTGTAAATAGACAGTGTGGAGGATCGTGTATTTCCTTTAATAGGTGGGGATACTCTTTATCTTCTTTTGTGTAGCATTTTATATCTTCTCTCTGCAAATCTTGTTTTATGGCCTCAAGGTCCACATTTTTGGTCCAGGATAAAAAAGTTTCGATGGTCTCTTTGTCCCAGCCTATGGATTTTAGCTGAGAGAAGTTAGCTGTTTTTATTTCTTGCCAGGAATCAAATTTATTAGATAAAGCTTGACATCTGTTATGTGTGATTTTGGGGAAGTAAGATAAGATCGCCTCTTTTTTCATGTAATTTTAGTTTCTTTTATTAACAATGTTCTGCAGTTTTTCCACAGCCTCTGATCTGACTTGTTTAAGTTTGCTTCTTTCGAACCAGCCGAATTTTGAGAGCACAAAATCAGAGGGGTCCGTTTGTTCTAACTTTTCTGTAGCTATACCTACTCGCACTCGGGTGAAGTTTTTGGTACCCAACCTATTTATTATTGACTGAACACCATTGTGTCCGGCCGAGCTTATATTTTTTTGTACTTTTATTTGACCGAATTCTAGGTCTATATCATCATGGACAACTGTAAGATCTTCTGGAGTTAGGCTGTAGTATTCACCGATTAGCTCTACAGCTTCACCGGACTTATTCATATAGGTCATAGGTTTGGCCAGTATAATTTTTTCTCCACCGATATGGCAGCCTGATATCTTTGCGTTAAATTTATCACTTAATGACCACTCTGATATGTCCTCTATCTTCAGCTCCTTTCTCAGATCGTTTAAGACCATAAAACCGATATTATGCCTTGTTTTTTTGTATTCTTTTCCCGGGTTGCCCAGACCTACTATAAGTTCCATATTTATTTAATTAGCTTTTCTTGGTTTGATGCGTACAGGAGTGGCATAAAAGCCGAACTGTTCACGGAGACGATTTGAAAGATAATTAACATAGTTGTCAGCTAAGTGTGCACCCTCTTGGATATACAACTCAAATACGATCGGATTTACCCCGATTTGCTTCATACCTAACAATTCTGGATCTTTGGTGCCTTTGCCCTTTCGTGGTTTGTGTCTTTTAGCGGCAGACTTAAGAAAACTGTCCAACCCTTCTTCTGGTATCTCTATATGTCTTGCTTCCCATGCTTTGATGATCCTCGGAAATACTTTGTGTATATTATATTCAGTTTTGGCACTGGCGAACATTACCGGTGCGAAGTCCAGATGCGGAAAGTCTCTGTAAAAAAGTTGTTTTACATGCTGTTGTTGCTCTTGTCCTCCTTCTTTAGCTAGATCCCACTTGTTTATTATTATAATAACACTTTTTAGCTTATTTTTTAGTAGACTGCCCAGCTTTTTATCTTGTTTGGATATCTTTCTATTTCCATCTATTAAAAATAGCACGACATCTGAGCTCTCTATGGTATTGATACTTTTGCGGACCCCCTTTTTTTCTATTCCTTCGCTTATATTTTTCTTCTTTCTGATACCCGCTGTATCGATAAAATTTATCGTCTCTTCTTGTTCTTCTCCTGCCACTTTTCTGGTGTAGAGGACAGAGGTGTTGTGCGGCTCTCTCGTAGTATGCGCCTTATTGCTTACTACTACTTCCTCTTCTCCTATTAATTTATTAAACAGAGTGGATTTTCCGGCATTTGGCCGACCTATTATACTGACATCGATCTGACCTTTTTCTTTTGTAGATCTCTGAAAGGCATTTAGTTCTTTAAGTTTGTTGTAGACCTGCTCTAGCAGAGTGCCGATGTTTCTGCCGTTTAAAGCAGATATTTCAATGGGTTTGCTGAACCCGAGACGATACCAATCTTCGGCTGCAAAGGCATCTTCATCGGTTTTGTTATCTACTTTATTAGCCGCCAAAACTACCTGAGAACTTTCTTGTTGTAATTGCTTGGCTATTATTTTTTCTTGTTTTAAAATTCCTTCTTTACTGTCGGTGAGAAATATAATTATATCAGCTCGTTTGAGAGCCTTGTTCACTTGAGCTTTTATCTTCTCTTCCATCGGGGCGGATTGATCAAAGTCCAGCCCCCCTGTGTCTATTAATTTAAATCTTTCTCCGCGCCAAAGTACATATTCTTCGTTGCTGGTGCGAGTAGTCCCTTTCGTATCTGAAACTATGGCCTTATCTTGTTCGATCAGCCTATTAAAAAGGGTGGATTTTCCTACATTGGTTCTGCCTACTATAGCTACTGTAGGTAAATTTTCTTCGTACTTTTTTGCTGGTGTTGTCATGTATTATTTTTGAAAATCTTGTCCTAGTATTACCAAAACTTCAGTAGAGGTAGAAATCTTAATTCCCGGCCTGAGTTGCTTTTGGACCGGGATATCTATTTTGTTTTTTATTCTGCTTAGAGTTTCTTTGGATACATTATCATTTATCTTGTAAATTCCGCTGTTTTTTATAGGTTTTTCGTTTGTATTACCTATTGTGCTAACTGATAGGGAGGCTTCGGTTAGCTCTTCTTTAGTCTGTGCAGCCAACCCGGGCTGCCAAGTGCCATTTTGTATCTCTATGTTAGTCTCGCTGCGGCTTATCTGTTCGGGGGATAGAGTACTGCTTGTAGTAGCTGTTACTACTTGTTGATCCTCCTTTAGGTCGAAAACATTTTTTATTTTTTGGTTTATGTTATCAAAGTTTCCGTTTTTAGGAACTAAGTAAAAAACTCCGTCTATGGTTTTTGCGGTTAATAGTCCGTCCTTCTCGTTGTTTAACACTAGGGTCTTTATCTTTTGTATATCTATTTTTTCAGCAAGATCAGCCATAGACATAATATCGGACAGGTTCATATTAGTGGTAATGTGTTCGTTCATAGATTTGTAGATCCCGTATATTTTGTCTGGGTCGGTCAAAGTATCATAAGACAGGGCCTTTCTTTTGGCAGCTAGGAGCACTTTTTGTTGTCTTCTAGCCCTGGAGAAATCAGAGTTTTGGTTGTTTGTTCCGTGTCTTGAGCGGGCGAACTTCAAAGCTCTTTTTCCGTCCATTTGTTGGACTCCTTGTTCAAATTCAATAGTTTGATATTTATTATTTTCAGCTGGGTAGCTGTCATCTACGAAGCCTCTGGTTACATTTATCTTCAGTCCTCCCATCTTATCTACTATACTCGTAAAAGCCTCAAAATCTACTCTGACATAATATTGAATATCAAGCTCAAACTTCTTTTCTATTAGTTTGGTGGTATATGCTGCACCCCAGTTTTCTTTTTTTGATTCTCCGTAGGCATTGACATAATTAATTTTTCTATACCCCACCTCAGGAATCTTAACTCTTAGGTCTCTGGGAATGGACACCATTGCCACTTCGCCGGTATCCGGCTTTATGCTTGCTATAATTATGGTATCAGTAAGATAAGGACCATCATGACCGGGTCCACCCATACCAAGCAGCAGTACATTTATCCTGTCTCTGTTTTTTAGCTTATCCTGCTCTGCTTTATTTATTACACTCCCTATCTGGTGCAGAAAATCATTTGGTTCTTTCGGCTGCAGGCTCTGATCTTCAAAGCCCTCCGGACTGTCGGAAGCACTAGAAGGCATAGCGGCAAATGATGCTCCCGTGATAATAGCTACTAAACTTACGCTAATTAGAGCCCAAAACAAATACTTTTTCCATCTGGATTCTTGCTGCTGTATTTTTTTCTCTTTTTGAAGAAAATCTACAGGTTTGTTATTTTTCATACAGATTAATTATAGTCTATTTAGGGCTCGTTTGCAAGAAAAGTTACAATTCCTTTTATTTGTGCTATCATATTAAAAAAGAATAAAGATGCCCAAAAAAGTAACAGAAGATACAATTATAGGCGATATTATTCATGAATGGGAGATACCGGAGTATAATAAACACGAACGTGGACCGACCTGGATTATTACTATGTCCATCATTGGCTTAGGTTTGATTGGTTTTGGTATTTACACCGGCAATTTTTTGTTTGCTCTTATCATAATGCTGTTGGGTATTATTATTTTTCTGCAGCATAACCAGGATCCTATGGAGATTCCTTTTGCTGTGACCGAGATGGGTATTGTTATGGGCAATAAATTTTATCCGTACAAAGAACTCGATGCTTTCTTTATCGTTTATGAACCTCCTAAGATTAAAAAATTATATTTTGAAATCGATAGCCAGATTAAACCTTTATTGAAAGTTCCACTAGAAGATGAAGACCCTAATCAGATTCGACAGACACTTCGAAATTATATCCCGGAAGACCTAGAAAAAGAAGAGGAGCCGTTTGGTGATTTTTTAGCCAGAGAGTGGAAGCTACATTGACTTTTCTTCTTTTTATAGTATAATCTCATCCACGCACCCATGGTCCAATGGATACGACATCGGCTTGCGGAGCCGGAGATCCAGGTTCAACTCCTGGTGGGTGTACAGCTTATTAACCTCTTTTTGAGTAATTTTGTGTATGAAGGACTCCATTTACATTATTTGAATATATGAATTTAACTTCATCCATAAGAGAAATAAAAGGAGTAGGAGAAAAGACTGAAGAGAAGTTAAACAGATTAGACATCGAAACAGTTGAAGATCTACTGTTTCATATCCCTTTTCGTTATGAGGATTATACTCAAACCAAGAAAATAAAAAATCTGGAACAAAAAGAGAGAGTGACAGTGAAAGGAGAGGTAGAGATAATTAAAAACAGAAGGAGCAGAAAAAGAAATATGATAATCACTGAAGCTGTAGTAGCGGACGAGACCGATCAACTGCGAGTAGTTTGGTTCTCTCAGCCTTATGTAAAAAAGAAGCTCAGTACCGGGGACGAAATCTATCTTTCCGGTAAAATCCGAATGGATGATTTTGGTCTGGAGATGATTAACCCGAAGTTTGAGCAAGCAAAAGGTGAAAGAGAGTATACCAATAAGATAATACCCATATATCACCTTACCGAAGGTTTGTCGGAGACAAAGTTGAATAAGATATTAGATAAAGCTATGGCTGTTGTTGGTGAGCTGAAGGACTGGGTGCCTAAAAAGATACGCAATAAAGCTCAAGTAATAGGTCTAGAGCAAGCTATAAGATTAGCACATTTTCCTGAAACAACAGAGGATATAGTAAAATCTCAAAGGAGATTGAAGTTTAATGAGTTGTTTTTGCTGCAATTGCGCGGTGAGGCCAGAAGAAGGGAGATAAAATCTCAATCAGCTCCACAGATTAAATTCAAGGAGTCCGAAACTAAAGATTTTGTTTCATCGTTGCCTTTTAGCTTGACCAGAGACCAAAAGAAAGCTGCCTGGGAAATTATTCAAGATTTAGATCAAAATACCCCAATGAATAGAATGCTTGAAGGTGATGTAGGATCAGGTAAAACGGTAGTAGCTACTATAGCCTTTAAGAATGTAATTCTAAATGAATATCAGTCAACCTTTATGGCTCCTACCGAGATACTAGCCCAACAGCACTTTGAATCACTTCAGGAATATTTCCACGAAGACACTACAATTGCTCTATATACCGGAGCTCACAATGAGGTTTATAACCTAAATTTAGAAAGTGAAACTCAGGCAGAGAAGAGAGAAGAAGTAAGGACAAAGATAAAAAATGGTGATGTGGACATAGTAGTAGGAACGCATGCATTAATAACTTCTAAAGTGGAGTTTGAGGACTTAGCCCTGGCAGTAGTAGATGAGCAACACAGATTTGGAGTAGAACAGAGAAAAGAGCTAAGACAAAAATCAGGGAGCAAGGATACTGAGGTACATTTTCTCTCCACCACTGCAACTCCGATCCCCAGATCCTTTGCTCTGACAATCCATGGTGATCTGGACTTGTCGATCCTAAAACAGCTGCCTCCAGGGAGGAAGCCGGTTAAAACTAGGTTAGTAAATGAGCAGAACAGGCCTCAGGCGTATGATTTTATTAGAAAGCAGATAAATAAAGGGCTGCAGGCCTTCATAATCTGCCCTTTGGTAGAAGAGTCGGAAGATATGCCGGACAAAAAATCAGTTCAAGAACAAGAGAAGTATTTAGATCAAGAGATCTTTGAAGATTTAACAGTAGAGAAGATACATGGACAGATGGGCTCGGAAGAAAAAAACAGGATTATGAATAGATTTGCCGCCGCCGAGATTGATATACTGGTTTCTACTTCGGTAGTAGAGGTCGGAGTAGATATTCCAAATGCCAATATGATGTTAATCGAGGATGCAGAAAGGTTTGGGCTAGCCCAGCTGCATCAGCTTCGGGGCAGGGTCGGCAGAAGTGATACTCAGGCATATTGCTTTTTATTTAGCTCATCTGAAAAAGAGAGGGCGAAGACGAGATTAGAGTTTTTTCAGAATCACACGGATGGATTTAAGGTAGCTGAGTATGATTTAAAAGATAGAGGTCCGGGTGAGGTTTTTGGCAAAAAACAAAGTGGTGCTCCTAAATTCAAACTAGCGAGCATTGAAGATAGAGACTTGATAAAATTGACCCGAGAGATTGCTAGAGGTATCGACTTTGAGAGCTATCCTCAGCTAAAAAGTAGAGTAGAAGAATGGGAACAAAAAGTGCATCTGGAGTGATTTAAGTTTGGTCGACAAGCTCTTGAATATTTTTTACGGAGATGACATTGGTGCTTTTTGGTGTCTTTATTTCTTGTTTTGGTAGTTTAGTTATTATTTTTTCAACTCCCAGCTTCGAGCACTCTTTTATTCTTTTTTCTAGAGATGGTATCGAGCGCACCTCACCGCCTAGACCGACTTCTCCGAATACTGCCAACTTGTTACTCAGAGGCTTTCCATTGTAAGAGCTGGCGATGGCAAAGCAAGCCGCTAGATCAGCGGCAGGCTCCTTTGCGTCTAGCCCTCCGACAGTGTTTATGTGGACGTCGTATTCGGCTAAGTTTAGTTTAGCTCGTTTTTGTAGTACAGCGGACAATACATGCAGTCTATTTATATCAAACCCGCTGGCTTTACGAGCCGGGTTACCATAGAGGGTTTTGTTTGCCAAAGCCTGTATCTCGACTAATATCGGGCGTGTACCTTCCATCAGACAAGTTACGACACTGCCCGGCATCTCTTCGCCTCGCTCTTCGAGTAGGGCAGAAGAGGGGTTTTTCACCTCTTTTAGTCCTTTTTGTTTCATCTCAAAAACACCTACTTCATCGGTAGCCCCAAACCTGTTTTTTACACTTCTAAGCAGTCGGATTGATTTGTTTTTATCGCCCTCAAAATAGAGGACTGTATCTACCATATGCTCTAAGGTTTTAGGTCCGGCTACACCCCCTTGTTTAGTGACATGGCCTATGATAATTATTGCAGTGTTATTTTCCTTTGCTACTTGCTGAAGCAAAGAGGCGCTGGCTTGGATCTGTTTTCTGTTACCGGCCTCTCCGGACACATCATCTCTATGTAGAGTTTGGATAGAGTCTATTACTGCCAGCTCCGGGTCTTCATCTTCTATTGTGGCAACTATCTTATTGGTGTTAGTTTCATTTACAAGTTGCATTTCACTTGAGTTTAGCTCTAATCTATCCGCTCTGATTTTTATCTGCCCCAGTGATTCTTCGCCGGATACGTACAGAGAGCTCTCCAGAGTATTGGCCAACTGCAGTGAGATAGTGGACTTTCCTATACCCGGCTCTCCTCCAAGGAGTATTAAGCTCCACGGTACTAAACCTCCTCCGAGTACACGATCTAGCTCTGAAACCTTGGTCTGGTCTCTATCAGTAGTGGATTTTGATATATCTTCTAGAGTGGAGGTGCTTGCGGTTTTGTAATTTTTACTTTCTTGGCTTTTTTCAGAGCTGGGATCTCGACCTTCTTCTTCGATCGTGCCCCACTGTTCACATTCCTGGCACTGCCCGGTCCACTTTGGGAACTGAGAGCCGCAGTTTGTGCAGTGGTATAATTGAGAATCGGCCATATTATCCTTTTTGCTGTCTAATATTTAGACATCCTGGTCCGTATAGCTCGAAGTGCATACCGTCGCTTCTATTTTTTTCACCCCAACCATTTCCGGCCCAATAGAATTTATTGGCTTCGAATATATTGATCCATTGTTCTGGCACTACGTTAATATCTTTGACGTCATTCAAATTATCACAATCCAGTTGTTGTATTTTTTTAAATATTCCATTATATCTGTCTTTGTTAAATGTTTTTTTATTGTTTTTTATTGTTTTTTGATAAGTATTGCAGTACTGCTTAGCCTCTGACATACCTTTCACATCCCAGTTGCTGCGAGTCATTATATCTACTGCTAGACCTAATGCGTGCATGTCGCTTCTCAAAAACTTCACTGTATCTCCTTCATTTCCTTTACCAAGGCCATTCCCCCCTTGGAATTGAGTAATTGCTCCTTTGCCGTCTTTTTTACCTTGTAAGTCGGGAACTTTGCCTTTGTTAAAATCCTTAATATATCTTAAATACCCTCTAGCCTTTGAGTCTTTTGAAAGGTTTTCTATACTATTTACTACATTTTTAAAATAATTTGCTGCGTTTTCGTTTACTTTTATTTTTTTAATTCCCCACATATCTATTTCTTTTGTGGGTATGGCCTCTCCTAGCTTAAGTCCATTTAGAAATTCATTATAAATACACTTATCCAGCTTATCCATATCTTTTGGTTTCTCACCTTTTTTGCCGGAAAAAGCAGATCCTTCAGGTGTATATTTTCCGTCACTTGCGGGTAAAGCTAATTCTTGTTTTTCAATAAACTTAACTTTTAACGCATCAAACTCTACTAGCTCAGGATTAATGGTAAATAAGATTATATACGAACCTACAGCTATAACCAGCCCTGTTATTGAGTTCAAGATTCTACTTTTTGCTTGGTTTATAGTTCTTTTTTGGTTCCCTTCCCCTTCGGTAAAGAGATTTAAGGCTGGGAACATCCACTGTATAGCAGAGACTATTATTACTAAAGTTGCTAATACTCCTGCAGCGCCAACGGACCACCTATAGACAGCAGAAATGTACTCCCCAAGATATGGTATTAGAAGATATCTAGTGCCACCTTCATCAACAATCGGTATCTTTTCTGGTTGGGTGAAGTCTAAGCCCGGGATTTGTTCTTTTAGGCTGGGTTTATTTATGATATTTTTAATTTCACTTCTTGACAATACATCTCTTATAGTTCCAGTCTTACCTGTTGATGTTTCAGCCATTACGGTTTTTTCACTGGCAAAATAAGCTTTTCCTGTATCTTCATTAAAACAATAAGCATACTTGGCTTTAGAGCTGTATTTTTTTAAAGTTTCGCTGTCAGTTGAGATACCTCTAGCTCTAGTGTATGGAGTGGAACCCGCCTCTACACATTGCCAACTATGACCTTTTCTATTACCATAGTTAACCTCACATAAACTCCACCCTGCACCAGCCCTTGATTTAGTGAAGTCACATGTACAAATTTTCTTACCCTTTCCTTCTTTTGGGGAGGTACAAACCCCTTTACATTCATCTGAACTTTTGCACTTTTCTCCAATTTGTTTGGGTTCTGGCCTTCTTTTAACGTTAGTATTTTTATTTATACAGAAGTTCCGATTACCTGCATAATCCAGATCCCAGTCTGATGCTGAGCCACCGTATGCTTTTGCACAGTCTGAAGCGCTGTTTGCTACGCAGTAAGTTTCACAGTTTCCAGTTCTACAAAGATTATCGTTACCATTACACTTATATCCTATATCATGCCTTCTAACTGCAAAAGACGGATCGGCAGATAGAAAAATAAAAGACGCAACTATAAATATCCAAAATAAAATTTTTTTGTCTTTAGTAATTTCATTCATTGATTCAACTTAAGCTTATTTTCCCACCCGGAGATAGTTTGAGGAGCTTTGATTTCTTTTCCGTTTAGGAATACTGCCGGTACTGACTGTATGTTAAGAAGTTTAGCTAATTTTTTGGTTTTCTCTATATATTTGCTTGGTTTATCTGAGTTCAGGCAGGCTCGAAGTTTATTCTGATCGATTTCCATTTGTTTAGAAATCTGCTCCAATACTGCGGTCTTTAAGTTGCCGGAGTTGGCATAAGCAAGTTCGACGAATTTTTCGAACTTGTTTTGTCTGTGCATGCAAAATGCGTACTCATGGGCTTTTTGGGAAGGAAAGGGGAAATTCTTGATCGGCAACCCCTTCCAGACTATTTTTATTTTGTTTGGATGTTGTTCTATTAATTTATCGAAGATTTTCTGTTGTTCTTTGCAGGCGGGACAGTTCAGATCTTCAAAGGCAACTATGGTTTTTGAGCCAGTTTTGCTTCCAAGTATCGGATCATTGGGAAAAACCGGCAGCTCATCTATTTTTTGGTTTTTATTTTGTTCTGGAAATAGTGGTGTATACTGAAGGTAACGGACATAAAAAAAGGCTGAGACCAATAAGATAATGGGGATAAAAATTGCAATCAGTTGTTTCGTAGATATTTTCATGTTAGATGTCTATTTTAAATAGCCCGGATTGGTTTTTTGCGGTAATCAAAAGCTCGTTGTTCTCTTGGTCGACCTGTATCGATTCGACGGTAAAAGATTGCCCGCCAGTGGATATTTGGGTTTGAGCTCCGGTTTGTAGGTTTATTTTATAGATATCATCTTCAATATCATCTGCTGCTGCAGGTTCAAAACCGGCACCCTTCGGGAGCTGAGTCGGTACACCACAATAGATAAATGTATCATTTGCAAAAGCACATTTATCGGCCCATGTGTCCACATTAAGCTTGGTTCGGTTTTGACCTATACTGCCAGGATTAGCTGTAACTACCCAAAGTTCAGGTTTATAATTATTTTGTGTATTGTAGACGCTATAGAGAATTTTTTCTCCGGAAGGAGACCACTTACTTTGCATAGCTCTGCCGGGAACCATTAGTGATCTTAGATTCTCATCGTTTTCTCCTACCAGATATACTTCTTGTTTATCGGCACCTCTTCCTGGTCCAGTCCTAGAGAGAGCAACCACCTCTCCGTTTGGTGACCAGCTTACATCTACTTTGTCTGCATTATCCCCCATATTTTCTATTCTTTTAATTGAGGATCCGTCTGGGTTCGCTTCGATCAGCCACCTGTTTTCAGGAGAAAATCCCATGTTTTTGGCTGCTATTTTATCTCCTGTGTTGGAGAAGGAAAAATCGGTCCAGTGTTTTGGTAGTGTTTCTTGCTCTTTTGTTTCGAAGTTATAATAGATATTGGCTCCATCGGGGTACTCGATGATTGCCTTATCTTCATTGGGTGCCCAAGCGGTGGACTCAACATTGAAAAAAACCTTATCATCCAATGGTTTCAACTCTCCATCAACTAACTTATAGAATCTACCATCTTCTTCATTGTAGAATCTAGCCCCTTCTTCCACTAGGTCTAGATGGTCTACTTCACTCGTTACCTCTTGGGTTACTCTTTTTTCTTCTGGTTCTGTAGGAGTCGGAGCTTCGGCCTCGGGCTGGGTTTGCTCTTCTTCCTCTTGTTCTCTGCGGGCTGATGGCTCTGTCTCTTGTGCTGTAGGTAGTTGCTGCTCTTCTGCTTCTTTTGGTTGCTGGTCCGGTGTGGGCTGAGGAGCTGGTTCAGCCGGGGCAAAAAATACCCAGTAGATAGCATAACCTATTGCTAATACAGCTACGATAAATAGTATTGTATATATAATTCTTTTTTTTGTGGTCATTTAATTTAGATTATAGGTTTTCTTTAGCTTGAGATAGACGGTTTTTTGTATTTTGTGATAAGTTCCCCTTGCTTACACTTTTGGCTGTATTTTCTAGTCCTCCGGCTAGCTCACCCTTCTTTTGTTTGTCGATCAGATAAAGTACAGCTGTTTCCCAGGGCAAAATAGATAATATTGGGATTGCATCAACTACTGCTGAAAGAATGTATTTTATGAAATTTCTATCTTCTTTAGTTGTTTGCGGATATAACATAATAGATAGAGAAGTAGATGCCACGATTTCTAGTATTACTAACAAGCCAAATAGCGATCCGGTAAACGGGTCTATCACATCTAATGTTGCGGAGAGAATTAGCATAGGAAAAGGGTATAGCTTTAACCCGCTTTTTTCTGATTCTTTAGCTTCTGAGCTGGCTTTTGATGCAAACTCGGCTGTTTTTTTAGCTTCTTGAGATGGACTAGCTTCGGTTTCTCTGTTTTTAATCTCTTCGACTGATTTACTACCTCTCTGTTCTTTTTGTCTATTCTGTCGCTCGGGCTCGCGCTGCTGTTGATTATCTGGCTGGGTGTTATCTGTATTTACAACAGTTGAACCGCTTTGGACGTTTTCTACTGGTCCTGTTCTATCTCTGTTGCGGTCCTGTTCTAGTTGCTTTTTGTTTTTTACCTCCCTTCTATCGGGCATTTTATACTAACTTAAAAGAATCTTCATCTTTAGTTAGTGTAAATTTACCTTCTTGTTTTTCTTCGTTCTCTTCTATCATACCGACTATTAGCTCTTGAATCTCTTTTTCCACAAGTTGTTCTAAGTGCCTCACTCCTTGGTCTTGATCATAAGATTGGGAAGCAAGTGAGCTTAATACCTCCTGTTCCGGATCTATTGCTATATTATGCTTTTCTTCCAGTTTGCTGCTTATCTCTGCTATTCTTTTTTCCACTATTTTTTCTATCTCTTCTTCTTTGGGTGGAGACATCAGACATATCTCATTGAGGCGCCCTATCAGAGGAGAACTAAAGGAGTCTTTTAGTTTGTCTTTGATGATAGCTTCTCTCTTTTCTCCTTCATCACTTTCAGCAAATCCGATACCGTGAGATTTGAAAAGATCAGCACCCACTGTAGTAGTTAATACTATGATAGCATGTTTAAAAGATATTGTCTTGCCTGTACTGTCAGTTAACTCACCTTCATCTAATATTTGCAGGGCCAGCTTTTGTACATCCGGATGTGCTTCGTGAAACTCATCTAGCAGTACTACACTATATGGTCTTTTTTTAACTTGTTCTAAAAATTTATTTCTTTTGTCATGCCCTACATAACCAGCAGGGGACCCCAAAAGTTTTGATACCCCATGAGCTTCTGAGAACTCACTCATATCTACTTTTACCAAAGCATCAGAATCAAAGTATAGCTTTTCAGCTAATGTTTTTGACAGCTCGGTTTTTCCTACGCCGCTAGGACCCGCCAGCATGAATGAGGCTAGGGGGCTATCTTCATCATGTATACCTAAGTAAGATTTTCTGAGCGCATCAGTTATTTTCTTGATTGCCCTTTCTTGTCCGAATATATTTTCTTTTAATCTTTCGGGTAGTTTATTCAGTTTCTCCCAGTCGTCTTGTAACAGCAAATCGGTGTCCGTTGATAGCTGCATACCCAAGACGTGAGCTATGTTTTCCTTTGTTACTTGATCCGGGTCCTCTTTCTTTTTTTCATGTAATATTTTTTCTTCTATCTGATCTAACTTTTCGTTGGTTTCTTTGAGGATTCGTTTCCACTTTAGGGCTTCTTCAAAATCCTCTTCTTCTATTGCTTGTTCTTTCTTGTCAATATAGTTATTTTTTACTTCTTCTAGTTCTCTTTTTTTCTTTTGCAGATCACTTTCATCTTTTTGTACTCTGACAGAAGATGCGGCTTCGTCCATCAAGTCTAATGCCTTGTCGGGGAGAAAATTATCATGAATGTACTTATTGCTGAGCTCAGCTGCGGTCTCGATTGCTTGTTCGGTTATTTTGACTTCATGGTAGGTATCGTAATGCTTTTTTACTCCTTGTAGAATTTCTTCTGTTTCTTGGATTGAGGGCTCTTCTATATGTATTGATTGAAACCTTCTCTCTAGTGCCGGATCATCAGTAATATATTGTTCATATTCGTCTAAAGTTGTGGCTCCGATACAGTGTAGATCACCTCGAGCTAAGGCCGGCTTTAGGATATTGGCAGCATCCATAGTTCCTTGGTTGGAGCCGGTACCGATGATATTGTGCAGCTCATCGATAAACAGGATAAAGTCGTCTTTTTGTTTGAATTGATCTATTATCTTTTTGAGTCTGGACTCAAACTCACCCCGATAAATTGTACCTGAGATTAATAGGGTCAGATCCAGCGAAAAGACTCGCTTGTGTTTCAGCACGTCAGGCACATCTCCGGATACTATTCTCTTAGCTAATCCTTCTACTATAGCGGTTTTTCCTACTCCTGCTTCTCCTACCAGCACCGGGTTATTTTTGTTTCTCCTGCAAAGAATATTGATTAATCTTTGAATTTCCTTTTCACGCCCTATTACCGGATCTATATCTTTCTGTATTTCTTTGCTGGTCAACTCAGTAGTAAACATCTCTAGTGCTGATTTTTCTCCCCCTTGTCTTCTTCCTTGTTTGGATGTTTTTTTGCGGCTGAAAAGCTGTGGCTTCATGTGGCCGCTAGGCCCCGGCAGTCCACCTTTTTGGTTTCCTGAAGACATATCTTTGATCTGTTCGAGAGTCTCGGAGATGTTATCCAGATCCGGAAATTGGGTGGTGCTTTGCAGGATTATTTCGACTTGTTGGTCGACTTCTTTAGGGGTTATATTTTCTTGTTCTAATATTTTCTCGATGTTCTCGTCTTGGCAGTGAACCAAACCGGACAGCAAGTGTTCGGTGCCGATATAGCTATGGTCGTATTTGTGAGCCAAAAGCATCGCTTTTTCTAGTGCTGTTTGAGATTTTTCATCGAGCTCAGGTAGAGTTTCTTTTGGGTCATGTTCGCTATCTCGTGTCAATTGTTTTTTTATGGTCTCTTTGTTTAGGTTTATTTTGTTTATTATTTCTGCACCTACAGTACCTTCTTGTTCATGTAGTACCAGTAATATATGTGCAGGAGTTACTTTTGGATCACCCAAAGAAGTAGCTAAAGAAATTGATTTTGCGATTGCATTTTTTAGATTGGTTGATAGGTTGTCTAAGTAGCTCTGTGGATCCATAAAAATATTTTACTTAACTTAGAAGTAATTGCGTCTTGGTAATTTCTATTATATACTTAAAAAAAGCTAGTGTCAATTTAAATAATAATCTTATGAAGCTACGAGAAGATATTTTCAAATCCTACGATATCAGGGGGGTCTATCCTGATGAATTTGATCAACAAGCAATGAAGGTAATAGGACGAGCTTATGCAGAATATTTGAAAGGAGAAACGGGCAAAGATAGTCTTGAGCTGGTAGTTTCTCATGATATGCGTGATTCTTCTCAGCTATTAAAAAAGGCTGTTATAGAAGGTATAACTATGCAGGGGGTAGATGTGGTTGAGATAGGGCTTGCTTCTACGCCCACTTTTTACTTTGCTGTTAGTCATTTTGGCTATGACGGGGGGATTAATATTACCGCCTCTCATAACCCCGAAAAATACAACGGAGCTAAGCTGGTCAAAGACCAGGCGAGACCCATCGGCTTGGGCAGCGGCTTAGAACAGATCAGGGATATCGCTTTAGAACAAAATTTTTCTGATGTAAAAACAAAGGGTGAAGTAACAAAAAAAGAAGGTGTATTAAAAGAACAGGTAGATTTTGCTTTAGATTTTACTGAAGCTGAGAATATAAAGCCTTATAAAGTAGTAGTGGATACGGGAAATGGTATGGGGGCTCCCTTGATGGGGGAGTTATTTAAAAGCCTACCTTGTGAGCTTGATAAGATGTATTTTGAGCTGGACGGCAGCTTTCCTAATCATGAAGCAAACCCCTTGATAGAGGAAAATAATGAGGATATTAGAGAGAGGATTCAGACCACCGATGCTGATCTAGGTATTGCTACCGATGGAGATGCTGATCGTATATTCTTTTTTGATGAGAACGGAGACACGGTAGAGCCGGCTATTATCCGTGGTATTATGGCTAAGTTATTTTTAGCTGATAACCCCGGAGCTCCGATATGTTATGATGTGCGTCCGGGTGAAATTACCGTAGATATGATTGAGCAATACGGGGGTGAGCCTATAGTCACCAGAGTCGGGCACTCACACATCAAAAAAGAGGCTAGAGAGGTGGGGGCTCCGTTTGCAGGCGAGTCTTCAGGTCACTTTTTTGTAGATACCGGTAATGGTATATATGAGACCCCGGAAATTATAGCGATAATGTTGTTAGAAGAGCTGTCAAAAAGCGGCAAGACTATGAGCGAGTATGTAGAGCCTATGCGCGAAAAATATGCACATTCCGGTGAGATAAACTTTTTAGTTGACGATAAGGATGCGGTCTTTGATCGGCTTAGAGATGAGTATGGAGAAAATGATATTAAATATGATTTTGATGGACTGACTTTTGAGTGGAACGACTGGTGGTTTAATGTGAGGAAGTCATCTACTACGGATAAAGTTCGACTGAACTTAGAGGCGGAGAATGAAGAAATTATGAAAGAAAAAGTAAAGGAGGTTAGTGAGATTATAGAGAATAATTAAGCCATATCCCTTAGTCTTTTTATTCTCTCTTCTGCCGGAGGATGGGTAGAGAAGAGCTTGGAGAAGAATTTATTTTTAAACGGATTGGAGATAAATAGATGAGCTGTAGCCGAGCTTGCGGTATCCAGCTGTTTATCCGAGTTTGTTATTTTCTCAAGTGCACTAGCTAAACCTTCCGGATATCGAGTCAGATCAACTCCGGAAGCATCAGCAAGATACTCTCTTTTTCTGCTGATAGCCAGCTTTATCAGCTGGGCCACTATCGGAGAAACCAGGATCAAGACAAAACCTATAATTGCAAAGACACCACCTTTCTTATTATCTCCACCAAAACCAAACAGCCTGGCTCGTAGAAATAGATCAGCTATCAGTGCTATAGTTCCTACCAGAACCACTGTGAGAGTCATTATTAATGTGTCATAGTTTTGAATATGAGATAATTCATGAGCTATCACTCCTTCCAGCTCCTCGTCTTCCAGTTTATTAATCAGGCCGGTAGTCAATGCTATTGATGCATTTTCTGGATTCCTACCGGTAGCGAAGGCATTTAAGGCCGGGGAGTCGATGATATGTACATCCGGCTCTTCCATTCCGGCAGTAATACACAAGTTTTCCACCATCCTGTAAACATATGGGTTATCTTCTTTTTTTATTTTTTTAGCCCCGGAGGTTTTGAGGGCCACCTTATCACCTGCAAAATAGCTAATCAGAGCTGATCCGATCGAGTAGAGAATAGCAAACACAAAAATCCAATATCCATAACCCATATACACACCAATGAACCAACCTAGGGCAATAGTAATGATGAAGAAAAGCCCCACCAACAACACTGTTTTTCTTTTGTTGGATGTTATTTGTTGATACATAATAAAACCATGATTCGGTTAATCACCGACTTTGAGTTCAATTAGATTTAGAAATCTTAGAATTATAGGTTTACATCTACGTTCTCCCTTTGGCTCTCATCTTCTATCTCATAGTAATCCTGCTCCTTAAAGCCAAGCGCACTTGCTACTAAGTTGGCAGGGAAGCTTTCGATTTTGGTGTTGAAGTTTCTAACTTGTCCGTTATAGAATCTTCTGGCTGCTTGAATTTTGTTTTCAGTATCAGATAACTCATCCATCAGTTCAGATACGTTTTGACTTGCTTTTAGATCAGGATAATCTTCTACTGCTACCTGCAGGTTGCCAAGTGCAGACTGGAGCTGGTCTTCGATCTGAGCGATTTTTTGGGTATCACCTTCTTGGCGGGCTTGTTCTGCCTGGGAGCGCAGTTCTGTCACTTTCTCTAGGGTACCTTTTTCATGCTCCATATAGCCTTTGACGCTGTCAACAAGGTTTGGAATTAGGTTATGACGCCTCTTTAGCTGTACGTCGATATCACTCCAAGCTTCTTCGACACGGTTTTGGAGCTTGACTAAACTATTGTAGAGAAACACCAGCCATATCAGGATAAGTACTGCTATGCCCAGTAAAATGTACATCAAAATTTGCATAGGATTAAGTTAAAGTGAATCTTGAACTAACTTCTTATTTATGAGATAATCCTAACACTATTTTAACTGTAATTGCCAAAATAGTCAATCATGCAAACGATTATCATTTTTTTGCTGATCCTATCTTTGTTGGTAGTGGTTCATGAGGGCGGACACTTCTTTGCTGCCAGGTTTTTTAACATGAAGGTGTATGAATTTGCTATCGGATTCCCTCCTCGAGCCTTTGGTTTTTATATAGATCCTGAGACTGGCGATAGAGTATGGGTCTGGGGTAAAGGAAAAGACAGCTTAAAAGAAACTGTAGCAGGAGAAGAGACTCAGGAAAAATTTCCGGATACACTTTATTCCATAAACTGGCTGCCTTTGGGTGGTTTTGTTAGGATTAAGGGTGAGAATGGACAGAACTTAGAAGATGAAGATAGTTTTGGATATAAGGCTCCCTGGAAAAGAATAATAGTGCTATCTGCGGGGGTTTTTATGAACTTTCTTCTGGCTGCTGTTTTGCTTGCCGGTGGGTTTATCAACGGACTCCCTACTTCGGCCGAAGCTACGAAGGACCCCAATGCGATCGTACTACAAGAGCCACAGGTGATGATACAGAAAGTGCAATCAGAAACACCGGCCGACAAGGCGGGGCTGAAAATGGGGGATCGAATCTTGGCTGTGAACGGAACGACTATCTCTGAGAGTAAACAATTGGTAGAATATATTGAACAAAATAAAAACGAAAAATTAGACCTTACTATTCAAAGAGGAGAGGAAACCTTAACTTTATCCGCCAGCCCCAAAAAACTGGAGGGAGGGGATGAGGAAAAACTAGGTGTTAGACTATCAGATTCGGCTGTGGTAAAATACCCATGGTATATTTCATTGTACAAGGGGTTTTTAGCTGCTATCAGCGGCACTGTTACTATCGTAGTCGGGTTCTACACACTATTGAAAAATCTTATTTTAGGTCAGGGAATGGTGTTTGAAGTTTCAGGGCCGGTAGG
>JBDGRJ010000035.1:43106-43914 GCA_042218115.1 Minisyncoccia bacterium | reverse complement strand
ATGGCTGGAAGTTGTTAGAAGTCTATTAGTCTAGCTCTTGTCGAACTTGGTGCAACAAAGGGAGCAACCACTTTCAAACCATCTTTTTTATGTAACAGGTAAGAAACCCTAATTTTGCAATAAACTTGTTGTTTGTATAATGAGGTTGTAAGTCCTAATAATAACTCTTATGTCGGAAGGTTTAAGCTCACCCAGTGAAGCCAAGAGGGGGGGAATAAAATTTGAGACACCAGATGATTATTTAGATGAGGTGTTAAGTGGGGATGAGAGTATATTAGAAATATTAGATCAGCATGACGACCCCGAAGGATTTGCTGACCAAATTTATCAGCATGAGGAAGTAGCTGAGGAAACTGGATTTAATAAGGAAAGGTTAATAGAAGCAATTAGAAGAAGAGCCAGACAAGAAAAAGAAGAGTAAATTCCGATTTAAACTGTTACTCGAATGTATCCGACCCACAAAATTTTAGTGGGTCGGTGTTGTTTTAATTAAACCTTAATTGGCCTAGTAATGTGAGTCGCACCATTAAAACTTGCTCAAATAGACCTTTTAATGTAAAATTTGTATTGAAAATAACAAAAATATAATGAATTTTGAAACACGCGAACATGAGGGGTATAAGCAAAGGCTACGGAAAAATATTAAGAAAAATCTTCAGCAGGAAAGTAAAGACAATAGCAAACTTCGAGAACCTGTTTCTAAATTAGTTGAAGAAACCTCGGATGTTCTCGAAGACACTGTTATCACTCTCAAAGTTATTCTCCATAATGAACAAGTCGAAGAAATACTGAAAGATTTTGACGAAGA
>JBDGRJ010000035.1:6864-43096 GCA_042218115.1 Minisyncoccia bacterium | reverse complement strand
ATAGATGTAGATTCTATTAATCTGGAAGGTTTAGCTGAAAAACATCTAAAGAAAAAACAAGATCAAAGCTATGATGTAGTATTGGGTGATATACTGGATGATTTGATAGATAATTTGGAGAAAGTGAAAAAGGGAAATGAAATCGTTGATACTCCAGATCAGGTGGTTGATGAACCTGAAGTCCCCGAACCATCCGGTGGTGAGCAAACTGAAAGCGAAGAGATGGCACCTAGCTTCTTGATAGAAGATCCTACCAGAAGACAGATAGATGCTTTTTTAGATGTATTAGAGCAAAATTTAGACTCAAAAGAAAATATAGAAGTGCTAGCTGGAAGATCATCGATCGAGGAAGTGGATGAGAAAGATGATTTTAGACTGAAGATTTTAAAGATATTAATAGAAGCAGACGAAAGCATTTTTGAGCTTGAGCAAACCCTAAAAGAGGATGGGGCCTTTGTTGAGGATGATTTTGTAGATATGTCAATTAAAACTAGAGACGATGACGGAAATGTGCAAGGTAAAGCGATTTGGAGAGTATTAGATAAAATCGATAGCCCTAAAAAATATGATGAACCTACAGAAGGTAGTAAAGATGAAAGTGATACGAGAGAAGATAAAACCAGGGAACTAACAGATTTTAAGCTTGATAGGTTGGACAATTTACTCTCTAAAATGTCTAGGAATAACGAGAGTCTAGAATGTATTATAGAAAAAGATGGCTCGTCAACGACCAAAGAGGCTTCGGCTTCCAGGTCTTTCGTTATCGGTGTATTGGATGTACTTTTGGATAAAAATCCTGGCTTATTTGAGTTTGATTCAACTCATGATTATATTGCTGTGAGTATAGATGTCGAAGACTCTGAAGGACAAAATGATTCTATAACCTGGAAAACCAATATAGTAGATTATCCCGAGGGGTATGATGAAGTGCCTGCTAAAGTGCTTGATGATCTTATGGAGTATAGAGAAACCGGAAGGCTCCCAGACGATGAATATGTTAAACAACTATTATACGACAATAAACCAGCTGCTAGAGATCTTGCCCCTGATGACGTGAGTTTGAGTCAAATAAATGCTTTTTTGGCACAAGAGGGTTTTAGTGAAAATTTTTACGGAAGCAAGGAAGACGTATATGAGTGGAACCGTAGACACTTCAGTGAGTAGAAATAAAGTATTAGAGCTAATTTACTCTTGTTCTGCTAGAAAATAAACACTAATCAAGGTAGCTATAGGCATACTAAGCAGTATACCTATCCCGCCTACAAGCATGCGCATAATCTCTGTGGCTACAGTTTCATTATTTAGTGTGCTAATAATTGTATTGAACGGAGGTGAGCCGATAGAGAACAAGATCACTAATGGGAAAGCTGCAGATGTATATGCCAAAACTAGCGTGTTTACTATCGCGCTGGTATGATCGTGCCCTACTCGCATGGCTGAGGTAAATAGTTCTTTTTTTGATATATCAGGCTTAGTTTCTTTTAGCTCTTGTACTACTGATACCTGACTAATCACCAGATCGTCTAGCACACCCAAAGCACCTATAAGTACAGCCGCTAGCAATAGACCTCTGAAATTTATATGCTCATATCCGACAGCTGATAGTATATTTGCACCTTGCTCGATAGAGCCCGATAGAGAGGCAAATCGGATAAAGAACCAGCCTAATAGTCCTACTATTAGCAGGCTGGACGCTATTCCTATTATTGTGGCATGGGATTTTTTGGTAAAGCCATGCGTAAAGTATATATTCCAACCCATTGCTATTATTCCACCTACTACGGCCACTAAAATCGGCGACCAACCAGACAAGATAAAGGGGATGATGGCTAATAAGATGACAAGATAAGTTACTCCCAGGTTTATTATTGATTTTAGCCCTCTTTTTCCGTTTACCAGCAACAACACAACCACAAACAGAACGAATAAAAGTATTAGTTGATTTGCACGAGAGAAGGAGTCAATGATGTATTTTTTGGAGCCATCAGCGGTCTTTATCTCTCGTAAAATAACATTGTCACCTTTATGGATTTCCCCTGCAAGAGTGTATTGGGTGTCCTTATCTATTGTATATCTATTTTTTTCTTCATCTTCTGCTAGAATAAAGTCTTCTTCCACTTCTGTAATTTCTGCTTCAATTCTTGTAATTGTGTCTTTTTTGTTTTTATCTGCTTTTTTAATCTTTTTAGATCCATTCTGTCCTTGGGCGTGTACGACAGCCGGAGAGAGTATTAATAGGAAAGATAATATTGTTAGGGTAAGTTTTTTCATAATTGGGATTTATTTACATACGTTAAATTATAACAAATTAATAATTTAAATTATTGAAGTTTGTCATTATCGCAAACTTGCCATATAATAAACTTAGGTAAACAGACAATATTTTCAATCAATGCCAAACATAAAAGGTTTTAATGAATTAGACAGCAACTCAACAGACCAGGCAGGAGGTAAAGGAGCATCATTGGGTGAGATGACTAATGCAGATATTCCAGTGCCACCTGGGTTTGTTGTTTTATCTGAAGCATTTGATGAGTTTTTAAATGCAAACAGTCTACATTCCGAAATAGATGCAAAACTACATCAAGCAGATAAGGATGATACAAATTCAATAGAGCAAGCATCAGAAGCAATACAGGGATTAATAAAAAATAAAAACTTTCCCGAAAAACTAAAACAGCAGGTAGAAGAAAGATTTGAGCAGCTCAATTGTGAATATGTAGCAGTAAGATCATCCGCTACAGAAGAAGACTCTGATGAGTCTGCTTGGGCTGGACAGCTAAATACCTTTCTTAATACAAATAAAGAGACTTTATGTGAAAATATAAAAAAGTGTTGGGCTTCATTGTTTACTCCCAGAGCTATTTTCTATCGCTTTGAAAATGACCTACACGGCAAAGATATATCCGTAGCAGTAGTGGTCCAAAAGATGATAGACTCCGATGTCTCGGGAGTAGCTTTCTCAGTTCATCCAGTAACGGAAGATGAGAATCAGGTTATCATAGAAGCTTGCTATGGTCTTGGAGAGGCTGTTGTATCTGGTCAAATTACCCCTGACTCTTATGTAGTAGAGAAAGACCCAAGAAATATACTAGATGTAAATATATCAACCCAAAAGAAAGCCCTGTATAAAAAAGAGGAGATAAGCCCCAACACAACTGAGCCCAATGAGTGGCAAAATCTGTCTGAGCAAAAAGGAGGTCAACAGGTTCTTACAGAACAACAGGTAAATGAGCTAACAGAGATAATCCTAGATATAGAAAGTCACTATGGGTTTCCTTGTGATATAGAGTGGTGTATGGAAGAAGGCGATTTCTTTATTGTTCAGAGTCGGCCTATTACTACATTGAGTGATTAGTTATGTCTAGAAAAAAATATAAAAAACAACATAGCAGAGAGTATTCCATTTTTAGATTGGGGATATTCTATGATGTAATTTCTGAAAAATTGGATAGATTAATTGATTTTAGTACAGAAGATTTTTGTGCAATTTTTCGCGGTGAAGGTTTAGTTTCAATGTATTATCCTGAGGGATTTAGGAAAAGATTAGCTCAAGCTGTAGCTAAAGGATGTCAAGACAAACAGGCAATGAGGGGGAATTTTGACAATATGATCGAAATTTTTAGAGAATTGAGGCCTTATTATGAAAAAAATAAAAAGGTGGAGGACTTAGATGAGTTAAAAAAATTTGCAAGTAAATATGGAGATTTATGGTCTTATATTACTATCTCTTTTGTGATTCCCAATTTACCAGATGTGGATCAGAGTTTATCTAAAAAAGCACTTGAAGCTAGGGAAAGAACTCAAGAATATAATGAGGCTCCAGAAGAGGTGATCTCTAAATTTCTAGTCAAAAGATATCCTGATTTAGAAAATAGAGCTAGGTTTATTAGACGACAAGAGGTATATCAGGAAGAAGACAGTGTTAATATAAAGAAGAGGGTCTCTAACCGTAAAAGTGGTTTTGTGTTTCATAAGAATGAGCTATATTCTGATAAGAGTATTAAAGAGGTCTTGCGAGATTTAAATATAAAATTGGAAAAAGTTGACCAGTAGGTAAAAGAAGTTGGGGGTAGTAATGCTTGTGAAGGGCAGGTTACCGGAAAGGTAAAGATCGTAAAAAATAAAAGCGATTTGAAAAAAGTAAAAGAGGGTGATATTTTGGTTTCACCTATGACGATGCCTAAATATATGCCAGCCATGAAACGAGCTGCTGGTTTTGTCACTGATGAGGGTGGCGTTACTTGTCACGCAGCTATAGTTTCCAGGGAAATGGAAAAGCCATGTATTATTGGAACTGATATAGCTACTGAGGTTTTAGAAAATGGTGATAAGGTGAAGGTGAATGCAAATGAAGGCATAGTGAAAAAAGTAGATTAATTAACAGTTATAAACTCATGAAAATATTTTTAAATTCTTAAATATGAGTATTGGTATACCAAAAAATACTGAATTTTACAAGCAAGAAGGAGATATATTACCTTTTACCTGTATGCCATGGGTTAAAGTCTCTGTGGACTTTAATGATGAATTCTTTGATAATGATTTAAAACATTTATATGCTTTTTTTCGAGATGAATATGCATTGATGTATTGGGATACAGAAGCTTTTGGGCGAGTAGCTCAAGAAGTTTTTGAGAATTTTGGTGAAGATAAGGGGGTTGAATTAATTTTTAAAAGGTACAAAAAATTTGCTTCTAAACTTGAGCAGCTTTTCATTCAGAATACTCAGGACGATGTATCTTCTTTTTCAGATGAAGAGTTGCTCTCTTTCTTTGATAGTTTGAGAGAAGTATATCATTCTTTTTGGCAGGTAAGTCTATTCATAGATTCATTCGATGCAGGATATGACCAGAAAAAAATAGATGAAATTAAAGATAGGTACGGGTTAAATTCTGAAGAGGTGGAACGGCTTACAACCCCAAGAGAAATGACATTTAAAAACAAGCGACTGTTAACTCTTTTGGAATTAATAGAAGATTTTGAAAAACAAAATAAATATGAAACTATTGAAGAGTTTGTTGGAGGAAGCGATAAAGTAGATGATTATATAAAAACTTTTGATTATTATAAATCAGGATATGCTAACATAGAGCATATTACAAAAAAAGATGTAATCGAGGAGATGGTTGATTATATCAAAGACCCAGAGAAAAAGAAGGAAAAACTACAAAGGTTGCGTTCCTATAAGAAAAACCAAAAAGAGTTAGAGAGAAAGATATTAAAAAAGTATAATTTAGACAAAAACCCTCTATATTTTTTTCAGAAGCTAACTTATTGGAGAGAGCACCGCAAAGAGGTAAATCTTAAGGGTATCCATTTACTTCATTATATTCTTTCTGCACTAGAAGAGAGAACCGACATTAATTATGAGTATTTAGCTTATTTAAAGCATAAAGAAGTAAGGAGTTTATTAGAAGGTAATATAGATCTGAAACTGCTAAAGCGACGTCTTAAAAAAGGGTTTTTTGTTGTAGTAACAAAAAAAGAGACAAAATATTTAAGTGGAGAGAGGGCAATAGAGCTTAAAAATTCTTTTAATAATTTACTGAAAGAACAACAAGGTGATACTATTAACGGAACTCCAGCCTGTTCTGGTAATGCTTCAGGTAGGGTGCGAGTAGTAATGTCTCAAGACCAGTTCAATGATTTCAAGGAAGGAGAAATTTTGGTAACAGGTATGACTCGCCCAGAATTTGTTCCGATTATGAAAAAGTCTGCTGCTATTGTTACTGATGAGGGGGGGATTACTAGTCATGCTGCTATTGTTTCAAGAGAAATTAATACTCCTTGCATAATTGGAACCCAAAATGCGACTGAAGTATTAGAAGACGGAGGTAAAGTAAAAGTAAATGCAAATGAGGGTATAGTTAAAAAGATAGATTGAATAACTATGAACTCTAAAGAGTTCTATAACCGTCAAATATCTCTAAGTGAGTGGTTTGAAAAAATTGATTTTGAAAACAAAGAAGAGTTTCGAAAGGAAGACAATGAAAAAAGGGAGAGATTACAAATTTTACAAGATGAACTTGGCCTGCCATTTGATAAACCCACTAAATTCAAAGCAACTGATCTAAGAGATAGTACTGAAAAGCTTAAAAATTATTTAAAAGAACACAAGGATGAGCTGTGTGCTTTGCGTTTAATCCCACTTGAATCTGACTTGTCTAAAATTCGTATGCGTGGTTTAAGTACTAAAGAGGCTATGAAATGGTTTGAGGAGCAAGATATAGAAGAGGAAAAATATAGAGCAGAGTTTATTCCTCATTCAGACAACCCAATATGGTCCACAATTTTCATTGTAAATGAGAATGGTGTTTTTGGTGAGTTGATTCAAGGTGGACATAGCCAGCTTACCCAAGGCTTCTACAAGAACAGAGATCAGAAGCCCATATCTTTTTTCTATGATTTTGAAGAATTAGAGATGGAACGACACAGTAAAGCTGGGCTCAAACATCTACAAAAAATAATAGATTATCTATACGTAGAAGACGAAGACACAAAAAGTAAGCTCCGAAATAAAGTTAACGCAGAGTTTGTTGATGATTACTTAAATGGGTATTTTGAGACAATCTCAAATGAGGAGTATGGACTGTGGTTTATAGATTATAACAGGGTTTTGGGTGAGATATATGAAGATTACTTCTTTTCTCAAGAAGAGTTGCAACAAAAGAGTGGTGGTGAAAATAATATTTATGGAAAAACAGGCCACCCAGGTGAAGAACAAGGTACAGTTAAGAAAGTTCCTCCTGATAAAATTGAAGAAGTTAAAGTCGGAGAAGATGATATATTAGTCTGCGAAATGACTACGCCTGAGTATGTTCCATTGATGAAACAAGCAAAAGCAATTGTTACTGACTCTGGGGGTTTATTATGTCATGCTACCATAGTTGCTAGGGAGCTAGATAAACCTTGTATAGTAGGAACTAATGAAGCTACAGAAAAACTAGAAGAGGGGGAGAAAATAAAACTAAACGCAGATAGGGGTCTGATTACATACTGTTAATGTAATACCTGAAAGTTTCTGGTAGTGTTTCATTTAAACTGAAATCCCGATAATTTTCTGGTTCTATCCATTTGTATTTGTCGTGATCTTTACTTAATGAAACCTTATTAGTATTTGTGTTACATTTTAGGGTTGTCCCGATGATTTGCCACTGTTCACCATTAACCCTTGGTTCCCAGCTGGCGATATAAAATGGTTCTCCTACTTGCACACTTAAGTTTGTCTCCTCTCTAATCTCTCTTCTGAGTGATTCTATAGGGCTTTCACCCGGTTTAATTCTTCCTCCAGGTATGTCCCAATCACCAGCATCTTTACCTTTATATTCTTCAGACTCCCTGAGAATTAAAATCTTACCTTCATAGTTTATAAAAGCTTTAGTGGCGCAAAATTGTTTATCAATCATTTTATATTGTTTAGTAACGTTTAATATTATCACTGATTTCTGATTTATTTTCAAAATATTGCAAATGTGATCTGCAGCTGCAATCACTACTGCCGAACCCATCTATATCTTCTCCTTCTAGCTTGTTAGCTAACTCACATTCTATCTTTTGCTCTATAAATTTTTCTACCTTAATAATTTCCGCCTTATTGTGAGAGTTTAGATAGTCTATATGCCACTGGATATTTTCATTTTCACCTGAGGATACCTGTTTGTGTCTTTGGACTCGTTTGAGTCCACCCGGACTAAAGGCACTTCCTATATAGCAGTAGTAACCTTCATGGAGGTGTAATTCTTCCAAGCTTCCCACCTCGATGTTGCAATCCTGATTAAGTTGTATGATTAATATATATGTACCTTTTTTCATCTGAAGTTGATTATAACCACTTAACATGATATTTTAATACTCACAGATAACAAAATCCAATGAACAACAAAATTTTTAAAGTTTTACTTGTATTTACTCTAGTGGTTACTTTGTCGGGCTGTAGCCTGGAAACGGAAGCTGAAAAGGTTTTGAGTCTGACCAAAAATGGAGCCACGTCTTTTGATCAGCAAAAGTTAGAACAGGTCCTGGAGAGAAAAAAAGAGATGCAAAAACCTCTTGGCGAAGAAGTGGAGATGGATTTGATATATTTGATTGAAGAAGAGAAGGTTGCTCGTGATTTAAGCTACAAGTTTAGTCAAAAATATGATGAGAAGATATTCACTGAAGTCTATAAAGCGGAAAATACTCACCTAAAAGCAGTGCAGAGGTTTATCAGAAATTATAAGTTGGATGATCCTACTTCAAAAAATGGAGTAGGAGAGTTTAAAAACCCCCAGCTGCAGAAAATATATGATGAGAAGCTAAGCTCGGGCAAAGAAAATAAGAACAAAGCTTACCAGTCTCTATTGTGGGTATTAGAGAAAAATATTAATGATATAAATATTAACAAAGATAGTACCGATAAGGATGATATCCTTTTTGTCTATAATAATTTAATCCGAAGCTCTAAAAATCATATCAGAGCAATAGATAGTTTGTTAAGCAAAGAAGGAGGCAGTTACAGCCCTGAACACCTATCTAAAGCAAAGTATGAGAGTATAATCAGCTCTGATATCGATTCGGGTAGTTGGTGGTAACAAGCTATTATGACACCGCTAGCTGATAAAATAAGACCCGAGACTTTAGAAGAGTTTGTGGGTCAAGATCATCTCACTGGTAAAGATAAGCCACTCAGAAATGCTATTGAAAATGAGCATATATTTTCTCATATTCTTTGGGGACCTCCCGGATCGGGCAAGACTACACTGGCTAAGATATATGCCGATCAGCTGAACCAGCCTATCTTTGATCTGTCTGCAGTCAGTGCTAGAAAAAGTGATATCCGAGAGATAATAGATCAACCCACTCAAGCTGAGAGCAAAATACTGTTTTTAGATGAAATCCATAGATTTAACAAAGCACAGCAGGACTTTCTTTTACCATATGTAGAAAAAGGTGAGCTTACTCTAATAGGGGCTACTACTGAAAATCCTAGCTTTGAGGTCAACTCATCACTTCTATCTCGGTGTGAGGTCTTTAAATTAGAGAAGCACGAAGATGAAGAAATTAAAAGTATTTTAGATAGAATAGAAGAGAGCAGTGAAATTGGTCTCAATAAGGACTGTAGAAAAATGATAACAGAACTTGCAGATGGTGATGCCCGCCAAGCGGTGTCACTGGTGGATAATACTTATAATCTGTATAATGAAATAACAACCGAAAAAATAAGAGAGACAGCTCAGTCGAAACAGATTCGCTATGACAAAAAAGGAGAGGAACATCACCACGCTATCAGCGCCTTTATAAAATCTATGCGAGCAGGCAAGCCTTCTGCATCATTATATTATTTAGCAAGAATGATAGAAGGTGGAGAAGATCCGAAATATATCGCCCGAAGAATGATTATTTTTGCCAGCGAGGATATAGGAAACGCCCAGCCAACGGCTCTAGTGGTTGCAAATGAGGTTTTTAAGGCAGTAGAAGTAGTAGGATTGCCCGAGGTAGAGATAAATTTAGCACACGGTGCGGCCTATCTAGCAAGATCCAATAAGGACAGAAGTGCATATGATGCATATAGACAAGCGCAACAAGACGTAAAAAAGCATCAGAATTTAGAGATTCCATATATGCTAAGAAACAGAAAAACCGAGCTAAATAAGGAAATGGGGTATGGTGAGGGATATGAAAAGTATTCTGATGAAGATTTCTTTCCCGACAAACTTGAAGGTACAAATTATTTTAATAATTAAAAAAATAATATGATCGAAAGAGAGTCTCCTCAAAGTGATTCAAGATATATACAGTATCTATTAGGTAGCGTTCCGGACTCAGTTAATATACAAGATGGTGTTGCTGAGATTAGATATTCTGATGAAAAAGATATAGAATATAGTGGAATTGAAGAGAGTGATATTCTTGGATTAGATCAACTAAAAGAGCTTCAGCAAAGAGGTATTGATAAGTTTAAAGTAACATATAAAATCTCCAATGAAGTGGTAGAAGAAGTCAATGTTAAAAAGTTATTTGAGATTAAACGAACCATAAAAGAAGATATCAACCGAGATTTAGAGGTGGAAGAGATAGAGATTGAAGAAGAAAATGGACAGATTAATATAGAATTAGAGGATCCCAATCTTTTGTCCAATGAGGATATAAACCATCTTAGTCATATTTTAAACAAGAGGATAAATGGTGACGAGAAAAAAGATTATGAATTTTGTATCACCACAAAGGAAACATAATGAATAAACTACCTGTGGATAGTTTTCCGACTGTACTATTTTTGATATAATCTAGTTACAAGATTATTAATCACTAACATTAATTATTATGAGTGATCAAAAGAGTTTTTTTGAGGCACTTTCCCCAAAAGCAAGCTTTACCTTCGGTATTGTTGGGGGTATTCTGGTGCTTTGCACCATCGGCTTTTTTGTTATGCTCGGAGTCTATTTCAGCGGAGGAGATCTAAGCTCAGCAGAAAAGTCTGGCTCTGGCCAGCTAGCTGCAGATAATAATCAACCGGCAGCTCAACAAAATAATAATCAAGGTCAACAGCAGCCAGGTCAGCAGCAACAAAAAGACATTAGTATGGCTGAAGTGACAGAAGACGACTGGAGAAGAGGGGCACAGGACCCAAAAGTTACTATAGTTGAGTACTCAGATTTTGAGTGTCCGTTCTGTAAGCGATTTCATCAAACTATGAAAAAGGTGATGGATAACTATGGCGATCAAGTTCAGTGGGTTTTCAGGCACGCACCACTAGAACAACTCCATAGCAAGGCACCCAAAGAAGCTCTGGCTGCTGAGTGTGCAGGAAGAATAGGGGGTAATGATAAGTTCTGGGCTTTTACCGATAAGATTTTTGAGGTCACACCTTCGAATGACGGCCTGAACCTAGATAAATTACCTGATTACGCTGAACAAGTAGGCGTAAACCGATCAAAGTTTGAATCATGCCTGGATTCAGGAAAATACAAGTCCGAAGTAAACAAGGAGCTTAGAGATGCAAAAAAAGCTGGTTTGCGAGGAACACCTTACTCAGTAGCCATCGGACCTAATGGAAAGAAGGTGCCTATCTCCGGAGCACAGCCTTACCAAAAGGTTAAGCAGATCATTGAATCAATGCTATAAACTCTAACTAACTACACGATGAGGCTAGCAGCTAAAAGCATAACTCAATTAAAGACCACCCTGAGAGAGGTATTTACAAAGCCTCTCTATTGGGTGGTCGGGCTGCTTTCAGCTGGAATATTGTGGTCTCTTTTAATTTTATCTTTTAGTTATCCTTCATTATCTTTTGTGCTGCTTGATGGCAGTTTTTCTCTTAGTGAAAAGTTAAATATATTTATTAGCTCTTATGGGGTATTTAGCACCAGTTTTACTTTGAGTTCACAGATTCTAAACACCCTTTTGGCTTTATTGGTCGGGGTTAATATTTCTCTTTTAGTTTATTATCTAAAAGACAGGTTTGAGCTGCAGAGAGAAGCAGGGATGAGCTCTTTGAGTGTAGTGATGGGTGCACTTGGCATTGGTTGTTCTGCCTGTGGCTCTGTAGTCCTTTCTTCGCTGTTTGGCGTCACTGCAGCCAGTAACTTTTTAGGTTATTTACCCTTTGGGGGATCTGAGTTTACAATCTCCGCTATATTATTGATTGTATTTTCTAACCTTTATATTGCCAGAAGAATACAACAACCTCAGACCTGTAAAATTGAGAAGTAAGGTTATGTTTTATAATCAAACTCGGCGATAGAGGGATTTATTAATCTATTGTTGCTGGTAGCTTTTGAGTCTATTTTCTTTATATCTTCTTCTTTTAGTTTCCATTGATGTGCCTGAAAGTTTTCTCGGATATGTTTTGGGTTAGATGAGCGAGGAATAGCAACTATATCTTTTTGCATAATCCAGTTTAATACTACTTGACATTCCGGTTTGTTATATTTTTTTGCCACTTCTTTTATTATCGGCAGTTGTAAATCTTGTCCTTGAGCAAGAGGGCTATAAGCTGTCATTATAATATCATTATTATCACAAAATTCTTTTAATTCATCCTGATAAAGGCTCGGGTGGAATTCTACTTGGTTGTTTGAGAAGTTAAGATCTGTCTCTTTGGCCTCTTTTAGATGGTTGATAGTAAAGTTCGATACACCGATTGATTTTATTAGCTCATCTTGCTTTAGTTCATTCAGTGCCCGCAGCGATTCTCTGATATCGATATTATTATTTGGCCAATGAATTAAAAGTAAGTCCAGATAATCAGTCTGTAGCTCTTCTAAGAATCGCTTACAATTGTCTTTTATTTGTCGGGCTTCTAAATCAGAGTGCCAGACCTTGGAGGTCAAGAATATATCTTCTCTGCTGATGTTGCTGGTATCAATCGCTCTACCTACTTGTTTGTGATTTCCGTAAATATCAGCGGTATCTAAATGTCTATATCCCACATCTAGTGCAGTTTCTACTGCTTTTCTACCTTCTTTTTCGGTTAACTGCCAGGTACCAAAACCGAGTATCGGTATGCTACAATTTTTATTTAGAGTTAAATGTCTCATATAATTAGTTTATTAATTATCTATCTGTATGATAAAGGATGATAAGGATTTTTAAAATATCAGTACTAAAAAATCTCGAAATTTATTTTTTTTGCACTGGCGCCTAAATTAATTAATTTATTTTCTGTGTCTTTTACCATCTCTCTGCTGCCGCAAATGTAAAATTCTGAGTTTAGGTCAAATTGGTCCAAATGATCAGTAACTCTTCCGGTTTTGCCTTGCCAATTATTTTCTTGTCGTGATAGGGTGATCTCAAAATTAAAGTTAGATGATTTATTAGATAAATCTTTGAGCTGTTGTCTATAGAAGATGTCGTCTCTTTGGCTTAACCCAAAAAGCAGCTTCAAATACTTGTTTTGATTATCTTTGTCTAGCTGAGCTCTAATCATGCTTATGATCGGTGCGATACCCACACCGGCTGCGATAAATATGTGCCTCCCATTAGTTTTAGATACTGTAAACCTGCCTAAGGGGCCTCTTATTTTAGCCTCATCTCCAGTATTTAAATTCTTGAAAAAATTTGAACCAACTCCGGATTTATATAACTTTACACAAAACTCCAAAATATCATCAGAAGGTGTCGAGCAGATAGAATAGCTACGAGTGGTGTTATGTTCGGGAATAAAAAATTGGACGTATTGGCCAGGTGAAAAACTTAAAGCTTTCGGTCTGCTAAACTTAGCAGAGATAATATTATCAGTTAATTGATTTTTTTCTTTAAGTTTAGTATTGTATGTTTGCATTTGGTTAGGTTTGCTGTAATTTTAATAGAAATAGATCAATTTTACAACCTGTCTAATAAACTAAATAATGTCACAAAAACTTAAAACTGAACCAGGTCTAAGAGAGGAGACCGTAAGAAAAATATCACAACTAAAAAATGAGCCAGACTGGATGTTAGAGAAGAGATTGGAAGCATTTGAGCTGTACCAGGATGAGCCAGTACCTGATTGGGGTCCTGATTTAAGTGAATTGAACTTGGATGAGATTAGTTATTTTACTCATCCAGGTGCTGATGAGTCGGATGATTGGGATGAGGTGCCGGATAATATTAAAGAGACTTTCGATAGGCTGGGGATACCTGAAGCCGAAAAAGAGATGTTATCGGGCAGTGGGGCTCAATATGATGCCGGTATGGTCTATCATAACCTCGAGCAAAGGATGGAACGGAAAGGTGTCATATTCGAAAATATGGATACTGCGGTTGAAGAGCATCCAGACTTGATTCGTGAGTATTTTATGAACCAGTGTGTTCCGATAGGTGATCATAAATTTGCTATGCTCCATGCAGCAGTATGGTCTGGCGGCACTTTTATTTATGTACCAGAAGATACTACTGTCACCCTCCCCCTTCAAGCATACTTTCGTATGAACGAGGAGTCCAGTGGGCAGTTTGAGCATACTCTTATCGTTGCTGATGAGGGTGCAGAGGTGCAATATATAGAAGCATGTTCTGCTCCACAATATAGTAAAAACTCACTTCATGCAGGTTGTGTGGAGATATTTGTAAAACCAAATGCCAGAGTTAGATATTATTCAATTGAAAACTGGTCCAAAAATACATACAACTTAAACACCAAAAGAGCCATAGTCGAGGAGGATGCAACTATGGAGTGGATAAATGGAAATTTAGGTTCCTCCGTAACTATGTTATACCCATGTTCTGTACTGAAAGGTAAGAATGCTCGCACTGATAGTTTGGGGGTGACATTGGCTACTGAAGGGCAGCACCAAGATACAGGTCTAAAAACGATTCACCTATCAGAAGATACGACTTCTGTAATAACATCCAAATCAATTTCCCAAGATGGCGGCGTCTGTAGTTATCGTGGTTTGGTCAAACTGACTCCTGCGGCAAAGAACAGTAAAGTTAGAGTCGACTGTGATGCACTGCTGATGGATGAAGAGTCCAGAGCCGATACTTATCCCACAATTAATGCTTACAACGATGAGGTGGATGTGGCTCATGAGGCTAGTGTTGGGAACATCGGAGACGAAGAGTTATTCTATCTCCAGTCTCGTGGTTTATCTGAAGAGCGTGCACTAAAAATGTTGGTCTCCGGATTTATAGAGCCGATAGTCAAAGAGCTGCCTATGGAGTATGCAGTTGAGTTAAATAAACTTATCGAGATGGAGATCGAGGATTCAGTAGGATAAATTTAATGAGTGATAGTTTATCGAAAAGCAAAATTACAGATATTGAAGGGGTAAAACCAGTAAACCCTAACAGTATGGATACCGGTAATGATATATGCGATCAATCTGATAAACTGAACAAGATTATATCAATAGAAAAAAATAGAACAGTAGAAGAAACTATTAAAATTTCACCAAAGTTTGAGCAGCTAGGTATAGTTTTAAAACAAGACAGTAAAGCAAATATTTTTAAACAGACAGCCGGTGAAGACCAACTTCAAGTTAAAATATTCCTACATCAAGGCTCTGAACTAAATTATTATACAAACAATATAACGCTAAAAAAAGGTAAATTTGAGCATAAGGCTTATTTGTTGGGAGAGCATTCTCAGGTCCGAATGTATAGCTTAAATTTATCTAAAAAACAACAACAGATAAAAGAAAAGATTCAAGCTATACATAAATCAGATAAATCTTCATCAGATATAAAAGTAAAATCAGTCTTGATGGATCGGTCCCGTATCTCGAGTAATGTCCTAACCAAAGTGGAGGGTAATTGCTTTAATTGTAGCGGAGAGCAGCAGATAGACGGTCTAATGTATTCGGATATGGCGATGATGGACGCACAACCAAATCTTGAGATAGCAAATGATCAGGTAGAGTGTTCTCATGGTGTTACAATTTCAAGATTAGATGATGAAGATATCTTTTATTTACTCTCTAGAGGGCTGAACAAAGAAGATTCGTATAAGAAACTTGTTCAAGCTCATTTTGGTGAAATTTTAACAAATATCAACGATAGTGATATAAAAAGTGAAATTAAGAATCAAATTCAATCAAGAATTTAAGTATGCAAGACATTAAACAGAAATTTCCTGTTTTTAAACAAAATCAGGATCTAATATATTTAGATAATGCTGCTACCACCCAGATGCCCAAGAGGGTAATCGAAGTATTGAATCAGTATTACAATAATAAATCTAATGTCCATAGAGGATTTTACCCTCTGGCACAACAGGCAACAAAAGCCTTTGAGGAGGCGCGAGAAAAAGTAGCTGAATTTATATCTTCTGAACCTAAAGAAATTATCTTTAATAGTGGCACAACCGAGGGTATGAATAACCTAGCCCGTATGCTCGAGCCAGAGCTGTCCGCTGATGATAATATTGTAATTACAATAGTTGAACACCATGCAAACTTTGTCCCGTGGCAGCAGCTATCTGATAGAGTGGGTTGTGAGCTGAGGGTTATTGAGCTGGACGATGAATGTGAGTTTGGTTTGCAGGTAGAAGGTAAAATTGACGAGGATACCAAAGTGGTCAGCTTCAGTTATATATCAAATGCTTTGGGTTTTGAGCTACCGGTTAAAAATATTGTTGATGTGGCAAATAAAGTTAGTGCTTATACCATAATCGATTCAGCACAAGCAATGACTAGCAAAAAAATAAATGTGAAAGATCTAAATATTGATTTTTTGGCCTTTTCTGGGCATAAGCTTTTTGGTCCAACCGGGATCGGTGTCTTATATGGTCGCAAGGCCTTGTTACAAGATTTAGACCCTTCTAAATATGGTGGTGAGATGATCAGGAAAGTAACAAAACAATCTTCTAGTTGGACTGATATACCTCATAAGTATGAAGCAGGAACACCAAATGTTACAGCTGCTATTGGGCTCGGCGAAGCTTTAGATTTTATTACTGATCTAGGAATTAAAAAAATTGCATCTTACAAACAAGAACTAACTAATTATTTAATCGATCAGCTAAACATGCTTGATGAGGTGGTTTTATTAAGTCCGGAAAATAAAAGTCTCGATTCCGGTATAGTTTCATTCCAAGTAGAGGGCGTTCACGCACATGATGTAGCTGATCTGTTAGCTTCAGAGAATATATGTGTGAGGGCAGGTCATCACTGTGCTATGCCTTTGATGGGTGAGTTTGATGTGTCTGCTACTGTTCGGGTATCCATATCGATTTATAATAATAAAAAAGATATAGATCAGCTTATAGATGAACTACAAAATATTATTCAGTTATTCAATAAATAAGATGGATTCTAAAGTTTATAGAGAATTTATTCTAAATCTAAATAGAAACCCCAAAAATAAGGAGAGGTTATCTCAGTTTGATATAAAAGAAGAAGGTCTAAACCCTCATTGTGGTGACAAGATAGAGTTGTTTTTAGAGCTCGAAGAAGGTAAAATTAATAAGGTAGGCTGGGAAGGAGTAGGTTGTGCTATCTCACAAGCAGCGTCCTCACTTTTTACAGAGGAAATAAAACAAAAAAATATAAATCAGGTAAAAGCATTTAATAAAAATGATATGCTTGATCTGCTGGAAATACCGATTGATTATACCCGAGAGAAATGTGCACTACTAGCTTTCAGTACCGCAAAAAAAGCTTTATCAGATAAATAAATAACATGCTTAAAATACAAGATCTGGAAGTAGAGGCCGGAGAAGAAAAAATAATAAAAGGGGTTGATTTAAAGCTAAAACCTGGAGAGATACATGCTATAATGGGCCCAAATGGGTCCGGAAAATCAACTTTAGCTAACTCCTTGATGGGGCATCCGGGCTATGAAATTATAGAGGGCACTATAAAGTTAGACGAACAAGATATTACAGAGTCGGAGTCTGATGAGAAAGCGCAAGCAGGATTATTTCTATCTCTACAGTATCCTCCTGAGATTGAGGGCTTGGGAATTTCAAATTTTTTGAGAACCGCCAGAGAGTCTTTATATGATGAGGAGGTAAACCCTATGAAGTTCCAAGACGAACTAAAACAAAAAATGAAGGATATGGGTATCGACCCCGAGTTTGCAGATAGATCTATCAATGATGGCTTTTCAGGCGGAGAAAAGAAAAAGTCAGAAATCCTGCAGCTACTTATGCTAGACCCTAAGTATGCGATATTAGATGAAACTGACTCTGGGCTGGATGTAGACGCTCTTAAAACAGTAGCAGAAGGTCTAAATAACTTCAGCTCACCTGACAAAGGTATTTTATTAATTACACACTATAAACGCATATTAGAGTATATTGAGCCGGATACAGTTCATATTATGAAAGAAGGGCAACTGGTTAGACAGGGGGATTATAGTTTGGCTGAAAAGGTTGAGGCTGAAGGGTATGACGATATAACTTAAATAACATGGAAGAAGATAAAAAACAAGCGGAACCCTTACCTCAAAATGAAGATGGAGAAGTAAAGCTGCCGGATGATCTACCAGAAAAAGTTTCAATGAAGCTTAGAGAAGGAGGAAAAGTACGTAGAATTGTGGTAGATAGAAACTCTTGTATAGGTGCAAAAACTTGTGTACAAGCCGCTCCGGAGGTTTTTGCTATCGACGATGAGAATTTAGCTTATGTTCAGGACCCGGACGGAAACGAAGAAGATGATATAATAAAAGCTGCTAAATCTTGCCCTACGTTCGCTATCTATCTGTATGATAAAGATGGTAATTTGCTTTTTCCACAAGAATGGGAATATTAAATGGAGTATTTAACGGAAGAAGTTTTAAAAACTAAACCGAGGAAACCAAGTGCTCATAAGGGGGACTACGGAAAGGTATTGATAATAGCCGGCTCAAAAGATTATAGTGGAGCAGCTGTCATGACTGCAACTGCCTGTGAGGCTGTGCTTCGAAGCGGTGCTGACTTGTCTGTTGTTTGTTGCCCTGAACAGATGGGTTGGTTGATTAATAATAAATTACCGGAAGCGATCACAATCAAGTTAGGTGGTGATAGATTACAAAATAAACACCTAAACAGAGTAAAAGAGGAGATAAGCTCAGCTGACGTACTACTGATAGGCCCCGGCCTCTCAAAAGAATCTCAATCCTTTGCCAAAAAAACTATTCATGAAGCTAAAAGCCTACCAAAAGTAATTGATGCGGGTGCAATAAGAGCAGTAGATTTAAGAAATATCAATAATTCTATTTTTACCCCACACGAACAAGAGCTAAAAAAACTGTTAGTAAACTCGGATATTCAAAAAGATGAGCTACAGAATTTCTTAAGTAATAATATAGTTTTGAAAAAAGAAGAAATTGACAAAATTATTTCATCAGATAGAATTAAACATAACAAAACCGGCAATCCTGTCATGACCAAAGGGGGGACGGGTGATGTGCTAGCCGGTTTAATAGCTGGCTTTGTCGCTCAAGGATATGGTTTATTTAGATCGGCATGTATGGGGGCATATTTAAATGGGGCAGTAGGAGATTATCTAAACCAGGAGTTTGGCCGAACCTTTACTGCTACGGATATAGTTAAAAATTTAGATAAAATTTATAAATAAAATATGAAAAAAATCTTAGCTCTAGTTTCAATATTAATTCTAACAGGGGGCGGGTACTACTTTTATCTGCAGTATACAGGATCGGGGAGTATACCATTATATACAAGCCCTTGTAAGACCCTTGAGTATAAGGTAGCTAAAGTCGACAGTGAGTTTCCTCTAGGTGATAAGGTATTTAAAAATATGGTAAAAAAATCGGAAAACAAGTGGGAAGAGCAGATAAATGTTGATTTATTTAACTATAACCCCCAGGCAGAGTTTAGTATAAATTTAGTGTACGATGATAATTTGACTGAATTTAAAGGAAAAGCTCTAAGCCCGTTTGAAAAACAGCTAAAAGAACTCAAACAAAAAAGGGACAAATTTGCTCGAAAATATGATCAAGCCTCAGATGATTATAACAATATGGTGGATAGGTATAATAGGCTATCGAAGGAGTATAATCGTGAGATTAAAAAATTGGAACAGCAAGAAGACTTTGACCAAGAAAAATACGAGCAGCTACAGAAGAAACAAGAACGATTTGAGAGTTTGGATAAAAAAATTGAACAAAAGAAAAAAGAGGCCAAACAGTTGGCTCAAAAAGTTAAAGAGATTAAAGGTGAACTGGAATTAAAGACTAAAAATAGAGATACCGGTGTAAATACATTTAAGAATAAATTTGGACAACAAGAGAAGTTCAACCGAGATAATTTGAAGGAAAATAAGATTAATATCTATAGTTTCCGCACCCCCGAGACCTTGAAACTTAAGTTGATGCACCATATGGGGCATGCGCTAGGGCTAAAACATGCAGATGGAAATAAGAGCTCAGTAATGTACCCAAAGAAAAGTGAACAGATCTTAACAAACCTGGTTTTAACCAAAGAAGACGTGAATCTACTGAAAGAAAGCTGTAATAAGGGGTTTCATTTAGGGTTTTAATTTTAGATTATGGTTAGTCATATACTAATTCATTATAGTGAGATATACCTGAAAGGGAGGAATCGATCTTATTTTGAAGATAAGTTGATAGAAAATATAGAACAATCTTTGTCCGATTTGGATCAACACAGTAAGGTAATCAAAATATTAGGCAGAATAGCAATTAAGCTAAAAGAGGGGGCGGATAAGAAAGAATATAAACGTAGATTGAAGCAGGTGCCCGGCATTGCAAACTTCTCTTTTTGTGTAAATGTCCAACAAGACATTGAAAAAATTAAACAAATATCCTGGAACAGGCTTAGGAAAAGAGACTTCGATACTTTTGCAGTGGATACAAATCGAGCCAATAAAGACTTTGAACAAAGTTCACAACAAGTGAATGATGAGGTCGGCGGTTATATAGATACAAGATCAGATGCCAGTGTGGATCTGGACCAGCCTGAGCGGACTTTGTATATTGAGATAGTGGAGGACTATGCTTTTGTTTACGATCAAAAAATAGAAGGATCTGGGGGGCTTCCAGTAGGCTCGACCGGTAGAGTGCTGTCCTTGGTTTCTTCTGGGATTGACTCACCAGTAGCTTCATGGAAGATGATGAGGCGAGGATGTAAAGTTGATTTTTGCCATTTCCATTCTTTTCCTTTTACTGATAAAAAAGTGCAGGTAAATGTCGAGAGAATTATTAAAAAACTATCAGAATGGCAGTCTGAATTAGATGTATATTTTGTTAATTTACATGATATACAAAAAGAGATCATCAAGTTAATAGATGAGAAATATAGATTATTACTTTATCGCAGAGAGATGTTTCGTCTTTCTGAGATGATAGCTGAAAAAGAAGGAATTAAAGGTTTAGTTACAGGGGAAAGTGTAGGTCAGGTTGCATCACAAACCTTAGAAAATATGAGAGTAACCTCTGCAGCGACTCAGCTACCAATTTATCGCCCTAATGTAGGATCACACAAACAAGAAATAACAGATAAAGCAAAAGAGCTCGGCACTTATGAGGTGTCAATTGAGGATGTAGAAGACTGCTGTACTTATATGGTAGCCGATCACCCTGAAACTAGAGCTGAGCTAGAACAGATAAGAGAGGTCGAGCAAAATCTGGATCTGGATCAGCTAAGAAATGAGGCAATTGAAAAAATGGAACATAAAACTATTAATAATTAATACAATATCCTATGTCGGAAGATGATCAGATTACTAATAACGGAGAACTCAACGGTAATTTACCTGAACACGAAACAGAGGGTGAGCTGGCTAACAGTCCGGAGGGGCTTCCTGAACATGAAGAGGGCAGAGAGTTAAAAAAAGACTCAGAAAACTTACCTGAGCACGGAGATCAGGATGAGCTGCAAGACCAAAATCAGGGTTAATTAAGCTTTAATAGTCTCTTTTTTGAGACAGTAGGTAAGTATATACCTACTCGCTCTCTTTTCCACCATTTGGTGCTATTAAAATCAGTAAACTCATATTTATACTTAACTGCCCTGATGTATTGTGGTGGGTGTATAGGGAAAGGGTTTTTTTCTAGTAGATCGACTACGGGAGGAGAGTTTTGCATTAACTTGATTATAAACCTTTGGAACCATACCTGTCTTTCAAAGCTACTTAATGAAGCGAACCACATCTGCCAGTCCAAGCGCGGTTGATGAGGCTGAACCCATGTAGGTGGTTCAGATAGTTCTCCGGGCTTATATTTGAAGTCATAGTTCTTCCAATTTTTTCCGTTTCTTGATCCTTGGATGATAATTTCGTACCTTGGGTGTGTCATATTTGCAAATAGGCCGTAAGTATTTACGATTCTATATGATTGAACCGGTCTCAGCAGTGAGATTACATCGATCGGGTTAATCTGCAGTTGTCTACTAAACAATAGCAAGCTGAACAAAAAAATTAATGAACCTACAACAGGGGCTAAGTAAGCTTTTAAATTAGAAGAATGTCTTTTTATTCGATTGAGTACTTTTTGTATCCAAAGTGGTTTAATAAGTCGGGACCATTGAAAATTATTTATTAAAAATAGAACTAAAGAGGCTGTAAGGAATGTAAACAAGGTATAATTACCTGTTAGAGAAATCAGGGCCATTAGTATTACAGTTATAACTCCTGCAGCTGCTCTAAATTTATTCTGTAGAAAGTAAAAAAACGGCACGATTAATTCTATAGCAAGGACAAAGCCAGTTGATAACTTATGAAACCATAAAGGCATTTTATCAAAGTACCAAGCTAAGAAGGTGGGAAGAGGCTGAGTCAGGTGGTGGTGTTTTAAAGCAGTTAAGTTCCACCATAGACTATCTCCACTCATAAGCTTAGAAATACCTGACCCGAACATCAACCTAAATAATAACCATCTGAATAACCAAACAGCTAGAGAAGAGTTGTATTGTAGAAAAATTGCAAGAAAGCCTGCTTCTAGTAATAAACTATCCCATTGAAAAGCCATAAACTGTTGCCCTCCTACAGTAATTGATAAATATAAGATATAAAGTATAAACAGTACTATTCTTTCGTGTATATTAAAAAATAAAATAACTGAGAATATGACCCCCAGGGTCGGGACTAGTTTAATGACAAAATCACTGGTGAAGAACAGAAATATTGAAGGTTTAAATACTAATGCTTGGAATAAGCCAAGTTTGGATTTGATTAATTTGAAATACTCAACAGCAGGCAATATGCCACTACTTCCAATTAATCCTTCAGCCTGAAACAAAAAAGAAAGAAAAGCGATGAAATATATAACAGCTAAAGCTCTTTTGAAAATATAAATAGAGAAATTATATTTTCCATCTTCGTTTATTTGCAGTTTTTTTACAAAAAAATCTTTTATAGCCCTGGTCATATTCTTTATTAATCCGGTATTTATTATATAATATTTTAAAACCAATCGATAACATGAAACAAGAAGAAGCATTTGAGATTCTAAAAACAGGTAATAATGTTTTTTTAACTGGTGAAGCCGGTTCGGGAAAAACCTACTTATTACAAAAGTATATTGATTTTTTAGAAGATAAAGGAGTAAAAACTGCTATCACCGCTTCTACCGGGATAGCAGCAACCCACATAGATGGTGTTACCATACACTCTTGGTCCGGTATGGGTGTCAACAATACTTTATCAGATAGAGATATCTCCCATCTTTTAGACAGGAAATATTTACACAAACATTTTGACGGAACTAGAGTCCTGATAATTGATGAGGTGTCCATGTTGACTGCGAATCAGCTAGATATGATCGACCGTATATGTAAAGCATTTAAGGAGAGTAAGCTGCCTTTTGGTGGTATGCAGGTAGTCTTGTCGGGTGATTTTTATCAGCTGCCACCGGTATCTAAACAAAAAAATACAGACTTCGTTTTTAAATCTCATATTTGGAGAGATATGGATATTAAAGTTTGTTATTTAACTGACCAGTTTCGACATAAAGATAGTGATTTATATAAGCTTCTGTCCAAAATTAGATCAAATAGTATAGATAAAAAAGCAAGACAGTATTTAAATAAAAGATCCGAAATTAAACACGACGAGGAAAACATAACAAGATTATATACTCACAATAAAGACGTAGACAAAATTAATTTAAGAAAGTTAGAGGATTTAAATACGAACAGTTTTGAATACAAAATGAGTTCAAAGGGTGACTCAAAGCTTGTAGATATCTTAAAAAAGAACTGTTTAGCTAAAGAAAAGCTAATCCTAAAGAAAGGTGCATATGTTATGTTTATTAAAAACAACTTTGATAAAGGGTACGTCAACGGAACATTGGGTAAAATTGTCGCTTTTAAGGATATAACAAACTATCCCGTAGTAGAGACTGAGTCTGGCGATAAAATTACGGTAACTCCGAAAAAATGGAAGCTTAAAGAGGCCGGAGAGATAAAAGCAGAAGTAGAGCAAATACCCCTTAAGCTAGCTTGGGCAATAACGGTTCATAAGAGTCAGGGTATGAGCTTGGATAAGGCGGAGATAGACCTTAGAAAGTGTTTTATTAAAGGAATGGGGTATGTTGCTTTATCTCGTTTGAGATGTTTAGAGGGGTTGTATTTGAAGGGTTTTAATAAAAAATCTTTATTAGTTGATCAAAAGATAAGTAAGATAGACAAAAAGCTAAGATCCAAATCGAAAGATGTTCTGTCTCTTTTAAATGATAAAGATGAGGAGGCGCTTCATAATATTCAACAAGACTTTATTCAGAGCTCAGTTTAGTTTTTAGTTAACTTTAAATATGATATAATTTTAATGTAATTATTAATAACAAATTATGGAGAAGATTGAGCTGGTGATTAAGTTCATCAAAAATATCGTAGGAGGTTTAATCGTTCAGGGAGTACTGTCTCTCGGAGTAGGAGTACTTATTTTTATCTACCCTGAACTATTGAGCTATCTTGTAGCCGCACTTTTTGTCATTTTGGGTATAGTAGCTTTAATCCTAGCGGCAAAGGTAAACAAATTCTCTAAGATAGAAATCGATTTTTAGGGTTGAAAGAGTTATAACAAAATGATATTATGTTGCTGTAGTAATATTCTCCGGTAGCTCAGGGGTAGAGCAACTGGCTGTTAACCAGTTTGTCGCCGGTTCAAATCCGGCCCGGAGAGCTCCCCAAGCATAATATGCTTGGGTTTTATTAATTTATAAAAACAAATGCAGACTTATCTTTACGCTATTTCTAGTGTAGTAATAGTTAGTTCCATATCATTTATCGGGGTGTTAACTATTTCAGTAGCTTCTGAAAAGCTAAAAAAGTGGCTGATATACTTAGTCAGTTTCGCTGCCGGAGGACTCTTTGGCGGGGCTTTTATACATTTACTTCCTAAAATAGTGAAAAAACACGGTTTTACCGTCGATATATCCCTGTATATTTTAGCAGGTATAGTAACAATGTTCTTAGTAGAAAAGGTAGTAAGGTGGAGGCATTGCCATCATCCAATTACCGATGGTGAAGAATGCAAGCCTGAGCCGGTTGCAATTATGAATTTAGTTGGAGATGGGGTTCATAATTTTTTGGACGGATTGGTTATCGGAGGAAGTTTTTTGATTAATATTGAAGTAGGGATAGCGACAACTATAGCTGTTGTAATCCATGAAATACCACAAGAAATAGGTGACTTTGGTGTATTGTTGCACGGTGGTTACTCTCGGGTTAAGGCTTTGTTAATGAATTTTTTGATAGCACTTATTTCAGTGTTAGGGGTTCTGGTTGCATTAGTATTGGGAAGCTATATTCAAAATTTAAGCTCGATTTTAGTCCCGTTAGCAGTTGGAAATTTTGTTTATATAGCCGGCGCTGATCTAATTCCGGAATTACATCATAAGGACCAGAACTTGAGCAAATCCGTACTACAATTACTTACTTTTATTGGCGGAATCGTAGTCATGTGGTTAGTTTTTGTTATTAATACTAGCGTTTAAGAAAGTATTCTAGACCATTGAAAAGGTATATTTCAGATAGGTGCAGAACATCTGCCGAGGCGAACCTCCGGCTAAGGGGCAGCGAAACCCAGAAGATGTTCGAACCTTTATTTAGAATAGTATTTCAAATGGTCTTGGTAAATAAATTGACTAACGAAAGTTAAAATGTAATTATTAACTCAGTTAATCTTAATATTTATTCCATGTCAGTCACAGTTTACTCGACCCCAACTTGTCCGTATTGTAAGAAAGTTAAAACCTATCTTGATGAAAATGATATCGACTATGAAGATTATGATGTTTCAGAGAACCAAGAAAAACAACAAGAGATGATCGACAAATCAGACCAGATGGGGGTGCCTGTAATTGATATTGATGGCGAGATTATAGTAGGTTTTGACAAAAATAAGATCGAGCAAGCTTTGGAAAGTTAACGCTTGGTTTTTTGAGTTTGAATTATTTGGTATCATATTTGCTGTAATTATTTAACTTATATCCATATGTCCGAATCAAAAAAAGAGATTATTTTTGATATTGAAACATACGGCGATATAAATAACAAAGAGGAGTTGGAGGTCACTGTGGCCTCTCTTTATGATTATGAAGAAGATAAATATGAATCTTATGATGAAGATGAGCTAGGAGACTTGTGGAAAAAACTAGAACAGGCTGACCTGCTAATTGGGTATAATAGCAAGCATTTTGATGTTCCGGTATTAAATAATTTTTATGCTGGTGATTTAAGCCAGATCCCCCATCTAGATCTACTTGAGAGAATAAAAGAATCATCAGGCCAAAGATACAAACTTGATGACATTGCTCAAGCTACTCTAGAGGGGGTCGAGAAGAGCGCTGATGGTGTAAAGGCTATGGAGTGGTATGAAGAGGGAGAGATAGAGAAAATAAAGGACTATTGTGAGCAGGATGTTAAAGTGACTAAAGATGTCTATGAGTTCGGAAAAGAAAATAAGATGCTATATCATGAAAATTTAAAAGGAGATTTACAACCCATATCAGTCGACTTTGAGTTTGACTTTGAAAGCGAAGAAGCGCAACAAGAGGAGGGGAATATAAATATGACTCTACCTATATAATGACGAAAGTATATTTAGATCACGCTGCAACAACTCCTGTAGCAGATAGTGTGATGGAGAAGATGAAGCCCTTTTTCAACAAGCATTATGGAAATCCTTCTGCCTTACATAAGCTGGGCGTAGAAGCAAAAGAGGCAGTAGAGTCGGCCAGAGAAGAGGTGGCTGAAAATTTAAAAACACAGCCGGATACCTGCTTCTTTACTGGAAGTGCTACTGAAGCTAATAACATAGCTTTATTAGGTGCTGCAAAACATTACAGCGGTTATGGGAAACATATTATTACTACTAAACTTGAGCACCCCTCAGTATTAAACCCGGTAAAACAACTAGAACAGGAAGGTTTTGATGTGACGTATCTGGATGTAGATGACAATGGGTGGTTTGATCTTAAAGAACTTGAAGAGGCTCTTTGCGAAGATACAATTTTAGTCTCTTTGATGTATGTAAATAATGAGATCGGTAATATTTACCCGATACAAAGAATTGGTAAAAAAATACTAAACTTTAGGCAAGATAAAGAAAACAATCTCCCTCTATTCCACACTGATGCTTGCCAAGCTAGTAACTACTTGCACTTAGATGTTAGAAAGCTGCATGCTGATCTTTTGGTAATTAATGGTAGTAAGATATATGGACCGAAAGGCGTAGGTGTGTTATATAAAAATAGAAATATTGAACTAGAACCTATTATGTTTGGTGGAGGACAAGAGAAGGGATTGCGTTCTGGAACGGAAAATGTCCCCGGTATTGTAGGAATGGCTGAAGCGCTGACCAGAGTTCAGGATAAAAAGGAAGAAGAAAGGGATAGACTATTTGAACTGCAACAACACTTTTTACGTCAAATAAGAGACAAATTTGATCGACAAGTGAGTATGAACGGGGCTGATCTAGGTGTAGAACAGAGAGCGCCCAATAATTTAAACTTATCTTTTAGTGGTATAGAGGGGGAGAAACTCTTGCTTTATTTGGATTCAGAGGGAATTTATTGCTCTTCTGGTTCTGCTTGTAGTTTGAGAACTAACAAAGATTTGGTAAATGCAGTCGATTTGTTGTGTGGTTGCAGCGAGTACAGTGTAAGGTTTACTATGGGAGAAAATACCACTAGAGAGAAAGTTAATTATGTTGTTGACAAACTGGAGTGGGCTGTAGAGAAAATAAACTAAGTTTATTTGCTTGTTACTATAATCTCTTCTGTATCCTCATTAGTATCTACTACAGCTGTTTGTCTTTCTTCAATATCTTCTTGAATGATATCTAGTGCGATCTTATCAAGTACCTCTTTTTGTATTACTCTCTGTAGTGGTCTAGCTCCATAGTTTGGATCATACCCTTCATCAGCCAGGTATTTTTTTGCTTCTTGGGTTACTTCTAGTCCAATTTTTTCTTCGTTTAATCTTTGTTCTACTTCATCCAACTGGAGGTCGACTATTTCTCTTAGGTCATCTTCTGATAGAGGATGAAAGATAATTTTTTCATCAACTCTGTTGAGAAATTCAGGTCTGAAGTTATCCTTCAATTTATTTTCGACTTGAGTTTTTATTTTATCCTCTTGTTCTTCGATTGTTTTGTCTTCTCCGGCTTCAAATCCAAACTCTCCTTTTGTTCCCAGGTTCATAATCTTATCACTACCAATATTGCTGGTCATAATAATGACTGTATTTTTGAAGTTTACTTTTCTTCCTTTTCCGTCTTTAATATGTCCGTCATCTAATATTTGCAGCATAGTATTAAATACCTCTGGATGCGCTTTTTCTACTTCATCAAATAAAACCACAGAGTATGGTCTTTTTCTAATTTTTTCAGTAAGCTGACCTCCTTCATCAAAACCTACATAACCAGGGGGTGAACCAACAAATTTACTTACAGAGTGCTTTTCCATATATTCAGACATATCTACTCGGACCATAGCTTCCTCATCATCGAAGAGAAATTCTGCCAGTGTTTTGGCTAGTTCCGTCTTACCAACACCGGTTGGGCCTAAAAAGAGGAAAGAGCCTATTGGTTTATCTTTGTCGGCTACACCTGCTCTGGACCGTCTAATAGCATTGGAAACCGCTTCAATAGCTTCATCTTGTCCGATTACTCTTTCACTGATCTTTTCTTCCATATTGGCAAGTTTCTCTTTTTCGCTTTGTAGCATCTTAGAGACCGGGATTCCGGTCCAGCGGGAGACCACTTTTGCAATATCTTCTTCAGTAATTTCTTCTTTTAGTATGGATTTGTCGGTTTGTATATCTTCTAGCTTTTCCTCAAGTTCTTCCACTTCTTTTTCGGTCTTTGGTATTTCTGCATATCTAATTTCAGCGACTTTTTGCAGCTCTCCTTGTCGTTCTAGTTTCTCAGCTTTTTGTTTAAGATCATCTATCTTTTTCTTTTTATTTCTAATTTCTTTGATAATATCCTTTTCATTTTTCCAATGCACCTCGAGTTCATTACTTTCTTCTCTTAAATTTTCTAGCTCCTCTTTTAGATCATCTAATCTTTCCTTGGACTCAGGATCGTCCTCATTTTCCAGTGCTTGAACCTCTATCTCCATCTTCATAATTTCTCGCTTCATCTTATCAAGCTCATCCGGCCTGGATTCAATCTCTAAACGTAGTGAGGAGGTAGCTTCATCAATAAGATCGATCGCTTTGTCGGGCAAATTTCTTTCTGTGATATATCTGTCGGACAACTTTACTGCGGCCACTATTGCAGGATCAGTGATTCTGACACCGTGATGAACTTCATATTTTTCTTTTATTCCTCGAAGTATAGCGATTGCATTTTCATTTGAGGGCTCCTCAACATATATGGTTTGAAATCTTCTTTCAAAAGCTGCATCTTTTTCGATATGCTCTTGATATTCGCTGAGTGTTGTAGCTCCGATCGCATTTAGCTCACCACGAGCTAAAGCAGGTTTAAGCAAGTTAGAAGCATCTACTGCACCTTCAGAGGACCCTGCTCCCATGATTGTATGAAGCTCATCTATAAAGAGAATTATCTCACCATCTGATTCTTTTATTTCGTTTAACACAGCTTTGAATCTCTGCTCAAACTCACCACGAAAACGAGTACCAGCGAGCAGAGAACCAATGTCTAGAGATATGACCTGTTTTCCTTCTAAACTTTCAGGAACGTCACCATTTACAATTCTTTGAGCCAAGCCTTCTACTATAGCTGTCTTTCCTACTCCTGCTTCTCCGATAAGTACAGGGTTATTTTTAGTTCTTCTTGATAATACCTGCATAACTCTTCTGATCTCATCATCTCTTCCTATTATTGGGTCCAGCTCCTCCTCCTCGGCTAAACGAGTAAAATTCATTCCATATTTTTCTAAGGCTTCATAAGTACTTTCTGCACTAGGCGAATCCACCATCTTGTCACCCCTTATATCATCGATAACCTCTTTTATATCATCATACTGTACATTTTCCTGAGCCAATTTTTCACTAATCGGGTTTTGGCTTGATAAGAAAGCAAGTAGGATATGTTCTACACTAATATATTGGTCACCCATTTTTTGAGATTCTTTCTGAGCGCTCTTAATAATATATGCCATCGATTTACTCATCGTAACTTGACCGAACCCTGCTTCGGCTGCACCATCAGTGTTTTTCGGTAATCTTTTAATTAAATTACTAATATCGTCTCTAAGCTGTTTAATATTTACATTTAGTTTTTTTAATACTGAGCGGACTACACCTTCTTTTTGCTGAAGTAGGGCACAAAAAAGATGAGGAGGCTGAATCTCACTCTGATTGTTTTTTTGTGCTAATTTCGAGGCCTCTTGTAGTGCTTTTTTTGCTTTATTTGTAAAATTTTGTGGAATCATAGTGGAAATTTTTGTATTTATCACTCTAAGTCTTCGAGTGATAATATAACACGACTGGAAAACTTTGTCAAAATTTGTTACTTTTATACGGTACTAAATATAAAGCTATCTAAAAATGAGGATCTTCATATCTTTGCCGATACCAAAAGAAGTTAAAACACAACTAAAAAACACACAAAAGCAGATACAGGCAAACAACAAAACCCCAAAAGTTAAATGGACTGAGCCCAGTAAAATGCATGTTACCTTAAAGTTTATAGGTGACTTAGAAAAGGATGAACTGGAACAATTGAGTACACTTATAAAGCAAGCTGCAGAACCGATTGTTCCTTTTAAATTTTCTTTTTTCAAGCTAGACGCCTTTCCCTCATTAGACAATCCGAGTGTATTAATAAATAAACTAAAAGAGCTCAACGGAAGAAACAGCTTCGAACTTGAACAGAACCTCCGTAGTTATTTGGATAAAAACAGCCTGCCTTATGATAATAAAAAGTGGATCCCGCATATAACTTTAGGAAGAATACAAAAAGACAATTCGGAGATTAGGTTGCCAAACTTAGATATAGATTATAGTTTTAAGGTAGATGAGGTTGAGATTAAGAAAAGTAAGCTAAAGCCAAGTGGTCCGGAGTATAAGACATTAGAGTCAATAAAGCTATAGTTTATGGCAAAAAAGGTTATAGATGTAGAGATATCAACGACAAATAAGACAGAAAGTAAGGAAAAAGTAAGAGATTTTTTCAATTCAGATGAATCTCATATGATATTTACTCCAAATGCTGAAATGTTGGTAGATGCTAGTCGTGATGATTATTTCCAACAAGTTTTGAATGATGCTTCTTTGAACCTTTGTGACAGTAAGGGGATAAATTTCTTTAATTTTCATAAGTTTGAGCGAATCACAGGTACTGATTTTATGCTGGATATCTGTGATTTAGCTGAACAACAAGATAAAAGTGTATATCTTCTAGGCTCTGGTTCTGAGGATGTACTGAAAGATTTACAGCAAAATATAAAAAATAAATATCCCGATCTAAATATTATTGGTTCTCATCCGGGACCAAAAATTAAACTCAATAAGGTTGGCAATATTAATAAGCTAGGCTTGAATACCAATAAGAACGAACATATTCTGCATGAGATAGTAATGAAGTCACCTGATGTATTATTTGTTGCATTTGGACATATCAAGCAAGAACTCTGGATACATGCGTATCTTGAGGATATCCCGGGGGTTGATATAGCTATGGGAGTGGGTGGTGCGTTTGACTATCATGCAGGAAAAGTAGAAAGAGCCCCTACTTGGGTTAGGAATTGGGGTTTTGAGTGGTTGTATAGATTGTATAAAGAACCCTCTCGTCTTACTAGAATAATAAAAGCTGTAGTAATTTTTCCTGTACTTAATTTTTTGTATCAATTAAAATATTTATTTAATAAAATAACAAATGAAGAGAAAAAGAGTAGCAGTCAAGGCGGCTAAAGAGGCGGGAAACTACTTAGAGCAACAATTTAATAAAGATGGTGTTAATATAGACAAAAAAGATGAAGGTTCATTTAATTTAATTACGGAATCAGACAAAGAATCAGAACAGATAATAGTAGATACAATAAGGGAATCTTACCCGGACCACTCAATAGTAAAAGAGGAGTCAGATCGAATAGGAGGTACTTCGGGATATAGCTGGTATATAGACCCGATCGATGGAACTACGAATTTTGCTCAAAAAATTCCTCACTTTTGTATTTCGATAGCTTTATACAAAAAAGATAAACCCATATTAGGGTTAGTTTTTAATCCTGTCTCAGATGAAATGTTTTATGCGGATACAGAAGATCAGCAGGCATACTTAAATAATAAAGAAATAAAGGTAAGCACCAAATCTAAATTAAGTGAAAGTATTATAGCAACGGGCTTTCCTTATGATAGAAGTGGTAAGTTGTCAATGAAAAATATAGATATGATGAGATCATTCTTAAAGCAGGATGTCGGCGGCATAAGAAGAATGGGTGCTGCTGCACTAGATTTTTGTTATTTAGCCGCAGGCAGAATAGATGGGTACTGGGAGTATAATCTTAGTCCATGGGATTATGCAGCAGGAGCAATTATTTTACAACAAGCTGGAGGAAATATAACTGATCCCGGTGGTAATGATTATGATATCAGCCAAAAAGATGTAGTAACATCTAACGATAATATACACTCCACTATGCTTGAAGTAATTAAATAGAATGCTTTCAAACTCTGATCAGACTCATATTACAAAGTTGCATCAAAAAAAGTTTCGGGAGAAATATGGTGAGTATTTAGTCGAAGGAGAAAAGGGGGTGATGGAAGCTATTAGTGGCTCATCAGAAGTGATTATGCTAGTAATAGAAGAAAAAATGGAAAAAGATTACGAAAAAATGCTAAATTTAGCAAAAAATAAAGGCATTTCGGTCGGAAAAAGTGATAAAAAACAAGCACAAAAAATTAAAACAACTGAAACTTTCCCTGGAGTTCTAGCCATAGTGAAAGCAGAGAAGAGGAGTGTAAGTGACCTTGAAAATGGAAAGCCAGTAATTTGCCTTGATCGTATTAGTGATCCCGGGAATCTTGGTACAATCATTAGAACAGCTAACTGGTTTGGTATTAACAACATTCTAATTTCAGAGGGAAGTGTAGAGGCTAGAAATGAAAAGGTTGTCCGTTCATCGATGGGATCTTTTTTTCATGTTGATATTGTAGAAACAAATGATGTAAAGAAGGATTTAAAAAAGTTAAAAGAAGGCGGATATAAATTATTTGGTTTGGATTTAAAGGGGAGAAAAATAAGTAACACAGAAAAGTTAGATAAAAAGGCTGTATATATTTTTGGCAATGAGTCGCACGGATTAGCGGATGAGATTGAAAATATGCTCGATGCGCGGTATACTATCGAAGGAAGCGGTGAAGCAGAATCTCTCAACATCGGAGTTTCTGCTGGAATTGTTTTTTTTAATATGCAATCTTAAAATTCAGTTAATCATAAAATAAGTAAATTAGTATGACCAAAACAAGATTTGCTCCGAGTCCAACTGGTTTTCTTCATGTAGGTGGGCTAAGAACAGCATTGTATGCTTATTTATTAGCGAGAAAAAAGGGAGGCAAGTTCATGCTTAGAATAGAAGATACTGATAGAGAAAGACTTGTTGAGGGCGGGATTGAGAATATTATCAAGTCTTTGAAGTGGTCAGGTCTAGAAATAGATGAGGGCGTCGATATGGATGGAGGTGAGATTATCCAGAAAGGTGATTTAGGTCCATATATTCAATCCCAGAGAAAAGATATTTATTTAGATTATGCAGAGGAATTATTAAATAAAGGTGCAGCCTATAGAGCATTTGATACCGAGGAGGAGCTTGAAGAGATGAGAAATAAACAACAGGAATCGGGCAAAGCCCCAATGTACGATAGAAGAATTATGGAAAATGAAACGACTTTATCAAAAAAAGAGGTTGAAGAGAGGCTAGATAGAGGGGAAGAGTATGTTATCCGACTAAAAGCTCCACAACATGAACAAGTTGAGTTTGAAGATGGAGTAATGGGGAATGTAAGTTTTGATACAGACCAGGTTGATGATCAGATTTTGGTTAAATCAGATGGGATGCCTACCTATCATTTAGCAAATGTCGTAGATGACCATTTGATGGAAGTCACTGATGTTGTTCGCGGTGAAGAGTGGCTCTCTTCGACCCCAAAGCATATTTTGATGTACGAGGCTCTAGGTTGGGAGAAACCGAACTTTGCTCATCTGCCGTTACTAGTAAATGAGCAAGGAGACAAACTCTCAAAGAGGCATGGAGATGTTTCTGTGTTTGATTATAAAGAGTCGGGGTATCTATCTGAGGCATTAGTTAATTTTATAGCATTTTTGGGGTGGAATCCCGGTGATGACCGAGAAATTTTTTCACTAAAAGAACTAGAGGAGGAATTTAGTCTAGAAAGGTGCAAGAAATCCTCAAGTGTATTCGATAAAGATAAACTCGATTGGTATAATAAACAATACATGAAAGAAATGGGTCTTGATGAATTAACCCAAAGAGCTATCCCATTTTTTGTAAATGCTGGTGTATTGGATGAAGGTGATATAGGTGAAGAAATAGATTATGATTGGCTAAAACAAGTGGTGAAGTTAGAACAAGAAAGAGCGAATAATTTAGTTGAACTAGTGGAATCTGTAGGTTTTGTATTTTCTGATGAATTAAATTATGAGGATGAATTACTGGAGTGGAGAGATGCTGACAAACAAGACGCAGAAGAGAAATTATCTCAGATTAAAGAGTTTCTAGAAGATCTAGAAGAAGATAAATGGAATGAAGACCAGCTCGAGGAACAGATATTTAACTGGATTAATGAGATAAAAGAGTACGGAGTAGGAAATGTATTGTGGCCTCTGAGAGTGGCTTTGACCGGCAGAAAAAACTCTCCTGGACCTTTTGAGACCGCAGCTGTGTTAGGCAAAAATAAAACTATATCTAGAGTTAACACTGCTATAAATAAACTAAATGACTAAAAAGTCATTTTTTTATACAATATTAACCTTATTTTTAGTTGCAACTAGTGCAACTCTCCTTCCTAATTTTAGCTATTCTCAGTTAGAGCAAGATATAGATAAATTAAAGGATAAGATAGAGAAGAAGAGAGAAAAAATAGACGATATTGAGGAGAGTATTCAAAAATATCAGAATAAAGCTGAATCAAAAAGAAGAGAAGCTGTGTCGCTATCAAATCAAATGGATATTATTGAAAATAATATCTCTCAGACTGAGTTAGAGATAGAAAAAGTAGAGAAAAGAGTAGAATCCTTAAATTTACGTATAAAATCTTTGAACAAAGATATTAAACAAAAGGAGCAGGACATAAAAAGACAGAAAGAAATGATAGGAGAACTGGTTAAAACATTACATCAAAAAGGTAGGCATCAGTTTGTGGAAGTCTTGGCTGCTTATGATAATTTTTCCGAATTTTATAATAAACTACAACAACTTGAGTCTGTTGAGCGTGACTTGGCTGAAAGCACAAAGGCTTTAAAACAAAACAAAACTGAACTACAAAGAGAAAAAAAGCAGAAAGAGAAAATGAAACAAGAATTTGAATCTCAAAAAGATAAGCTTGAAAATAAGAAACAGGACCTGAAAGAGCAAAAAGAATTAAAAGAAAGGGTACTTGAGCGAGTGCAAAGATCAGAACTAAAATATAAGACATTAGTAAATAATTTGCGCTCTAAATTTCAGCAGATAGAGAGAGATATAAGAAATATAGAACAAAAAGTAAGAAAAAAAGTAGAACGAAAAAAAGAACTTAGAGACAGAATTGAAGGTGATCCAACAACACTCTCTTGGCCCACACAAAGTCGTTATATAACCGCTGAGTTCCATGACGAAGACTATCCTTTTAAACACATAATGGAACACAAAGGAATAGATATTAGAGCCGCTCAAGGGACAGAAGTACATGCTTCAGCGGCCGGATATGTGGCAAGAGCGAAAAGGTGCCAAACATCCTCATGTTATAGCTTTGTGATGGTAGTACACTCAAATGGCATCTCGACAGTTTACTCTCATTTAAGCAAGGTGAGTGTTTCGGAAAATGAGTTTGTTACCAGAGGACAAAAAATAGGGCTATCTGGTGGTATGCCTGGCACCCCTGGATCCGGACCCTGGTCCACAGGCCCTCATCTACACATGGAGGTCAGAAAAGATGGCATACCTACGGACCCTATGGATTATCTAATTAAAGATTACTAAATTATCGGCGTCGTAAAATATAAGAATAGAGAAGTATTTCTCAGAGAAGAGAGAATCAAGTAAATTTTTCACCTGTGTGTTTAGTTCTATTTTCCATTTCATTATGTAAAGAAATGGAAAATTACAAAACCTGTTTATATATTGATAAATTTAGCAGATTAGGAGATAATGAATTTATGCTCATATAAATACATAGTTTAAATTTTTAAAGATATAATTTGTAAACTCAAAGGAGAAATTTCTAATTTGTCTTACATTA
>JBDGRJ010000035.1:0-6854 GCA_042218115.1 Minisyncoccia bacterium | reverse complement strand
GTATAATACCTGTCATTTCTCTAAAAGGGTTTATTGGCGTCGTAAAATATAACTATTTAATCTATTATTTGCAACCAATTATTAAATACAGTATAATTAAACATAAGCATTATTATACTCAGTTAAATAATATTTTATGAATAATGACCTTCCACTCCTCTCTGAGTTTTTTCTTGAGCTTGAAGTGAACAACTACTCCGAACAAACTATATATAATTATAAAAGAGATTTAGATACCTTCTCTACTTTTCTCGATGAAAATGATCTATCATTTAGCGATCTATCAAAAAAAGATTTAAACCGTTTTAAAGCTGATTTAAACTCGGATTTAAGTGCTACCTCTGTTAATAGAACTTTATCGTGTCTTAGAACTTATCTCAGCTTTTTAAATGATATGGATCAAGACATACCACTACCCTCTGATGCAATAAAGCTAACCAAAACTAAAAAGAAAAAGCCTCGTGTACCTGAACTTAAAAAAATAATTGAGTTGATTGAGTTTCCATCTGAGTTTGAGGATGATGAGAGAGTTGCTTTAAGGAATCGTGCAATGCTAGAAGTTTTATTCTCTACCGGGTTACGAATCTCTGAGTTAATTGACTTAGATCGAGAAAATATTGATGAAAGTGGTCGTATTTTTGTACTTGGTAAAGGTAAAAAAGAACGTTTTGTTTATTTAACTCCGAGGGCATATAACATTGTAGAAAAATATTTAGATATGAGAGACGATGATTGTCCGGCACTTTTTATCCCCTACTCAGGGCCGAAGGTTAACCAAAAAGACAAAAGAATATCTACTAACTATTTGCAAATGAAGATCAAAAAGTACCGAGAGCTATTAAATATAAATGTTCCGATTACAGCTCATACAATTAGACACGCCTTTGCTACTTATATGGCTGAAGAAGGGGCAAATGCTGCTGCTAGCCAAACGATGCTGGGCCATGAATCCTTAAATACCACTACCCGGTATGTAAACACCTCTCAGAGGTTCGCTGAGAAGACCCATGCAGACTTACATCCTTTGAAAAAAGATGAAGAAGGTGAAAATGACTAGAATACTTGACATTGGCAGGACCACATATAAAGCCCTAAAACAATACTAAGAAGGTAAAGCAAAGTGAGAAGCGCTACAAACACCTTTTCTTCGTTTTGTTTTATTATTTTTCTCATAATAATTTTTTAAATTAATTTATTTCCAATAAACTCTGTCCGCATATTTTACGTCAATATATTTTCTTGGACGTCTTTGTTTTAATTTATTGTTCAATACAAAATTTAATTTTTTAAACTGGTCATTGACCCTGGAGTTCGGGTTTGTTTTAATATGCCACCTCTGATCTGTATATATTATAAGCTCTTTAGAAGAAGTTGCAACAGTAGCATATTCAAAACTAATGTCAGTTTTACTTAAATTACTGTACCATTCAGTTATACCATTTATTACTCTTTGGCTTAGCACTTGCTGTCCTTTTTTAATCTCGCCTCCATTTTTGTCATAGATTATAGGGTATTTCCCCATTTCTTTTTTTATGCTAATTACTGGAGGAATATGTCTTTTTTTGATTTTACTGCTAGTATTTGCTTTTTTCTTTTTAGTTGAGACAGTCTTCCATTCATTTTTCCCTACTTCTCTGATTATCTCTGTAACCTCGCCACTTCTGCTAAGATAAGCGTATTTAGCACCATTATCATAGATAATGGTGCTAACTTTTTCTTCAATATCAATTTTTAGCGTATCCGGAAAGCTTTTATTGATCGTGATATTTCTAATCGGATACTTTTGTTTGAGAATTTGTTTTATTTGTTCTTTGTTAAGTAAAAAGAAGTTTTTTTGTGATAAAAAATAGTACTTTTCGTGAGATATTATACCTTTTATTGAAGATATCAGACTCTCTTTTTTGATTTCTTTCAGTCCAGTTGCCTTTATTTCATCCACCTCAAAAAAAGGATGAAATAAAAGAAAATAAATTATACCCGCTATAGCAGCTAAAGAGGAAAATAAAAGTAAATATCTCTTAAAACTAGACCCCTCTTCCCTATTTTTATAGGGGTTCTTCTTTTTATTTTTTTTCCAAACCCCATCATTCCGATTGTCAGATTTTTTTTTAAAAAGACCAAACATTAGAAACCTCTGTTAACTCTTCTGAAAGATTCAATTAACCAGTTTAGCCAATATTTAATAGAAATAGGTTTGTCATGACAGTGCAAAAGGTCTTTCTTCTTTCCACCAAACCCCTTTTTAAATTTTGTAATTCCATAAAAAGGGTGGTCTTTAGATGCATCATCAGGGGCTATCCCCCAAAAATTATACCACTTCATTCCTCTACTTTTAGCTTCTTTTATAGCCTCCCATTGTATTAGATAGGATGTAGATAGTTTATTATTTTTTCTTAATGCAGCGCTGTGTCTGTATACTGCCATATTGCCGTAAAAAATTATGATAGCTGAAGAATCAAGCTCGCCGTCTGGTAGATAAGCATGAAAAATTAGGGCCTCTCCATCCTCAGCGAATGTTCTGAATTCATTATTTACATATTCTCTGGGGAATCTTTCAAAGTCATGTTTTTCAGCTACTATATCATGCATATCATTAAGTTCCTCTAATGCTTCTCTGTCCGTCCTTTTTTCGATTTCTACGTCTTCTCTCATACACCTTCTTACCATATTTCTATGATTCTTTTTCATATTCATCATAATTTTATCTTTCTTTTGTTCTAAATCTAAAACTAGACTGGTTTCAGCAATGATGTGCATCGGTGCACTTATACAACCTTGCTGTTTAAGTATTTGTCTATTATCTTCACTGTCTTGTTTAAAGGGGCTTATTCTGAGAAAATCATAACCATTATTTTTTGCAAATTTACTTATTTCATCCATTAATTTAGACAGTGCTTGTTCGTTGTTAAAATCTATTATTGGTCCATAAGGCAAATATAAAAAATTACCTCTCCTCGCATGTGTAGAGACAACCAAGCTACCGCCAATTAAATTACCATTTTCAAAAATGCCAAATATCCAGTAGTCCTCGCCCCTCTTTTTGTAAAATTCGCCGAATTTATGAGACTGAACAAAAGGCTGATATTTTTGTTGATCTATAAACTTATCCCATCTTTTGTTATTTTCAATTTGTTTTACTTTGTACATTTTTTGTATACAAGTTTATTTTTACACTAACTTTACTAGCTGGTCAGAAAGTTCCTCAGCTTTTTTTGGTGATGTATTAATATTCGTAGGCAACAATAATATCTTTTTTGATATTGACTCTGCTCTAGGGCAAGCCCCTTTATTATAACAAAAATCGAAGTCCGCATTTTTTGGAACAATATTAGCTCCGGTCCAGCCAGTACTGAGCTGATACCCTTTCTTTAACATCTGCTGTTTAACTTGTTCAGGTTCCTCAATTAGTATAGGGAACCGATATGAAACCAATCTACCCTCTTCTTTGATCGGGTCTGGTATTATATTATCAGGTAATTTTTCCTTATATATATTAGATATCTTATTTCGGTGATAATTAAACTCATTTAATCTTTTTATTTGATTTAAACCTAATTTAGCTAAAAAATTAGGCATTTTAGAGGGTATAAATGCTGGCTTGTCACCTCTTTTCTCTTTTTCAGATATAATTTCAGGTATGATTCTGAATAGCCTTAATAATCCCAGTATCCATTTTCCAAGTTTAATATGATAAAGCTTTCTTCCAACAAAAAAAGTTGGGTAATATAATAAATATCTTAAGATATTAGCAATAGGCTGATTTGACAGCTTAGATTCTATTAATTCAAGTTTTTCGGCAATATTTTTTTTATCTGTAACCGCAGCTCCTCCCCTGATCCCTGAAATTACTTTGTTTGTGCCAAAACTAAAAATGCTAATGTCGCCATACTCTCCAGCCTTTTTATTTTCAATCTCTCCCCCGATACTGTGGGCACAATCCTCTATTAAAGTTAAGTTATTTTCTTGTGTGATCTGTTTTATACTTTTCATATCAGCAGCAATCCCAAAGGTATGATGAACTAAAACACATTTTGTCTTATCAGAGACCTTCTCTTCTATTTTCTTGTGGTTAATATTAAAATTTTTTTTAATATCTACAAATACCGGCTTTGCTCCCGCCCACCTTATTGCATTTACTACTACGCTGCAGGTATAGCCGGGTACTATAACTTCATCGCCGGCACCGATCTCTAGTGACTTTAAACAACAATAGATACTACTTCTGCCACTATCAAACAGTAAAACATCTTTTTCCTCATCATTTATTAGATTATTAACTTGCTGTTTAAACTTACCTATTGCCTCCCCGTAATATAAATCAAACCATTTCTTAGGGTTTACAATGAAATACAAAGATGTCTTTACATCTTGGGAGGTAATATTGCTACTCAAATCTGTAAAAACAATTCTATTGCACATACTAGAAATTAGTCACCCTTTTTAATTTCTTCGTACACCTTTGGTGGTAGTCTATTTTCAATTAGTATGACGCTGTTAGTGTCATATAAAGATTTTACATACTCTAATAACTCATCTATATCAAAAATTGTCTTAACATTAATCCTATATTTTTCTAAAATCCCAGCTTTAAGGGCTTGTTCTGCATCCTCGCTGATAATTATCAGCTCATCAGCGTAAAAAGATATCTCCTCTCCTATCATCTTATGTTTTTGAAAACTCTTATCACCCAATTCCAACATTCCTCTGGTGATAACTATGTGCTTTTTATCTGTGCTGTAAGAGGATAAAATATTCAACGCAGCCTTGAATCCTTTTGGGTTAGCATTATAACTATCATCGATAATGACTGCCCGCCCATAGTTTCTTATAGTTAATCTCCTATCGGGTGTCTCTAAACCTAGACACTTTTCCTTTATATCATCTAGTGGTATCCCAAGATGCCTTGCTACTAATATTGCTGCCGCTATATTTTCAGCATTATGCCCACCTATTACTGAAGCTGTGATATCAGTATCCTTTCCATCTAATTTGCCTGAAAAATGAAGCTTATCTTGTTTACTTTCCACATTTTGAATTAGAAAGTCAGGTTCATTTTCATGGTCCAGGCCGAATGTTTTTACTGGTGCATCAAGCTCATTCAGATACTCAACACAATATTCATTATCACTATTAGTAACTACTAAACCATCTTTTGGGATTGACCTAAGTAATTCATATTTAGCTGTCTGTATTGCTTCGACACTTCCAAAAAGAGAAAGGTGCTCTTCATTTATAGCTGTTAATATCCCTACAGAGGGGTGAACTATATCACATATCTTTTTTATCTCCCCTATGCGATAGGCACCCATCTCAACCACGTAAATTTCCGTATCACTAAAATCGGTATTTAGTATATGTCTAGAAACACCAATCGGAGTATTTATATTTTTGGGGGTCTTTTCTACTTTATACTTGCAAGATAGCATATCAGCCAAGTAATTTTTTACTGATGTTTTACCATAGCTCCCTGTAATTCCAATCACCTTCAAATCATTCAGCTCCTTCATTTTTTTAGTCGCACTTTTAATGTACCAATTTTTTATAATCTTTGTGGGCACAAAAAGAATTGCAACTGAGATAGATATGATTAGAAACCTAAATATCAACACCCACAAAATTGAATACCAGCTTTGAGTAAACCAAATAAATGAGACCTCGAGTGCAATTGATAGTAAGACTAATAAAATAACCTTTTTAGTTGGGGTTGGACGTACAAAACCCTCTTTCAGGAGGTTAGAAATATTAAGTTCCCTAAACACCCTCTATATTATCCTCAGATTTAAGTACTGTGGAAATACTAAAATCAGCTATGTTAGCATATCCCAATTCGTCCATCAATATATTTTGTGGCTTTATATCTCGATGAATGATATGATTTTAGTGAACTTTGTTGTTTTATGTGTATTACGATAATAAAGACCCTTTAAACAATCTCTAAATAACCTTTTTAAAAAGTTTTCTTCATAATGATCATTATCCTACTCTTATAAAAAATAAAATCGGAATTCATCCTCATCCCATTCGATGAGTTAACCAGGATTACAGTAATCCAGAACTATATTTATATAATGCAATTATACCTAAATAAATTTTATCATTTTATGGGTTATCAATAACTTCATATAATTTTACCACATTTTCATGGTTTAGTTTTTTCATTATAGCTATTTCTTTTTTTACATCATCAAGAGCGCTTTTGAACTTCATTTCTTAGAAAATGAAAATAGTTATTACTTCCATCATCATCTTATTCATAACGCCTCATTCTCCTAAGTACACTTTTTTTAAAAATTTTAATTGCAAATTTTTAAATTTCCTCCTTTTCATTACTTTATTTTTTAATCGCCAATTTAACTTTTCCATAAGCCCCTGATCCTATCGTTTGAACAAATATGTAATTATTTAACATTTTTCTACCCTTTAATACTTAATATATATACTTCTTAATCAACTTGCTTTTATAGGTTAACCTTTTCTAAGACTCTTTTTTTCCTTTTCTTTGGTTTTATAAATTAAAATTACAGGTTTGACTATTTTAATTTACTGTTAACTGTTGATGTTTATTTAAATATCATTTGTCTCCTTATTGGAGTTTACCGGTTACGGGTTTGTTATATCAGTTTATTTCTTTTAAACGCAACCCATGATAATAGTCAAGTAAAATTTATTAGTGTTATATAAAACTTTTATAGTTAAGTTAATTTAAAAAGCACTGAACAACTAAATAAAAAGTTTTACTAACTTTTTAATAATGAGTTAGTTATTTCATATAATAATAATTGATTAATTGATTAAACTACTTATAAAAAATAATTATTAAACAAAAAAAAATTCTTTTTTTATTATTATCATAA
>JBDGRJ010000034.1:0-6887 GCA_042218115.1 Minisyncoccia bacterium | reverse complement strand
GAAATACTTCTCCAGCCTAGTCAAATTCATTAGAAAGAATCAAGGAAAACTGATTATTATCGGACATACAGGCAAAGACATACATCCCGACATTCGCAGACTTTCTAACTACATCCAGAAGGGATCTAAGAAAGAACCTAAAGTCTATAAATCAGTAGAAAATGGAGAAGGAGAAACACAGAAGTTTAAGTTGGAGAGTATTCCTGCTTGTTCTGAAGAATTTGATACTAGGGAGGAAAGTAGTTGGAAGTGGGATAAGTATCAAAAGCTGGATACTTTGCCTTGGGCGTGCTACGTCTACAACAACACAGAAATGAGCCAGCAAGAAGTAGAAATACTATTTGAAACATCAAGAACGAAAATAAGTCAAAATAAAGATAAATATAAGACAATTAAAGATTTGCCTACGTGAAAATCTTCTAGAAGCTTTCTAGACTAGAATATGCGACTTTTTCCAGACAGTTTTTTACTATAAACAAAGTTTATAGTAAAAAATTGAATAGGTTCTTCATTTAAATACTATTTTATTCTCTCAACTAAAAAATAATGATATGGTTGAATCCTATTTTCTTCACAATGAAGAGATAGTAGATGAGAACTTATATTTGGAACAAAATAAAGAGGAAAAATCAAAATTTCTTGAGGAAAAAGATAAGATAGCGCAAGATTTTTTTGAGAAATCTAATAGAGATAAGATTAAACAGAAATTTTCTTCTATTGAAATAAATTTGGAAAGGGGTATAATTGTACCAACAGAAACAGGAGAATTTCAAATAATTAGAAGAAGGAAAAACTCCCCTATACTAGTAAAGCATATTAATGATTCTACAACCAAAAAAATAGTAGATGCAGAAGATTTTTCAGATGATAAAAACGTAAGATTAAGATTTAAACCTATCACAGATGGTAAAAAAGTGGCTTTTGGTATATCAGAGAAGGGAAGAGAAACCTATAACTTAAGAGTATTTAATTTGGAAGAAGATGAGGTAGAAACCTATATTGAAGATATTGGTAGAGGTTTTTCTATTTCTTGGGGGGAAGAGGGATTTTATTACACCTATACTGAAAAAGGAGATAGCTCTAAAACTGACCTTTACCATTTTGAACCAAACAAAAATAAAAGGAAGTTGGTAAAGAGTTTTGGGCATAATGAGTGGCCCATATTTGATGTAAATTCAAATGGAGATATCGTTATTTCGGTTAAGAAGCCAGATAATAACTCAAAGATCTTTTTTGATAAGGGAGACGGTTTTAAAGAAATACTATCCGATAAAAGAGGATATTATGCACCATTTATAACTGAAAACTATTTGTATTTATTAACTGATAATGAAGCCCCTAAAAGAAGGCTTTTAAGGTATAAAAATGGTAAATTGACTGAAATAATATCTGAAAAAGATGAAGTACTTAATTCATTTCGACTTACTGAAAAAGGTATTGTTTGTCTTTATGAAGAGGAAGGGAATTCTAGATTACGTTATTATAGTAGGGAAGGACAATTCAGAAAAAGCTTGGAAGAAAATAATATCTGTAAGATAAGTTGTCTTTCTTCCTCCTATAAGACATCAAGATTTTTCTATAGGAAAGAATCCTTTGTACAAGCTCCAGTTAACTATTTTTATGATGAAAAATGCACTCAACCAAATAAATTTAACAATGCTTTTGACTTAAAGATAGGCTTAGAGAATTTTGAAATTAGAAAAAAATATTTAGAGGTCTCAGACAGTTTAGAAATGCCTATCTACATGGTTGGAAAAAGCATAGAAGAAGCTATTAAAAAACCTACGCTTATTAAGGCTTATGGGGGATTTAGTAAAAGCTTAAAGCCTTCTTTCAATCGATATTTGATACCCTTCCTAAATGAAGGCGGTATTTATATTCAAACTTGTCTTCGAGGAGGTGGAGAATTTGGTAGAGAATGGCACGAAAAAGGAAAGAAAGAGGGGAAGAAGGATACAATAAATGATTTAATAGCGACTGCAGAGTATTTAATAGATGAGAATTACACTAATTCTTCCAAATTAGGTTGTATAGGTCGAAGCAATGGCGGGCTTATTACCTTAGCTTCTATTATAAAAAGACCAGATCTCTTTCAAGCAGCTGTTCTTGATTCTCCGCTTACAGACATGTTAAGATTTCATAAATTTAAATTAGGCTCAACTTGGAAAGGAGAATATGGTGATCCTGAAAATCCGGATGAATTTAGTTTCTTGAAGGAAATATCCCCATACCATAATATAGAGGAAGATAAGGATTATCCTTCTCTACTTTTCCAAGTTTCTGAAACAGACTCAAGAGTTGACCCCCTACATTCTATAAAAATGGTGAAAAGACTTGAAGATAAAAGTGGAGATGGGAGCAATAAAATTTTAATTAGAAATTACAAAGAACGGGGCCACAGTGATTATAATCAACTTTCTAGTGATTTTGAACAAGAAGTAGATAAATTTACTTTTCTCTATAAGATGCTGATTTAATCTGATGACCTATTCTTTTTTCCTTTTCCTATAATGCCAGCATATATCACAGTTTCTTCCTCTAAACCGATTAGGTCATCTATTTTCTTTTCTTTCAACCCTCCATAAGGTAGACATGATAAATTACAGGACTCTGCCATAAGACAGAAGTTCTGCATAACATGACCAGCCTCTAAATTTACATTCCTGTAACCTTTATCACCATATTTCTTAGTTGATCTCTCAAAATCAGCAGAAATTATTATAACTAGAGAGGCTTCGCCTAATTGATTACTATACATAGCTTCAGATAATTTTAGAAGTTCTAAATCCTTTATTTTTTCTAATTTATTCTTTTTTACATTATAATGATAAATTCCTTGGTCTAACTCAGAATTAATAACAAAGAGATAAATCTCAAGAGGATATCTTGCCCCTCCTGAAGTATAAGCTCTTCTGTATAAATTTTTATCTTCACCTAATTTTCTAGTAATCCCTGCTGAATTCTTTATTATTGAATTTATTTCCTTTATAGAAATTTTATATTTATCAAATACATCAGGAGAATTTCTATTTTGTAGAATATCCTTTAGACCTCGAGATACTTCTGTTTCATCGAAGTTATCTAGACTTATTTTCTCTACTCCCTTATAATCTTTGTACTCTATCTTTTCCCACTTTTTCTTTTTATTTTCTAGACTTCGCTTTTCATCAGTTAAAGGGTAATACGAATTGTTCAATTCATAATTTATCGTGTTTTCATGAAAAATTTCATACAATTTTCTTCCAAATAATCTTTTTTGCCTCTTCATACAAATCACAGAAAAGGATGAGGTACATCATTCATTTCGTTTTCTGATTTTTCCTCTTCTAAAAACCCTTCTTCAACAGGAACTTCATAGAGCCTCTCACCACCTAAGTATCTAAACTCTTCTACAAGATAAAGTGGATGAAATTCTGGTATAACTGCCTTAACAACTTTGAAACCAAACCTTCTCACATCATCTGTAGTAATGTCGGCTATAAAGCACCTATAATTCCTATCTCTTATATAACTCAAAAATCTTTCAATATCATTTTCAGAATAGTTTGATTCTAACTCATTTACACTTATCTCCTCTCTTTCTTTAATCCAGAAGTCTAAATCCTCAATATTTCCTTTAGAAGACCAATACTTGCTCCTATCTTCTATGGACTTAATCTCAGTTTTGTTTCCTTTAAATTCTCCAGAAATACCTTTATCCTTAGAAGCTTCCTCTAAAGATCCCTTTATAGATTCAAGAATGCTTGATGAACAATCCATGCCCATTTTAACAGTTTTACCATTATTTTGATTCAATATTATTGTTAAACAAACCTTAAAGGGGTGATCTAAGGATATATCAAGAATTTTTATTTTTAAATTCTCAGACTTTAATCTTGAAATTATGGATCTAATTTCTGGATCTTTTATGCTTTCTAAGTCTATTTGAGGATTTTCTAACTTGTTGAGATAGCTTATTATGAAGCACTCTCTTTCAATTACTTCTGAGATAGCTCTCTTCGTAGCTGATTTATAGTCTGTGCCCGCTGCAGCCCCTGTACTCATAGGAGACTGTATATTAAGTTCATAGGGAAAGGGCAAGTAAACTAAATGCGCAGGCACTAATTTTTTTTCACCTGTTTTCAAGCTAGTTGTGCTTAGCCAATAGTATTCTTGAGATTTTATTCTTTCATCGCCCAAATCCTTTTTCTTTCTTTGCTTTTTACTAAATTTGTTCATCTCTAAAGGATTTAGAATTTGCTGTTTCATATCAGCTATTTCTCCATTTTTAAAGCTATCAAGGTCGTATATAGATAACGAATATCTCTCTATAGCTTCTCCGAGAGCTTTGACTAATGCATGCCTTTTATTAAATCCTGTGCCGCCAGTATAACTAATATCAGAATATGGGGAGTCTCCTAAAAAAGAAGTATGTTGTATAGAAGTTTTATAATGGCTTATAAAAGCTTGATCCGTGTCCACAGTAGGTTGTAGCTTTTTTAAAGAAGTTATAGGTCCAGTATCTTCATTTAAAAGTCTTTTAGCAGACTCTATAGAAGCCTCTAAACTCTTTTCTTCATCTTTGAGAATTTCTTTCAAATCAGGATTAGCTAGTTCGTCCCGCACACTTTACACTGAGGAATTTTAATTACATCTGATTTTGATATTTGGAAATCAATGAAATCTAATTTTAATAATGCTTCTTCTGTCCTAGGCTTATTGTATTGACTAAGTAAAGCTGTAGCTTCTAAAGCTGTCACTGACTTCATTAGTTCAATCGCAGGGAAAATATATTCAGGATAGTTATTGTTCTTTTCTCTTTTCTTTGCTTCCTTAATGTCGGCCTTAGCATTTTTCTGGCTGGCCATATATCTTGTGTAAAAGCAATGATGGCAGGCGCCTTTTCCAGGTTTTGTTAGAGGCCCTATAAGGATATTTCGGCCTAATAGACGTGCAGGAATCCAGTTAATTTCTTCTTCCCATATATAATCAAGTAAATTCTTATGAAAATTAGGTTTGATGCCGTTTGTAAAGGACAAAATAATATCATATGAATTTCCAGAGTTTTCTAAGTCCTTAATGGTTTCAAAGATTGAAACATCGTCTATATTCTGAAATTTTTCAAATTTAAGACCTAAATCGGTATCTATTACGGCAATTTTAGATCCCTGTATATTTGATCTAACCTTTTCAGATTCAGAACTTATCCAATCAAAATAATTGTTTCTTTCTTTATGTTCCGATTTTATAGCTTCTTGTTCTAAAAGAAGTAAAACTAATCCTTTTGCCTTTTTAAGAGAAATATCCATTAAGTCCACTATTTCATCTATACCTAATTTCTCGTTGTTCTCGAATAATTCCCAAAGGTTCTCTACTGTTTTAACTGAACTTCCAGAAATTGACTTTTCCTCTAGAGGAAATTTTAGGTGTGCTTGTTCATCATTTATTCTCACGAATTCAACGAAACTGCGTTTTGAAAATTTTTGACTCCTTAGATCATCGTGATCTTCATTCATAGTTTATCTTAGATTGAAAGGCTAATAAATTTGAGTTTTCATAAAAAAAGAAAAATAAATTAATGCTTTCTTACTCTCTCAGCTGTTTACTCAAGTAGATCTTTCACATCTCCGGACCCAGGTTCTAGAGGAACTGAATCTCCACAGGCACTGTTACATTCTCCACAAGAGGTGCAGTCTGCGCAATCTCCACAATCTGGAGAACAATCACAGTCTGCGGCAGGGTAGTCTTCATCGTTTACCTCATTAATTTCTAATTCGAGTCCAGCCTCCTCTAAGTATTCATCTGAGCCGTAAGATTCGGCTGCTGTAGATGCCATTTTTCCACCTACTTTAAATTTGTTAAATATACAACTTATAAGTTTCCCAACTTAATGAGAAAGATTTAAAAACCTGAAAAGATTTGGAGACGTCTATCTAGACTTTTCCAACCTCAGATTTCCTGCGTTTGGTCCTGAGCTGATGAAGTTGAAGTGTATTTTTTCGCTTGGTTCCCAGTCCATTACGTCTATTATGGATGGAGGAACTCTGATTTTGTAGAAGCCGTCCGAGCCTTGAAAAAGCGTACGAGTATTAGAAGCTTAGTGATTGGTTTGATCCATGGAGCTTTATGTGTTACCAAGACTACTTAAAATTTAAGCTCTAATGTTTATTTAGTGTATTAACCATGAAAGGACACGTAGCCGCGTGTCCTCCGCAGGTTAAATTTTTAACCTCAGATCAGTTTCTGAACATAATTATCTCCGGGAAATTTCTTGAGTTGTTAATTATTTAATCTAGCTGAGAAGTATGTTAAATTTTTTAAATCTTTACAACACTTACAATGTTATTATGTCTGCGACAAAGAGAATTCCGGTTTCTGAAGAAACTTGGAAAGAACTAGGTAAAGAGAAAGAGCCAGGGCAGACCTGGGACGAACTGCTCGAACAGCTTCACGTAAAGGCTATGAAGAACCAGGTAGCTTCAAAGGCCAGAAAGGCGAAAGATGGAGATCTTGAGACAGTGAGCCTAAATGACGTATGAAGTAAGGATAGATGTAGATGCCGCTGACTTCCTGAACTCTCAAGATGAAAAGACACAGTCTATCATCAAAAAGAATCTAGGTAAACTGAAGAAAGAGCCATATCCGTCACCTGAAGCTCAGTCCGGTGATCGGGAAAAAGTAACGGTCAATGGCGAAGAAGTTTACAGAATGCATATCTCCAGAAGCTACACTGCATTCTATGTTATCAATGAACAGGAAGATCAAGTTATCGTGACTGATATAGTGGATATCGACACCGCGCACAAAATGTACGACTGAAATAAATCAACAAGTTTAACTTTTTAACAAGATGCTTAATTTTCTAACCTAGAACATCAAATAGGTATTTAAAAGTTAAGTAGAAACCT
>JBDGRJ010000033.1:0-6128 GCA_042218115.1 Minisyncoccia bacterium | reverse complement strand
CATCGTACTCAGGCAGATCCAGGAGTTCTTCAGTTTCAAATGGTAGTGAAAGAGGAATAAGGTCATGGTTGAGTGGTCTCAGGCCTGATGGTCCTGGATTCGGAGATACACTGGAGGGAAATTACTCGAATTCCGGTTCTGAATCTAGCTCAAATAGTTCCAGTTCAGGTACAGAAACAAGTTCTCCCGGAAGCAGTTCCGGTTCATCTCATGCAGGAGCCGATCCCTCTTCAAGAAGATTTCACGAAGACTGGGAGCCCAACATGCTTTCAGGTGCTCGAAACAGGTTGTCAGGATTGAAAGATAGAATAACCCGTTCTGAATCTGAAATTGAGTACCTTGAAGATGAAATAGAAAAACTTAGGGATTCTGAGAAGGATCTGGAGCAAATTAAGGGAAAGTTTGAGAATGATCATAGTATCAGCAAGCAGAAGAGGAGAAAAATCGTAGATCTTATCGAAAAACTCGAAGAAATGGGTCATGAAGAGGAAGGATTTCTGGAAACTATGGAGTATATTCTGAAAGAGCAGGAAGGCGAGTTTGAAGAACTTGTGAATATTGAAAAATTAGAGGAAAAAGAGGCTGAAGAAGTTAAAGAAGTATTGAGACACGAATATGAGATTGAACAGGAACTGAAAAATATTAATAAGGATGTTGAGCATTTAAGAACAGCTATAGAGAGAAAGCAGGAAGAGATAAGAGAAGCTGAATACATAGATCCGAGTAGTTACTCTGAAGATATTAGTGATATGAAAAAAATGTTGAATGAACTTAGAAAAAGAATTTCAAAAATAGAAGACCGAGATCTTCAAGAATTATCTTCAGAGATTGATGAGTTAAGTGATCAAATGAATTCTACAAAAATTAAGTTGGAAGGATTGAAGCGGGAGGAAGAAGAAGTCGATAGCGAACTAGAGAATCTTGAAAAAGGAGAGAGTGAAGAAAATAAAAATATAGATAAAATAGAAGGAGGCGCTAAGGGAGAAATAAGTGGGAGATTGGATGAAGATATTGATGTAATAGGTGAAGTTTCAGAAGACGAGATTGATCTTTTAAAGGATGAAGAAGGGGTTCAGACGGCTATAGAAAATATAGAGCAGATGGAGGAAGGGGCTATTGAAAGAATAGTGGAAGAGAATGAAAAGGCAAAAGAAAATTTGATGGAAATTAAAAAAATCGAGGATAAATTGGATCAAAAATTGAATGAAGCTGATTCTGAGATAGATAATATGTTTGAATGGGTGCAATTAGAAGGAAGAAATAACGAGAATAAGAGAGATAAAGAGTGAAAATTTGACCTGATATAATTTGGGATTGTAGCTTTGAAAATTATTTGATTGGACCGCTGAATTTAAAACGAGCGAAGATAAGTTCAGGTTATGAACGACCCGTGGAAGTACCTGGCTTTTCCCGCCGCGGCTGTCGGGGGTTATGTCTTTGCGCAGACACAGGCGGTGATATTCTTCAAGCAGTCGATAGGTCTCAGCCAGTATGTAGCCGAGCTTTCGGCCGTGGCGATCGCAGGTTTCATCGCGGGTTTCATGGTCGACGAGGTAATACCTGCCTATGTTGAGAAGGTCAGGTCCGGTTCCGGCGGGATGGGTGGCGATATAGGAGGAGGTATGGACGATGACTTTGACTTCGACCAGTAGGCTATTCCTGGCTGTGGCAGTTTTGCTGTTCTCCGGTATGGCGACCGGATCGCACTACTACGACCACGATCAGGGTTTAGAGTTCGATGCTTCCTCGGGATTTTCAGTCCCGGAGTACGATTCACAGGCGGAGATCGCTACTGAGCTTGTCGCCCCTTTCATCTTCCTTACAGTGATACTCAGGTTCGGGTTCCAGAAGGTTCTGATATTCACATTCGCCTCGGAGGAAAATGGTCGACACCCGATGGATGTTTTCAGTGACAAGAGGATGAGTTTTTCCAAGGAGGCCACCCTGATGGCTCTCACGGTCACTGCGATGCTGATACCCACGCCTTTCTGGACCTATGTCAGGTTAATAGCTTCCAGCTTGGGGCTGATAGCCACTTCAATAATAGCTCTCACCCTGCTGTACCTTATCTTCAGTTTCCTGAAGGGCTGAGGAAAGCCTTAAAATGCGAGAGCTGTTCACAATTGTAATGTGACAAATCGACTGAAGTTGGCAATGCTCTGCATAGTCTTGACCGGTTTAATTGCTCCCGCGGCTTCCCAGGGGTTCGACTTTGACTCCCAGGGTGTTTCCTCAGCGGAGGAGAGCCTGCTTGACGGGCTGAACCAGATACTTGTGACCTACGAGGTGAACTCCGTGGCGGAGTTCGTATTCTTCTTCCTCGCCCCGCTTGTCGGTTTCTACATGATAAATGTGAATATGTTCGAGATAGGGTTCGAGAGCTTCGAGAAGAGGATAGGCAGGAATGATTATCCATACGCGAGGGAGGATGAAGTTCCTACCGGTCTGAAAGCCATTGCTTTTGTCGCCGCCTTTCTCACAGTCCAGGTCGCGGGACTCCTTGGCTCGATAGCGATACTGATTGCTGGAGTCCTGGCCTTCGGATCCTGGTTCCTGACCCAGGTAGGAGTGTTCAGCGACTGGACCGCAGATGGCGCGAGAACAGCAGCTGAAGATGCTGGTGGCGGGGGAGTTGACCCTGATGCCATAGCTGAAAGAGTTAGAGAGGAACTGGAAGAGGGTGAGGAAGCAGAGGAAGAGGCAGCGGAGGATGAAGAGACGGGTATGCCTGAAGAAGCTGAACAGGCTATTGAAAGAGCTCTCTCGGCTTTCGAGGGGGCTGAAGGCGATCTGTTAGAGCTTCTCGAATATGAACAGATGGAAATAGCAAGACATACTGGAAATTTGCAGCAATATGACATCCCGAATGAGTTCGTAAATATCGTGAATAATTTAGAGCAATCATTATCTGATCTGGAAAATGGAATTGATAATGATATCGGAAACTGGCATAATATTCCTCAGGGTCAGGCACCCAATTATAATGGATATCAGGATTTCATCAATCAAGTTAAACAGGGAAATGTACAGAATGTGGAAAATGAGGCCCAGAATCTAAAAAATCTATATTCGAACAATCCAGGGATCGATTTCTCAGCCGGCGGAGATTTCAATAATTCTTGGAATAATAATGCTCAGAACCTGATTAATCTTACTGAGGAATTAATGGCTCTTACAAACAAACTGGAAAGGCTTGAAACAGGGGTTTTGGAAAATGATCTGGAGGAGGTTATAGAAGAATTAGAAAGATTGAGAAGTATAGGCAAATTTCTATCTGAGATAGAAAATCATCTTGATGTGATTACAAGCGAAGAGGAATATCTCGTACAGATGGTGAAAAAGGCAAAGGACAAAAATCTGGATTGGGGAGGGAGATTAACCAGTGATAAGGCTAAAGCGAGACAGCTCAAATCAGAGCTTGAGGACTTGGAGAGGAGATTTGAGGATGAGATTGAGAACGGGCTAAAGGATCTTTATTACGGTCTGGAAAATGTTCTATCGGCCGATAAAAATGAATTACAAGATATTTTGACAGGCAGTCAGAATTTGAATATCGAAGGTCTAAAGACAGATTTACATAGATTATATGCGATCAACGAATTTGTGGAAGGAGCGTACGATAATTTCCCTCATCAAGACAGTCTTAATAAATTATACGGTAGAACCGCTAATGCAACTCAGAAACTATCTAATATCGAGCAGTCATTAAATCCAGGCCCACAGAATACAAACCCAAGCCATATTAATCAAGAATTAAGGCAGATAGGACAGTTTATAGAGAACGAATTAGGGGTTAACCTGTAAGTTTATATGTCTTGACTGTTAAGTAACAAACATGTTCGGATGGTTTTCGGGAAGTGTGGATGAGAGTGTGGAGGTTCTCCGGGATACGAGTGTTGATAATGCGGATGTTCTCTACGCTGGAACACGAGACACTACCACAAGAAGAAACTTGGTCAGGGAGTTCAACGATAGAGACCTAAATGTGACAGATATCAGTGCTCTCGATATAGAGGAGAGGGATGGAGAGATCTTTATAGCCGGAAGGGAAGCCTCTGAACTTGAGGGCAAGACTGTTTTCTACCGCCAGGCTACTTTTCTCAGTGATATCAATACCAGGGAAGAGAAGATTGAGAAGCAGTATCTAATGTATAGACTGCAGGAAGAGTACGATATCAACTTCTACAATTCCGTGAGAGGGGCTTTCAACTGCTGGAACAAGAGGAGGACGAAAAATATTCTGGATGAGGCGTACAGCCAGCTTGAAAATGTCAGGGTGGCGGAAAGCTTTGATAGCCTTGAGCAGGTAAATGAAGCTCTGGAAAGAAAGGAACAAGAGGATCATGTGGCAGAGAAGGTCGTGAGAAAGCCGGAAAAGGGATCACTGGGTAGAGGTATAGAGTTTATCGATGCCGGAGAATTGGGAAAAGACGACTTTGAATCCGCACATCATTTTTACGAGGAATGCATTGATCACTCCGCGGAAAATGTCAGGGAAGTAAGAGCTCTAGATTTAGGCGAAGGAAGAGAGAACAAAGTATTCGTGGAGCGAGACAGTGATTCAGGAAAACTTGAAACGAAGAACATAGATCAGGGTGCGCACTATGAGAAGAGGGATGAAGTCACCGAAGAAGAGTACCGGGCGATTATGGCAGCGAGTCGAGCTCTTGACCCTCTGAAAGAGAAAGGTATGGAGTTCGGGGCCTTGGACTACCTGATTGTGGAGAAAGAGGAAGGAGTTGAAGTTGTAGTGATGGAATACAATTCCACTCCTGGTACAAAAGTGAGCGAATTCTACGAGGAAAACATCAGGGAAGAGGGAGACCCCGGTTTCTACGAGATGATAGCGGACAGCGTGGAGGAAAGCCATTACGAATTCACTGGAGAATATGATCAAGCCGATGGCTCCGTCTCGATGGAGGATGTTGAGGATCAGGTGGCTGAAGCAGCGACGGTCTGAACTGCCAAATAATATAAATGAAGCTACAAAATTGACTGGTAAGAGTGGTTAAAAAATGGCTTGTACGGCACCGATAATGCAGTGCGTGATGAACAACCCGACAGTTGCGGGCGTGGGAGTCGCGGCAGGATTCGTGCTAGCAAAAGCGATGAACATGAGGAATCAAAACCAGGGATTCGGTGGAGGAAATTTCTAGGTGATCTCCCATGAATGACAAGAAGTTCTCGGAGTTCGTCTACGAGATAGAGAACTGGATGGACGAGTTCGTAATCGCCTTCCTCTCCTTCGGTGCGATAGTAGTTTTCATAGATCTACTGTTCTTCCAGAGCAGGAACTACTCTTTCATGACCTTTGGAGACCAGCTCTACCCCTGGATAGTGATGCTGGCCCTGATGATAATCGGCAGGGAGCTCTGGCTTCTGAACCGGAACCTGAATGAATACATGGAGGAAAGGTGACACCTTGAGTGGCAGCAGGATTCAATAAACTCCTGGCTAACATGGCACAGGTTGACTTTTTTACTGGCCTTCTACCGTTTGTCATAACCTACATACTTTTCTATCTGGTGCTAAAGGAAGAAGTTCCGGTTATCCAAAAAAATGAAAATGCCGCAGCAGTTATCGCATTTTCAATAGCTTTCCTAGTGGCAAGATTCATCACTGTAAATCCATACTATCAGGAATTCATACTTGGTTTCTTTGGGAGGCTCACCGTTGGGCTGATAGGATTCTTCGGTCTACTAGTGCTTCTGGCGTTCACAGGATTTGAACTTAACACCGATTCTGGAAGACCTCTGCTGGCCTTCATAGTGATCATAATAACTCTTGGAGCATTCTCTGTTTCAGGAGGATTCTCAGAGGTAGTCGCGATGCTGCTGGGTGACAAATGGGCAGGATCGATGACTGAACTGCTGGATTACACGTTTGATTCAGGCCTGATATGGATCTTGCTTGTGGGAATAGCCCTTCTATGGGTCTCATCCGGCGATAATGGACAGGATACGGACAAGAGAGACCTTATAGACTGGCTTCTGGGAACAGGGAATGGGGACCCTCCAGGAGGGTGAAAGCTATGGTATTCGAAGAAATGGTGAGGACGATGATGGGGATGGACCTTTTCCAGCTTTTCTTCCCCTGGCTTCTTGTCCTGGCTGTTACCTACGGGGTAC
>JBDGRJ010000032.1:0-8142 GCA_042218115.1 Minisyncoccia bacterium | reverse complement strand
TCAAACTTATGTACTGGATGAGTACATCGTGGACACTTTACTTCAGGTTGTTTTTTGCAACCTGCCCTCTGACATAACCAATAAAAATGCTCGCTTTAATGACTTTATGTTTTTGAGCACAGGCTTTATTTGCTCAATAATCTCTTCTTTAGTTTTGGGTTGTTTTGTTTTTTTGGTCATATTTTTCATTACAAGCTTATATTAACATAACTATATCTTTTTAGCCAATCAAACTAATAACTTAAATTTTACCTTTAATTTAAACAAAAAACAGCTTAATTGTGGAAAAAACATGTTGACAACTCTCTTTATCTGTGTTATTTTTTCTTGTTATCCTAAGATTAGGATAATGCTCTTTACAAGCAAGGAGGATATGCGTGTGGAGAATAACCTGCGGCGTTGATGCCCGCTCCTTCGTGGGCGGGTTCCATCGCCGCAGGTTGGCGCCTGCCTAACTAACCAATTAGACTCTCCTACGGAGGTTTGTCATGTTTGTCCGAAAGACCATTTTTTTCGCGATTTCCGCCTTTCTGTTCGCCGCCTGCAGCGGCAGTCCGAGCGGAGGCGAAAACGGCGGTGGCGACACCGTCGTCGAAGCTGATGCCGACGTCCTGACGGACGTCGGAGTTGACAGCAGTGAAGACACCAGCTCGAAAGACAGTGAAGTCGACTCCGGGGTCAGCAAGAAGTACAAGAAAGCCTGCTCCCTTTGTGAAAAGAGGAACGGGTCTTGCAAAGGGTCGGATGCGATGCCGATTTCGGCCGATACTATGAAAAAAGAAAAGCTGGCCGAGCAAATATGCAACTGCCCCAACCCCGAGTCATTCGAGGAAGAAGACCCCGAGCCGTGCAACAAGCCTTGCTATAACGAGAAGGAGGTGCAACACTACAGCTGGAATTGCCCCAACAGTATTCACGAAGATGACAATACGTATGTGGTTAATGTAAAAGACAACAAGTGTGTGATGAAAAATGCTCATGGTTTCGGGCCCGTCTCTGAGGGGAAACTGGCTTGGAAGTATGACGGTGGTTCCAAGTTGAAGCGATACAGAGGGGGGGACCCCGAATGGGTGACATGCGTTGGCTCGTGTGTCAAGCCTAGTAAATGCTCCGAACCGTAACAATTTGTCGGGGGGAACGAAGGCAAGTGCAGGCTCCACACGCACTTGCTTGTAAGGACTTGGTTTTGAGTCTTTACAAGCGAGAAAAGAAAACATCCCGTAAGATCCTAGCTAGCAAGGTGTTTTTTTATTGTCTCGGTACTACTATTATCTTACCTTTAAATTTAGTCCAAGCTCTCGGATCTTCATCACACTGATTTGTTGTAACACCACCAGTGTAACAACCTTCATTATTTGGATGTGTGACTTTTGTTCTGTTGCCTTGGCCGTCCTTTCCAATATGATTAGGACAACTACCATTACACCAACCCCAGTTATCCAGTACCTGTACCTTGGGGCGGTATACGCAGACTTCATCCTGCAAACTTAGACCTCTGTCTATAAGTCTATCTCTTAGTCCATCGTAATAATCATTATTGCTGTTACCTGCCCATTGTCGTTGCTGTGGGCTTAGGTCAGAAGGGATCTCCGTGGCTTTCTCTACAGTAGTAGCAATCTCGGAGTCAGAGAGGTCACTTGCTGTGCAGGTATATTGATGTCTGTACTGGAAGAATCCTTCCGTACAGGCACGGCTAGCATTGGAGAAGAAGTCTGGAGTTCCAGCAGTGCTGGTTACAGGTTCATTGAATCTTTTGGACTGAACTCCGTCATCACAATACATATTAGAGTCTACTATATTACACTGACTATCTCTTGAACATGTAAGCCCATTTCTATTTAATACTCGTTGAAGTTGATTTCTTTTTTGTTTTCTTTTTTGTATCAGCTGATCCTTTTTGTCTTTCAGCCATTCTTTGTGGTGTTTTATATGAAGAAGTGGGTCCTCAGTGAATGAAGCTAAGCGGGGACCAGGTCCTTGTTCTCTATTTGAGTTTAAATCTTTATATTTTACCTCTTTCCCATTATTATTATCAGTATGGCTTTCAAAATTTGTGCCCCCTCCTTTTTGTTTTTTAGACATGGATGAATTTTTTTCATTAACACAATACTCGCTGTTAAGGTTATTATTCCCTGCACATTCAGAATCTATGGAACAGCTTCCTCCAAATGGGGGGGTGATATACTTATCGGACTTTTTCCAGCCTGAACTAAATACATAATAACCTGACCTGGTCCTATTGCCTCTAGCTGCTATGTAACATTTACCATAGTGCTTATTTTTAACCTCCTCATATCTCTGTTGGGCTCTTTCTATCGCATCAGTGGTAGTATTTATTTTTTCTTCAATTTGATTTAATTCCTTACTAATCTGATTTATTTGCTGTACATTAGAGGCATTGTAGCATTCAGACACGCCTGAACCACTGCTGTCTCCACAAAATGGTTTTCTGTTTTTGTAGTAACCCCAATCTGCATTGGACATGACTCTTGCACTTGATTGATCTCCCCAGTTCACAACTACTCTTCTGATAGGCATCCTATTTTTATCGGCAAAGGCAAAGAATTTTGCATTTACAGTTAGATTACCAACTCCAACCAAGCCCTTCCAGTCTCCTTCGACCCCTGTAAATTCTCTTCTGGGATCACCACCTGAAAGAATAGAGTCATAATCCTTAGCAAAACCGGTCTGACCGTTAACAGTTATATTATTTTTATCTGCAGCTAAACAATCTTCAGCAGAGTTACGTGTGCCACAGCCAGATTTAGGGTTTACAGAAAATATTCTAGGTGGTTTTAGATTATCAAGTGCACGCTGACCTGAAACATCTTTTGATTTAGGAGAACTTTGCAAGTAATTTGATTTTCTTAAATTACCAGAGTCATATTCTTTGACGTCAAAAGCTTTTGCAAATAAGTTCATTAATATATCATCATAAGGATTTTGCAAATTAGCATTCTGATTGATATTGCTCAAAGCTGAAACTAAACCATCGTCATAACCTGCATTTTCTAAGTTACTACAATACTTTTGAGAACTAATAGAAATAGAACTGTTATCACATCTCAAAGGCACTCCCTTAGTAGGCTGATCGAAGTAGTGCTTTGCATTGTCTAGTGTTACCTCAGATAGTAGCGTAGTACCAAAAGGAGACCAAACGGTATTGTTGTTAAACTTAGAAGTGCCAGTAACAGGCTGCTTAAGCTGGCTTGAAATATGAGTATCATTTAAATTAGAATTTGCCTTATCCCAAACTAAATCTGTCCAAGCTTTATTAGTCGGTTTTTCGGTTCCTAGATTCTCTTCCTCGTAAACCTGAGCAAAATCAGTGCATTGGTCTTTAAGGGTAGCAAAGGTGGCATACTGAATTCCATGGTCCAAATTTTGACTATCAGGATCAGGGCTTATAGACCTGTAAACATAACCTAAGAAATCACCCTCCTTATTAAAGTCCATTGCTATAACGGTCAAACCATCATAAGCGTCAAATATAGTACGATTAACCTGAAAAGGGTCCTTGCCCGGTAGAAGACCGGGTTTCTTCTGTGGAGGAAATAAGTTTCCAGTAAGGCTTTTTGTTCTGTCCGTTTCAAACATGACAGTAAGATATCTAGTATGAATCCTGTCCTTTTGGTGGGTGTTTTTTCTATTATATTTACCAAAACTGCCTTGATAATTATACTTGCAATAAGAATTTATTCCTCCGCAACCCCCTCCCCCTTTATCACGAGAGAGTATATAAGAACGAACGAAGTTTTGCTTAGTCTCTGTGTTGTTTTCAAACTCTCTATTTCTGCCACCTGACTGAGATGCAGTTTCAATATTCCTCTCTGCGAAATCCTTGCTTGGAACGTATTGTGAATTACCCCCCTTAGAGCAATTATCATCAGCCCAACATTTAAGATCTGAGATCGGAATATTAAAACTCTCACTTAATAATGCAGGCACATGACCCTCTTGCCCAGCTGGATACCTCAGAGGAACGAAATAAGCTGAGTTAATTTGAGACTCAGTTATGTTTTCTTCTATCTCAGAAGTATATAAATCAAGCTCATTACTGTCTGTAGAATTGGGAGCTAATAATTTAGTATTAATATAATTGGTTGTATCATTGGAATAATTATACAAGGGAGATTTACCCCCAACATCCATGAGCATATTATCATTTGGAGAAAACCTGGGGGGGTGCATCAAAACTCCAGTCTCATCTGTTCCTCTTCCTTCAGCAGGGTCAAATGAAAAAAGAGTTTTTATATTTTTTCCTTTTCCTTTTAAGCCCCAAGCAAAATTATGACTAGTATAATTATGGCCTTGTGACCCTAAAGACATTCTTAATAATCTCGAATTAGCAATACCACCGCTATCAGAAGTCAAGTTACTATATCCCCAAAGCCTCATCATATCCAAAGCATATTGTCTTGGAGAAGGCAATCCCTGAACAATAGGATCTTGATCTCTGCTGGCACAAATAAAACCAGAGAAATTCTTCATGGGGGTGTCGAAGTGTTTATTTGTTTTCCACCAATCTTGATACCAATATCGAGTTTTATTGGGATAATCATATTTAATCGTTTTATTCTCGTCATAACACTTCTTTCTAGGGTCATTGGAATTGTTATTGAAATGTAAATCCTGCTCCTTAAAAAAGTTCCCGCCAAAGCTTCTTTGGAAGTTGCTCCAGTTATATTGTTGGTTATCATACATATATGGATTTACAATGATATCACCGATATCACTGATATCCTCTGCCGGATACTTATCCTGATTAACCTGTCTCTTGCCGTAAGCATCTAAGTCTTGTCCACCTCCATAATTTTCTGAATCCAAACAATATACCTTGCCAGCTCCTTGATTTGAATCCACAAGTGGATAATACCCGGATCTAGGATCGTTGTTATATATGTCAAAAGTGGTAGCAGAGGTTTCTATCGGTAGCCAACTTAAACACATTTCTTTTGCCCCTCCATTAACCAATAGAGAGCCGTCTTTCTCTAAACAATAACCAAAACTACCTGAATGTTGCTCAATCCTATCTGGTTTTTCACAGTTTCCCGCCGAACCGCAATCACTGTCTTGTTTACAATACTCTCCTTTACTACTGCCTGCGCTACAAATGCCAACATCTTTATTAATAGGGGTGCTAAAATTCCAGTAATCCTCAATAGTACTTCCGTAACTTACCTTCTTGTAGGAACATGCACAATTTCCATTTTGACAAATATTGGCTCTTGAGAAATCAGCCTTTCTGCGAATAAATTCATATCTCTTGTCTACTCTACTATTAAAGTTATTTTGAAAAGACCTCTGGTTGTTTTGAAGCTCTTTTGTTCCCCCTTGAAGAACGCTATGAGGGTAAGGGGCATCCTCCTCCGGATAAATTTTACATTGAGCCGGGGTTATAGCAGAAACTACAAACTTTCTAAACGCAGAAGATGTACTTGTTCTTTTCGCCTCTTGGGCAAAAGTAGTTGAAGTAAAGTCTTGCTGAAAAGACATACTGGCTGTATTTTTCTTTATCGGCTTTATACACATTCCCTCATAACACCTACCCTTAGAGGGGCCCGGACCGCACTTAGCCCAGTTGTCTTTATTCTCAAGCTCATCGTCATCAGGATTTTGTGGAGTAGGCGGTCCGCCGGGATTGTCTTCCTCAATTACTTGACAACCATTAGAGAAGAAACGTCCGTGAGAAGATTCAGCACTAGAGCCAGGATTGGTGTTAGGATTACCCCTAAAGAAAGAATCAGGTACTTTATAAACTAAGAATTTTTTCTGGTTATTCTTTAAGTAATCATCAAATGTTAATCTAACAAAATTATCTATCTGGTACATATTTAAAATTGAATAACCAGAGTAGTCCCAGCCAGCAAAGCTGGTATCTCTCTTAACATATGCTTTTTCTGTCAGTGCTTGAGGTCTTCTTATGCAGTCTTCCTTACACTGATTATTCCGGCTACAAGATTTAGAAGGGTCAGTTTCACAATAACCAAACCCACTAACATTAACTGGTTTTGTGCACCGGCCACTTTCGTCTGTTCCTCTACATACTTGAAGATCAGTAGTTATCAACTGTGGTTTTCCGTTTTGATACACTAGCTTTTGACTACTGGGAGCCCACCACTCACTACACTGCCTGTTTTGGTTCACCTGCAGAATCATATCAGCATTGACCTCGGGGTCAGTGGACGGTCCTGTCACCGGCTCGACTTGTGAGTATCTGGAGCCGCCCTGGTCCGGGTCTCTGCTTTTCTCGTAGGTCTCTTTGGTGTTGTATTTTTGATCCGGGTTGGTAGTATCATCAAATAGTACACATCCTTCTTTTTTGCTTACCTTTGAACATTCTGAGGCTGCTTGCTCAATCTTATTGTCAAAGATGCGGTAATACGGCTTACCGTCTGGATGCTCAGGAGAGGTGTCCGATCTATCTACCAGCTGTGTACACTGATTCTCACTAGCCGGACAAGAACCTACATAACCATCATACGCCTGTGATTTATTGGACCACAGTTTGAAGTCTCCACTAGCCGTCTGTGCATTAGAGTAGCAAGGTACAGTACCCTTGAACTTACAGGTGCCGGTAGTAGAGCCGACAGTACAGTCACTGTTTATATTACACTCTTTACCTTGGGGTGCTCCGGCAGGCCTTGGTTTATTTTCGTATTTACATACACCGACACCGTCTTTGAACCAGCCGTTGCTGCCTTGTCTAGGTGCGTTTCTGTGCTGGCCGTTTATCGTCGGATTCACACCCTCCTTGTAGTTGCAGAGTCTGGAGCCAGCTATCTCCGGATCTTTGAAGAACACGGTCTCATCTTGGGTGTTAAATCTCTGACATCCGACTAGGTTATCCCTGCATAGCGTGCCCTCTCCTTCTCTATCGGAGACATAGTCATCGGGGTCATTCAGTAAGAACTGCTCAGATTCGAATTTGTAGGAGCTGAAAGTATTTGATGGTAGCGATTGCTTTTGTTTAGCCACCTTGGAGCAACCTTCTGCTGAGCTATTACAGCGGAACTTTTGCTGGTCAGTGAGATAGATCGGTGAGCTGGAGCTGGCATCAGATGGGACCACCATGGTTGAGCTGACTAGATTATTATTCTCTAAGCTGGTGCGGCTGCTGTTAGTAATATTGTTCGGTATCGTAATTTCATCGACAAAACAAGATGTCTCTTCCGGTCTGGTCTGACAAGATCCTAGTACTGTACTTGTAGTTTGGTTCGGGGCTGTTCTTATTGTAGCTGAAACAGTAGCTTCTGCACCTTTAGTGGAAGTGCTTGCTTTTACTTTGAACCACTGCTCTTGGGCCGAGTCAGAGTTATGAGTCTCAAATACCGGTCTACAACCCACCGCATTCGGGCGACACAGCCGCTCGAACTCTACTGCAGCTCTTCTATTGCCGAAGCTGTCTTCATACAGGCTACAGCCTAGAGCTGCTCCGGGTGTATTGTCCTTGGGGTCGCCATCACAAGTAAGTGGCACATCAGCTTGTACTTGCTCGCCTTGGACATTTACTGTGCGCTTCCAGGAGTCTTTTATCACATACTCAGCACCTTCACGCTCAGTAAGCTCTACATTGTCCAAGAACAGCTCCTTGTTATTTCCCGAGCTAATACTAAACTCTAAGGTAGTAGTAGCCTCGGGATCACCTTTAAAGGTAGCGGGCCCTACTTTATATCTTCTCCAAGCACCCGAGATAGAGACCGGGTTAGCTGTAAAGTTACCTACACTACTGTTTGCACCCTGTTGCTCTAGAGTAATATTCAATGCTTGACTGTCACCGCGGGCCCAGAAGGTCAGCTCATAGATAATCTTTTTGTTCATCTGCTCAGTAGTCTCCGTCAGTCTATTTGCCGGTATCTCTCTGTACGCGACACCATTTGATCCAAAGGTAGCCTTTAGTGAGTGCAGCTGAGTCTGTAGAGCTGCTGCAGTTACGCTCAGATTAGCGGAACCATTTGAGTCCCAGCTGGATCTGGCCTGATTCAAAGCTTGCTGATTTCCTCCGGTCGGTTCAAAACCATCATCAAATACTGTAGATACATTGCCGGCAGTAGTGCCGTCATAGGCTCTACAGCCTTTGTATCTGTCCGGATTATCGGACGGGCCGATACAAGAGTTTGGGCTGTCGGGAGTGGATACGGT
>JBDGRJ010000031.1:0-10800 GCA_042218115.1 Minisyncoccia bacterium | reverse complement strand
TGCTGGATTTAGTCTCTCCTACTTTTAACCCTGAAAGTTCTTGGTTTGATTTTGTCTGTCCGTTGCTGTTTTGTGCTTGCTTAGAAGGTTTGGAAGAACTGCAGCTAGCTCCTATAAGCAAAAAAGATAAAAATAAACTGGAAATAAGAAAAGTTGGCTTAAATTTTTTCATATAATATTTATTAAAATTAAGTTTTTTAACTTTTCAATTGATATTTTACCAGTTAAAAAAAGTTGCGTAAAATTTTAAAAAATTTAACTTTATATTATAATGTAAATGTTTTAACTAAATTTAAATTAACTATGACTTATGAATCAAAAATTTTTACAAGCCCAACGTAATGAGATTACTGAATATCACATATATAAATACCTATCTGAGTATACCAACAACGAAGAGGATAAAAAGATTTTAAACAAGATTGCAAAAAAAGAAAAGGAGCACTATAATCTCTGGAAAGAAAAAACAAGCCGAGAGGTTTCACCTAACAAATTAAAGATTTGGTGGTACATTTTTCTCATCAGGATATTTGGCTTGAACTTTGGATTAAATTTAATGGAGTCCGGTGAAAAGTTAGCCCAACAGGTGTATGAAGACTTAAAAAACGAACCTGAAGTTAGAGATATAATAAAAGAAGAGCAAAGACATGAAGAGGAGCTCTTAAAAATGGTTGATAAATCTCACCTTGAATATACCAGCTCAATTGTACTGGGTCTTAATGATGCTTTAGTCGAACTTACCGGTGCGCTTGCGGGCCTAACCCTAGCATTAAAAGATACTGATTTAATTGCTATTGTTGGTCTCATCACAGGCATTGCAGCTTCTTTATCCATGGCAGGATCCGAGTATCTCTCTACCCAGGAAGAAAAGGAGGGTATAAAAAACCCTATTGAGGCAGGTATTATTACTGGTATAGCTTACTTTGTTGCTGTAATTTTATTAATCCTACCTTTCTTCCTGTTGTCAAATCCGCTGATGAGTCTAGGGGCTACTATCTTAGTGGCTGTAATTATAATTTTCAGCTTTTCCTTCTATAACTCTACTGTCCATTCAGATGTTAAGTTCAAAGATAAATTTTTTGAAATGATAATAATAAGTCTAGGGGTAGCTGCTATAAACTTTGCTCTAGGTTATTTCATCAGATCCTACTTTGGTATAGAAGTTTGAAAATAATTAATAACAAACAATATGGCTATATATGACCCAATACACGGCTATATCGAGCTTGAAGATATCTTCGAGCAACTAATAGACACAAAACAGTTCCAAAGATTAAGACGAATCAAACAACTGGGCACTACTTATCTGTTATTTCCGAGCACGACCCATACACGATTCGAACATTCTTTAGGTGTGTTTTACTTAGCAAGTGAGTTTGCTGAACACTTGAATCTAAATAACGAAGAAACCAAGACACTAAGAGCAGCAGCTCTATTGCATGATATCGGCCATGGGCCTTTTTCACATGTTATTGAAACTATTTTTGAGGATGAGGATATCGAGCACGAAGATCTATCAATTCAAAAGATTAAATCAGAGCCAATCAGTTCAATATTGACAGAGAACGATATTAATCCTGAAAATATTGCGGATCTAATCAAAGGTAAAGGTAAGCTTGGGTCTATTATAGCTGGTGATATTGATGTAGATAGAATGGATTATCTAATCAGAGACTCTTATTATTCCGGAGTGGCACACGGAACTATAGATAGCGATACTATAATAAGAGCTGCTGAATTTAAGGACGGAGAGCTAGTGTTTAAAGCTAAGTATAAAGAGGCCCTAGAAGGACTGCTCATTGCCAGAAACTTGATGAAATCTACAATATACTTTCACGAAACCGTATTAATAGCGGATAGAATGATACAAAAGGCCGTATACCACTTAGTACAACAAGAACAGCTGACTGTAGATGAAATATCCGTGATGGATGATACTGATCTAAAAACTAGACTCCGAACTACCGAAAACGAAACCGCAAATTATCTCAATAAAAAACTTGATCAGAGACAACTATTTAAGCAAGCAGTGAAAATAAAACCAGAGGAGCTAAACATCTCCCGGGGTAGCGACATTGACATCAACAAGTTAGAACGAGATATTGGTCAGATCTGCAATATCAAAAACAAAAAAATAGTAGCAGACCCTCCTCACTCATTTGGGGATTATGAAGAAATTAAGATCAAAGTGTCATACAACGGCAACATTTCTACACTTACTGAAATCTCCGATATAGTACAAACTTTAACTCACTCCTCCTCCCTTCCTCATACACTGAGGATTTATACTGAACAAGAAGAAAAAGAAAAAATACAAGAAAATAAAGAAGAGATCGTCTCTAAGATTCAAAATTAGGGTACGAAGGTAAAGTGGAAGCCTTCTTTGCCGATGTACTCCATAAATTCCTGGTAGATTGGATGTGACTGCAGGGTTACCTCATCTCCTATAACTATTAGCTTCCTTTTAGCCCTTGTAATTGCCACATTTAACCGCCTTACATCCTCTAAGAATCCTATTTTGTTCTCTCTGTTACTCCTTACAAGAGAGATTATTATCACCTCTTTTTCTCTCCCTTGAAACCCATCTACAGTGCCCACTTCCAACTTCTCCTCCTTTATACCATTTGAGATTAGATCTACTTGTGCTTTATAGGGTGAGATTACCCCTATATCTTCAGCCTCTACTCCTCCTACTCTCAGACCCTCTACTAACTGTAGTGCGACATCGGCCTCTTTTTCGTTGTATTTCGAGGGTGAGTCTTTTTTTGTTTCCTCTTTTACGTCAGCACCGGTCAGATTCACAAACACAGCCGGCTTTTGTGGATCTATAATTTGGCCTATTTCACCATTTATCTTTTCATTGTCAAAGTTGAGATCATTTAAGGTATGAGATTTTACTGATTCATCTGCTTGAAGTTTGCTGTTGTAGAATTGTTGGGCCGAAAAGTTCATAATATCTTCATGCATTCTATACTGAATTGTAAGCATATCTTTAATCTCATCTCCGAAATTATAAGCAAGTCTTTCAAACATAGTTCTATCCAACCCCCTATCTGCAGCTTCTTTGCTTTTAATAGTAGGAGGTAACTGCTTGTGATCACCCACTAAGATGGTTTTTCTACCTAAAACAATAGGTATCAAACAAGATGGTTCACTAGCTTGTGTCGCTTCATCGATAACCACTATATCAAAGTTCTGGTCTTGTATCAGGTCAGTTCCTGCAGTAGAGTTTGTACTACAAACTACATCCACATTCTCTATGACCTGGTCTACTGCTTTATCCTCCAGCTCTCTTGATCGGTCAAATTTTTGATCAATCTCCTCCTCAAGCTCCAAGCATTGTGCCATTTCTTTTATCTTCTCTGCTGAGACACCTCTCGAACTCTTATTTTTTTGGGCCAATTCTTTTATCCGCTCATTGGACATCCCTCTTCTGTATTTTCCGGATGGATATGTTAGCTCATCTTGTTTTTCTTTAAGGTCAAATGCCTCCTTTCGGAGCTTTTTTGATTTTTTGAAGTTCTCATTATCTTCCACTTTGCTGTCTAAGGTGTGTTGTCTCAACTTTGAAGTGACTCTGGCTGGATGACCTACTCTCACTGCATCTACATCATTATCTATTAAAAATTCTAGCATATTGTCCACTGCAGTATTTGAGTCTGCAGTTGCTAATACTTTTTGCTCTCGATCTACATACTGCTGTATCACCTCTATAGCAGTAGTGGTCTTGCCCGTTCCGGGCGGCCCATGAATTAGGTAAAAATCTTTTGCTGCTAGAGCATTTTCTACTGCTTTTTGTTGTGATTGATTTAATTTTTGATTATGGAAATAATCTAGTTTCTTAGATTGAAAAGATCTTGGCTCACTTTTACCTACAAGTATATCTCTCAGTGCTTTTAGATCTCCATCAGCTTGTTCTAACTCTTGAAGGGCGTCTTTCATTCTTTGAAAAGTAATATCATTTACATACAAATCCGCTCTAAGTCCTTTTCCAAACACAAATCCCTGGGGTTTACTAGCAAAGGATACTGTTATTGAATACTTAGTCTTTTCAATAACGGTACCGGTAGGGTTATCTTCACGGAGCGGGTCCTGTTTAGATAGCATCACCAAATCACCAACTGAGATCTCTGTATCAGGCAATTCCTCCCCTTCGTAGTTACGTTTGAACTTTACTACATAGCCACCCAATCCCTCACCCTGATCTTGTCCCTGTAGGTGAAGTAAAGCCCTGCCTTTGTCTTCTCTCTCTTCGCCGGATAAATTTTTCATCTCTTGTTCGTGTTGCTTCATCTCCTCTTCTCGCTCTAGCTCAACCAGCTCATCAAAGGTGGAAATATAGTCTTCTATGCCATCTATCTCAGTTATATAACTCCCTGACTCATCTTCTTCTTTTATATTCACTGTTGACTTGCCTATTGTGTCTCCGTCCATCTCGCTTACAACCTGATCTACCACTTCTTCATATATCTCCACCTCAGCAAACCCATCTCCCATATCTATATTACCTATTATCTTTGGAGACACCCCAACTTTTGCAGTAATAGCCCCCACTATATCACCAGGCCCTTCTTGGTCCAATCCTTCAATTTTAATTTTTTCCATATTTTATTTAATTAAATTACTAGAAGTTTCTATTTTCGGTTTTAAAATTATAAAGAGAAAATACTATTCTTGCAACTGTTTCAGCTTATCAATATTTTTTTGATCAGGACCATTACCGTCAAAACCGGGAGTTTCAACAATAAAAGGAATATTTTGGGTCTGTTTATGGTTTATAATCTGCTCAAACACCTCCAAGCCTAGATAGCCCTCACCTATATTCTCATGTCTATCTCTAAAATCACCGAGCTTATCTTTGCTGTCGTTTAAGTGCCATAACTCCAACTTATCAATACCGATCAAATTATCGAACTCTTCTAAAAATTGCTCAAACTTTTCTTCACTCGATAAATCATAGCCAGAAGCATGCAAATGACAAGTGTCGAGACAAACTCGCAGCTGACTACTATCTACATCTTCATTCAATGCCTGCAGATCCTCTAGGTTTCTACCAATTTTTTCATTAGCTGAGTTTTCGGCTAAAAAATATACATCATCGGGAATATTTTTTATGACCTTTTGAATATTTTTAATTAACTTGTCATATCCATCCATATCTCGTAGAGGCTCCTGTTGTCTTTGTTTGAATGAGCCAGTATGGACTACACTACCTTCAATATTCAGCTCACTAGCCAGATTTAGTTCATGGATTAGGCTTTGTTTAGATTTGTTTGCAACTTCGTCAAAATTAGCTAAGTTGATAAGATAGCTAGCATGAAAATAAACCGGATCTACACCGAACTCTTCTCTAGCTTGATTGAAAGCTTCAATTTCTTGTTCAGTCTTTTCCGTAAAAAGCCAGCGCCTGGGGGAGGTAGAAAATATCTGCAAACAGTTCCCACCTATTTCACTAACTCGCTCGACCGCCTTGTCAAAACCTCCGCTTATTGATTTGTGGGCTCCAAGTTTCATAGATTTTTTAAGATAAAAATTATAGATTTTAATCGTCTAGTAAGTCAAATTGTGTTCCCTCCAATTCCTCTATTTTTGGACTGTCCGGTTCTTCTTCACCTTTGTTGTTGTCAAATACTTTTTTACCCAAAGATAAAAATCTTTCACCTATCTCCAACTTATCTAACAAATTATTGAGCTCTTTAATTAGCATTAATGCTTTTTCCTCTTTATCAGTTTTATTATTTAATTCTTCAGCTACATTAATAGCTTTTTCTAACAAGTCAGCATCTAAGTCTTCCAGTTCAGTATCTATAATAGATTGGATATGGTTTGTTAAAGAGTCGGGGTTTGCCTTCTCATCTTCTTTAATCTTTTTTATTAAAGTTGATAGCTCTTTTTCTATTTCATCTATTTTCTCTTTGATTGACGGAATTATTTCTTCTTCTAGCCTTTGGGGGGTTATATCTACCTCAGAATCATCTGGACGAGGTTCGCCGGAGGTTGTTTCTGACATAAATTTTATATTAAATATTAACCTTTAATATTACCAATAGGAGTAAATTTAGCTACAGGACGAGATATCTCTGCTTTAGAAACTGTAGAAATTACCTCATCTAAGTTCTTGTATGCAAACCCAGACTCTTCAGCCAATACTGCCATATCATCTGCTTTGACATGTATCCCTTTTTGTTTCATCTCTCTTTGTTTGTCTTTGCCGTGAACCTCCTTTTTTGCTTGATTTCTACTCATAGTACGCCCGCTGCCGTGAGCGGTAGAACCGAAAGTTTTTTCTTCTGCTTGTTTTGTCCCTACTAAAAGTGACGAGCCGGTCTCCATCGATCCGCCTATAATCACGGGCTGTCCTGTATTTTTAAAGCTACCAGGAAGTTCTTGGTGGTCTGGTCCAAATGCTCTAGTAGCCCCTTTTCTGTGGACGAGAAGCTCTCTCCCATCTGGTTGCTTTTCTTTTTTAGCTATATTGTGAGCTACATCATAGACCAGTCTCATCTCCAGATCGTCTTTGGCATCTGCATTAAATAAATCAGAAAAAACCTCTCTGGTCAAGTGAGTGATAGTCTGTCTATTTGCAAAAGCAAAATTAGCTGCGGCAGCCATAGCGGAAAAATAATCCTTTCCTTCTTGTGATTTCATTGGAGCACAGGCCAGCTGATCATCAGGTACTGATATATTGTGTCTCTCCATTGCATTCTCAAATAGATCAAGGTAATCCGTACAGACCTGATGTCCAAAACCACGGGAACCGGTATGTATCATAATGACCACCTGGTTTGGAAAGAGCCCAAGCTCTTCAGCTATATCCCAGTCATAGATATCATCTTTTTTGAGAACTTGAATCTCTAAATAGTGGTTTCCACTACCGAGTGTTCCCAGCTGGTTTTTTCCTCTATCGATAGCCTTACCAGAAACTGCATCAGGATCCGCCCCCTCTATCTTTCCAAAATCCTCGGCATGTTCGATATCACTCTCCCAACCACCACCCCTATCAACACAAAACTGAAGACCTTCCTTCATTAATTGCTCCATCTCCTCGTTGTTTAGCTGTCTTACTGCCCCAGAAGATCCAACCCCGGTCGGAACTGTGGCAAACAGATCGTCTATAAGGCGGTCTAATTTAGGTTTGACCTGCTGATACTCTAGTTCAGTCCTGATTAATCTCATACCACAGTTAATATCAAAGCCGATTGCTCCGGGACTTATTATCCCATCCTTCTCTGGATTAGTAGCAAATACTGATCCTACCGGTGCGCCATAGCCCCAGTGCGAGTCCGGCATAGCAAAAGAATAACCCTCTATACCCTGAAGAGTAGCCACATTTATTACCTGCTCAACCGCTCCCTGATCTAAGTTTTTTAATAAGTTCTCAGTAGCAATAACACGAGCGGCTACATTCATATCCTCTCGATAATCAGTCCCTATCTCCCAGGTGACATCATCTATTTGTTCAAATTGTGACAGCTCAGCCATATTACTTTTTTATTTTCTGTTGAAGTTGTTTATAGTCTTGTTTTAACCTTTCAATAAAGCCTTTATTAAAATTATCTTCAAGAATGTCTATCATTTCACCATAATACCAAAGATTCTGTTTAGGGCTGGAGTTAAGGTTATCCCACAATTTTTTACCCATTCTATCATACTCTCTAACCATTGATTCTATATTATGTATTTTATCTCCGGCAGCAACCAGGAGCGATTCTGTCCTTGCTTTGTTTCCTAAATGCCGCAAATATTTCTCTTTCCGTCTTTGCCATGACTGTTCACCTCCTTGTTGTTCTTTTAGGCTTTTATCTTCAGAAACATCTTTTACTATTTCTACGATTTTATTATTAAACTCATCTTGCATCTCGCTGAAGGTATAGTCACAGTCCTCTACTGTATCATGTAAAAGTGCAGCTGCTATGACATCCTCATCTTCAGTATAGCCGGAGACGATCTCCGCTACACCGATCGGGTGGACAATATACGGCACTTGTTGCTCTGCTTTTCTGTACTGGCCTTGGTGGAGATCTCTAGCCCTCTCTTCAGCTCTTTCGATTGTTAGAGTTTTTTCTACTTCTTTTAAATCTACTTTGGTTCGGCTCATAAGTACAAATTAAGGTGTACCTCTGTTTGTGCTAGTAGTAACTTTTCTTTTAAAGCAGTTTTTTCCGGATGAGTGGCTCCAATCTGTCTGTTCTGCACCTACTGGAGCTAGGGGTGGGGCATGGGCTCTATCCTTTTCTTTAGAGCTGAAGTTAAAATCAGCACAAAGTTCATATTCATTATTGGAAATAATGTTATACCGGTATGTTTTATTTGTTTGTGGATCTTGCAGCAAATCCTCGTTGTTTATATTAATCTGCTCCAGATTGTCAGGCAAGTCATTATTTGCTTTGTAAAACTGATTGATAGAATAACTTATTCTCTGCAGGTCAGAAATCTTACGATCATCTATATCTCTCAAACGAGCATCTTTAGGAGAACCAGCTACATAAAAGCCAAATACTACAACAAAAACTACAAATACAACTACAACAGTAAAGAAGATTTTTCTAAAATTCATGTTATTTATTTTTAGTCAAATAAAAGCCAAACACACTTCCAATCACAGAAAAGATTGATAAGATCTTCAGCCCGAATCTGGTAGTAAGTTCACCATTTAAAAACTGGTTTACTACACTAACCAGACTACCAAGTAGGATTAACCCGGCTAGAAATAAAGTGAAGTTACGCAGTAGTGAGCGTGTTCGTGTACTTTTGGTCCACTCCTCTGCTTGTTCTTTTTTATTGTTAAACCACAGTGTCCAGATATAAGCTGGAAACATCACAATAAGCACTGACAAAGAAAAGCGGATGGATCTTCTTGCTGACTCTAAACGATTGTAGGTCTCTAGCGGGTCTGGGATATAGATATTTATTATCTGAAATAATATTGTAAGCAGTGCCCAGACGCTTCCGTAGAGTGTTATTATTGATAAAAGATGCAAAAATACATCCCTTATACTAGACTTTTGCTCGTTATTTTCTTGGCTCATGGTATATTTTTAATTATTTATCTAATAGTTCTGCCAGGCTTACAGCTTTTGTTCCAACAGTCTATGTTGGCAATTCTCTGTATCTGCCACGAACATTCATTTCCGATATCAAATATATCTTCTAAATTATTAAAGGTGCTTTGGGAGACCTTACTTTTAATCTCGGTGCCTATACAGTATCTTTGGGCACTTCTTTGAGCTTGTTTTCCAGTTTGTACTATATGCTTAGTCATCTCGGGATAATCATCCTCTGACTTAGATAACAGGCACTGAGAAGTATTATAGAACATTTTAAAGGTAGGTTTCCAGGGTAATTTCAGATAATTATCTAGATTACTATATTCGATAGTATTCTCACCTATTCTTTTTTGACACAAAGGCTTGCAGCTACTGCTGCAATAGTCCGGGGTCTCCGATCTTTTCTCGGAGTATACCCTCATTCTTACTTTTTTAGTTTTTTCAGTACGATCAGGGTAAATTATCTTCTCAATTAATATTCCATCCGGCAGAAAACGAACTCCGTGTTTATCATAAAGGTCTCCGATATATGTAGTCTGGCTGTCGAGCTTTTCTCCATTTTGTTTTATCGTGTATTTAATCTCACCGTGATAGCTTCCGGTTTTATTGGTGTCGGGCCAGTATTTTTTAGGTATTAGTTTATCTATTACTATCTTTTTACCATCTATAGAGTAGCTATCTCCTTGCTTTATTGTCACTTGCTTAGCTGAGCTGTAACAAGCAGGAAGGCAGTGCTGATAGCATTTGATCTGGCTTTGACTGGCGTGACTTTGGGGGGAGTTGCCCGACCAGCCTTTTTGACCACAAGAGATATTTGAGCTGGGATCCGGAGTAACTTTTTGAGCAGTCAGATTAGCTACACCTTCGTGAAATATATCATCCATTGAGATCCCACGAGCAAAATGATGTACTAGCTCATGAGCTAAAAGATTACTACTGCAGCTACTATCTCCTTTACTCTTCCACTTGTCTATCTCTTCTTGAATCTCATCTTTCTTTACAGGCCAGACTATACCTATATCAGTGGTTTTAGCAGAGCCATCACCATAGATGAACCGAACTACAACCCGATCAAGACTAGATTTGGTTTGTAGTTTATCTTTTACACTACTGTGACAAACTTGCATCTGATCTAGTATATTCCCCCCTATATCTTCGAGTTTATCCGGAACTACTGCGGTATATATTCCTTCTTTAAATACCTGTTCGCCTTGTGTGGCTTCGGTAGGACAATACTTCCTCTCACAAAACTCTCCGTCTCTGTTTTTTTGTTTACACAGATCTACCAGATCTCTGCAGTTATTTATCTTTCTGGAGTCCAGAGAGTCTATAGTTACTGTAACCTGTTTATTACCCTCCTCAATATCAGTTCTAGAGGCTCTATAACCCACATCCAGGCTATAGAGCTTGTTGCTATTATTTGCTCGGAAAACACCACTAAAGCGAATCGGTTTTAGTGTTATCTTTTTTCCATCTGCATAGAAGTTGAATTTGAGCCAGTACTTATCTTGCCCAAACTTATTTTTTTGCTGTCGGCTAAGTCTAGTTATCTCTTCTAGCTTTATTCCCACTTGGTTATCAGCTACCACAGCGTCACCTTCATTCAATGTATAAGTGCCATCACCTCGGGCAACTACCATATCCTCTGAAAGCTGGAATTTATTAGAGCTTACCTGACTGTTGCTTTGATTATTTTGTTTAGCTTCTTGGCTCAAATCAGACCAAGAGGTGTACTGTTCTGATTTCTCTATAG
>JBDGRJ010000030.1:0-1349 GCA_042218115.1 Minisyncoccia bacterium | reverse complement strand
TGTTTAAAAAGAGGCCCTAGACACATAACAACCATAGATTTTTATGTAAGCGCTAATAATTTGTCAGATGTCAGTGTTGATAATTCTTTGGATAAAAAAGTATATGCTTCTTCCAATGTAAGCAATAATAATTCACTAAGCAGTGATGATAAAATTAAATCTTCGATAAGTTATGGGGATCCATTGCCTAAATTGAGTTTTCCTCCTTCAAAGGCCTTTGTAAAAGGCGGCTTTATGGCTTTGGAATCAGCTAGATTAGATGGTAATGAGGAATATTGGCTTTACTTCAACGATAACAAAGTAGATAAATTTACCACAAATTCTGAAGGTATGTATTATGAAGTATATAATCTCAAAAAATCATGGGATTATGAGGACACAAATTATTTATATATTACCGAAAATCCTGCCCAAAATCCCTCTAACTCAGAGCCTGTTTTGAAGAAACTGGTTCCTGTGCTTGAGACTCCCGTCAATACATCTACATTTTATGGAGAAGAATTTTATGGGTTTACTGCAGTTACCGATCCAAAGAATCTTAATTTGGGTGAAAAATTTGAAGTTTATGTACAAGGTCATAGTACGGTAAGTAATACTCTTGAGACCCAACGTAATCCAGAAACTATGACTAATAAAGAAATAGAGCAAGCTCGTGATTACGACTTAGGTAATGGTTCATTAAAGCCTAATGAGGAATATGGTTTGAAGTTCGAATCTAAAAAATACTCTAATTTTGGTAATAGTTTTACCGTTAAAACTAATTCAGAAGGCAAGATTAACGAAACTATAACCATGAAACCGTCTTTCATCAAAGGGATTGCCTATACATTCAATAGCTTATTCGGCATTACTCCCTCAAAAGAAGAGATTTTGCAGGATGGAGTGTCCCTTTTTATAAAAGGCGAACAAGGCAGATGGAGGCAATTCCCGAGAACCAGTATAGGTAAGCCGAATAAAATGCATATGTATCATTATGGTTACTGCAATTGATTTTTATATTCATCATTTTTACATTTTAACATGAATAAAGAACAATTAATCGAAAAAATAGTTTCTAAAAAAGAGTTTTCTGATTTGCCTAGAAAAGATGTTGGATTGGCATTTGATAAATTTGATAAGCCAGAGTATTCAGATGAGGATAAGATTGACCACACAAGAGATTTATTGAGAAAAGTTTTTTCAGCTTTTACAAGCCAAAAGATATTGTCTTTGAAAGATAAAGACGAAGAATGGATTTTGAGAAAGCATATTTCTACAAAAGAGAGGTTAGGAAATTACGAGGAACTTTACAAGTATTTGTTGGAAGAGTATGAAAATGTTTCCGTTGTTGACTTTGGTGCAGGGATTAA